>NZ_JAFEJR010000017.1:0-69873 GCF_018555335.1 Bifidobacterium sp. SO1 | reverse complement strand
TTGGATGACCTGCCGTTCCTCTTCCGACAGGTGCGAATACACTTGACCCAAGGTGCAACATCCTTTCACTGGTTATCTAGACAATCTCCAATCTAAAGGGTGTTGCACTTTCATTTAGACAGCGGGGCGTCATAGCCTTTTTGCGCCATGCGGCAGCTTCGAGGGGATCATCCAATCCTCTCGCGGAATCGACGACTTCCAGTAGCTCCCCCGCACGGCATGGAATCGTCCGAGATGGAAATGTCTTTGAATGGGTGCCCTCGCCAACGTCCGGTTCGCAAGACGTTTCAGCCATGCGATCCGACTCCACCGCCACTGCTCGATATCCACGGATACAACTGACCGTCTCGACCCATCATGGTCCGTTCGGCCTATTCCCACGAACATTCGTGTCGCTACGGCGACTTGACGGTGGAGCACAAGACTCTGGCGGGTCGCGGTGAACAAGGCCACGGCCGGACCATTCCCGGCGGCCGCGAGAATCCCCGACAGGCAGACATCGCCATTGAACGCCGGTACATACTCGCAGGCCGAATCGTCTCGCCGCAGCTGCGTACCGGCGAGGGGCGTCACGGTCGCGTCGTACAGGCATTCGCCGGCAGGCGACGAGATGAACAACAACCGCGAATACTTCGACGACGGGTATGCGAAGGCCCTGTGGGACTTCCGCAACGGCTCCATGCTGCTCGGCGAGGACGAGCGCACCATCTACGTGCGCGACGTGGACGAGAGCGGCGCAAACCGGCTCTTGGACTCGCGGCACGCGATCGGCAGCATTGAGGACGAATACCACGTCAAGGGCACGAGCAAGGTGTATCTGCCGTGGAACGTGCAGATGCGCGTCGAATGCTCCAAGCTCAAGGGCCGCGTCAGGCATGGGGTGAAGTTCGCGAACATGGCGTTCTACCGCATCGACGGGCGCGTGCGCCGTGTGCTGCCCGGCGACCCGATGTTCACGGATCCGTTCGAGATCAGCCTTAGCGAGGATTACGACGAAGCGCTCGTGGCCGAGGCCGGCCGGTACCTGAGGTTCGTGACGGCCGACGAGCACAGCGCCCAGAACCTCGGCCGCATGTTCGCCACGCCGCTGCTGGAGGCATACAAGCATCTCTTCTACGTGCTCTACGGCGGCGGAGGCAACGGCAAGGGCATCCTGCTGGGAGCATTGAACAAGTCGTTCCCCGGACTGTCGGCGGCGGTGAACGCGAAGACCCTGCTGGGCGGCGCGAAGGGCGCCGGCGGGTTCGCGACCGATCAGGAGATGCTGAAACTCATCGGCGCCCTGTGGGCGTACGACGAGGACGCGGACATCATCACCTTGGAACAGGCCACCCTGTTGAAGAAGATCGGCACGGGCGACACGATGGCCGCCCGGCGCATCCAGGAGAACACGGTCAGTTTCCGCAACAAGGCCACGTTCATCATCGCGTCGAACAATCCCGTCATCATGGCGAACACCGAAGCATTGAAACGCCGCCGCGTGTTCGTCCGCATGAGGGACAACCGCGCCGAACACGAGTTCAAAGACCTCTTGGCGTTCCGCGCGAAGCACGGTGCGGTGCCGTTCCTCATGGCCTCATGCCGCCTGTGGGAGCAATCCGACAAGCCGTGGGACGACGTGGCGATCGGCTCGGGCGACGACCTGACCGAGCACGAGCAGTGGATCGTCGACCAGATCATCACGGTCGGCTACGCGGTCAGCGGCGACAACCCCTATTACGCGAGCTCGGCCACGCACCGCAACAGCGTGACCAAGCTCGGCTTGGAGTCCACGTGCAAGCGCATCGACGGCAAGGTCGCCCGCGTGTTGGTGGTGGCGGACGAGAAGGTGTTCGCGGTCTACCGGGCCAAGAGCGAGCATGACATCAGCCAGGCCGTAGAGGAAACCGTGGTGGCGCCGCCGCAGCCCATCGAGGGCGATATGACGGTCACGCCGGACGAGCTCGGCTATCCGGTCAACTACGCCACCGTGTCGGACGGAAAGAAATCCTACGACTGGCAGAAGGTGAAGGATCTGCCCGCCGGCTCCACGCCGGTTCCCAATGGCGGCGGCGCGTACGCGGTCATCCCGGCCGGCGGTATGGCGGTCATCGATCTCGACGTGGCCAAGGACAGGAACGGCAACGTGCTGCAGGATGCTCCCACCGGCTGGGACGTGTTCAGCCGCGAGATCGGCACGTATGGGGGCGACGCGTTCCCGCGCACCTATTTGGTGTCCACGCCCACCGGCGAGCGCCACGGATTGACGAGCGTGCACGCCTACTACCTGATTCCCGACGAGCTGAAGGGCCGGCTGAAGAACGGCGTGCATCTGACGGGCGCGCCGGTTGACATCCGGTGCGAGGGCAAGGGGTACGTCATCGGTGCCGGCAGCGTGCTGGACGATGGCGGAAGGTACAAGCTGCTGGATATGCCCGACGGCGAGCCGCCCGTGATGCCGGTCGCGATGGTCGCGTGGCTGAAGGCTCACGGCTACGTGGAAGGCGAAACTCCCACGGCCGTGAAGCCGGACGGGGCCAGGCCGGTGATGATGCGCACGCGCTACCGTTCGACGCGCATGGCCGGCAAGAGCGTCAGGAACGAACCCGACATGACGCCGGTGGCACCCGGATCGCGTAACGACACGCTTCACCGGTGGGCGTACGGGCGGTTGGCGAACCATCCCGACAACGCTTCGCGGATCCGCGACGACCTGTACCGGCGCGGCCACGCCAGCGGATTGAAGGACGGCGAGCTGGAGACCATCTGGCGCAGCGTCAACCGGCAGTTGGGAGGCGGTCATGCCTAGACGCAAGCCACCATGGCTCAAGCGCCTGTGCGCCGGCCGGCTGAAGGCGAGGAAGTGCGATGGCTGCCGCGAATGGGTGGCAGTGGACGAACAGGGTCCCGTATGGGAGAAGTACGATCCCGGCATCCTCGACGCGAACGACCTCGCGACCGTCATCATCCTCAAGCGCGGGTTCACCCGCATCATCCGGCACGGCGCCGGCGGATTGTTCTCGCTGCGGGATCCGTGCGGGGCCCGCGGCATCGACCCGGATGGCGAATACCTTGCCATCCACGAATGTCATCGGGCGCCCATCAGCGTGAAGCCGTTCAAACCACCCAGACGGCGGGCGGCGGAACGCTGGAACCCGAACATCAGCTTGTCGGACGAAGAGGTCCGACTGTTCACCCGACTTTGGAGGCGACCATTATGAGCATCATCCAACCCAAACGCCACGCGAAGCCCCGGCCGCGCGTCATCCCCGTGCCGGAGACCACGCACCACCGGCTGCGCCGCGTCTACCCGGCCGCCATCCAGTTCCTCCGCCAGCCCGCCGTGACGAGCGGGTTCGGCACCGCGGCCGGCACCACGCGCGAATGCACGTGCGGCTACAAGACCCGCAGCCCCCAGCAGTTCCTCGCCCACATCGAAGAGAAAGCCACCCTCATGCCCGTAGCATCCTTCCAAGCGCCCCGCCCGTTGATGACCCATCGTCTCGTGGACACCGCCAAGCAGGGCAAGGTGTTCATCTGCTCGTGCGGCCACGACTTCACGTCGCTGAGCCTCATGCAGGAACACATCCGCTACGCCGACAAGATCGAGGTGGACGACCATGAGTGAACCGCATCTCATCGTCACCGAATACGACGGCAAGTTCCACTGGTGGTGCTCATGCGGCTGGGACACCGGCAGCCGGGTACAACTCCATCAGCACCTCGGCAACGTGAAAGGGGCGCGGCCATGACCCGATACTGCGCGAACCACGACGGCAACCATGCGGGCGGGCTCAACGTGTGCGCGGCCTGTGCCCGGAAGTTCCGCGAGGCGTTGAAGTCGATAGCCGTGGATACGCCCGCCCTGCTGCTGATCGCCACACGCCAGGCCGGCACCGGCGGCAGCGACCACACAGGCGTGCGCAGCAGGTCGGCGCACGCGCCGCTGCTCATCCGCGAACAGGCGTGGGAACTCTACTGCCAAGTGGAGGAGCTGGTACGGCTTGCCGCGCTCCAGTGCGGTTGCCCGCCGGCCGCACGTAGAACGGCCAGTGTTCCCGAGCTCGTGCGCGCCATCCTCAAGGACGACGAGCCATTGCTCGCGGCATCGGATGCGAGCGAATGGTGGAGGGACGTCGTGGACGTGGCCGGCAGGGTGAGCCGCATGGTGGATCCGCCACAGACGAGGGTGGCGTTCGGCGCGTGCCCGTTCTGCAAGCACGGCGTCGTCTGGGGCGCGCCACGGGACCACATGGGCGAATGCCGTTCCTGCGGCGCGCAGGTGAACCGCACCTACGTCGCCGACCGACTGCTCGACAAACTCGCACAATCCGAGAAGAAGGGCACCCCGAAACAGCTGAGCCGTGAATGCGCCAAAGCCGGCATCCGGCTACCCGCCTCGACCATCCGCACATGGATCCACCAGAAACGCCTCACAACCGACCAACACGGCCACGTGACCCTCAGCGGCATCGTGCCGTTGCTGCGCCGAAGAGCCGGCTGAAACGACAAAAACGGCCCCGTTCTCCACGATGGGAGAGCGGGGCCGCATTGTGTAGAAGTTGTAATGAGCCGGTGGAATCGGATAAATGGAAGTCGCCGGGCGAAGCAGCGACACGCCGGCGATATGAGGCGTGTCATGGGGGCATCGTGTCTGGTCGTGTCTGAATCGTGTCTGAGCGGGCAAAAAGAGGGGAGGAGGGAGAAACGAAAAAGCCCGGAATCGTTGAAATTCCGGGCTTTCTGGTCGGACCAGCGGGATTTGAACCCGCGACCCCTTGACCCCCAGTCAAGTGCGCTACCAAACTGCGCTATGGTCCGATGTTGCATGAAACAACAGGAAGCAAATCTACCTCATGCAGTCGAATTAGCCAAATCGGCGTGTCTTCATCCGGCAATACAGCAATGTCCCACGCATATGTTCGCCCCCCTTCTCCTTCAACGGGAATCAGATCAAAGCGGCAGACGCACACGACACCATCCGGAACGCGAAACGATCAGACGAAACGCACAACACGTTGTTGAAAACACCGGACACCAAAAATATGAACAACATGTTGAGCATATAGAAGTCATGTTCACCCGGTTACTTAACCAGCAACCCGAACTCGCAGGAATCGCCATATCGACGGACGTATCGCCTCCAACGGCTGAAACGGCCGCGCCCGTGGAGCACGCCGGCTGCGGACAAGACCATCGCGTACGCGGGCGAGAACGAACCCCGTGATGTCATATCCGATGCGGAGACGCCGCTAACGAAGACGCCACGCAGGATCACCGCCACGCCTTGAGTACCAACTGCGGAACCTTGGATGCGTCGAAACGGTAGTGACCGGTGACGGTCATATGCCGCGCGAAAGCGAGATAGTTGTTCTCCCGTTGCCGTTGCGCCATGTTATGCAGGACGTACGGGATGCCGTCACTATCACGTTTGTCGGAGATCACGCCGATGTGCCTGACATGTTCGAACACGACGATGTCGCCGCCCTGCCATTGCCCGCGATCCGACACGTCAGTGGTGAGCGTCTGCCCGTACTTGGAAAAGAACACGTCCAGCACGCCGGTGCGTCGGAAGTCGATGCTCGGGTCAGGATCGCCGACAACGGCGGCGTAGCTGGCGGGATCCGCCTCGATATCCGCATCGACCATGGCCTTGAGGTCGTATCCCGCCTCTCGAAAGGCCCGCCAGACCAGATCAGTGCATGCGCCACGGTCATCCGGAGGGTAACCACCCTGATAATAGCCGCTGTCATAGGTCGGTGCGGCCTGTGCGTCCTTGCGAGCGCCGGCGACGATATCGGTGTAGTCGTCCACGCCGTTGCCGTTGAAATCGACCGGGCTGGTTTCCTTCGGATATCGGCGTTCTGCCTCGTCTGCCGACATGGTATCCTTCGATCCTGCATCGCGGGACGCGGGCAGTGCGTTCACGATGTCCGCAGCCAACCCGTTCCAAGGCACCGATCGGCTCAGACGACGCAAGGCCAGCGCACCTCCCGTCAGCATGATCGTCAGCGATGCTACGACCAGTATCGCAGAACCCCATCTTCTCCATTCCGCATATCGTCCTGTCCGCTGCCGGCGATCTTCGGTATCATGGAACTCCGCATCCGTATTCTCATGTCCTGTCATACGTCGTCTCCAATCGATATGCAAGCCGCGCATGCGCACGGCATGGGTTTTGTATTGCGGCGGCCCATCCGTAAATCACATCCATACGCGGATAGTGTCATCTGACCGGCCCGGCGCGGGTATCACGCCATTCCCAGCACTGTAGCCGTCGAAACGAATGTGAGGGGGTTGCCATACAGAAAACCTGTATGACAACCCCCTCACACACGCATCAGGTCTCGTTGTCACCTGACGATACGGGACAGACCGATAGCTACAGTGCGCGCAACTGCGCGGCGATCTTGACCGCTTCCACGCTGGCCTCGGCTTTGTTGCGCGTCTCCTGCCACTCGGTGGCGGGCACGGAGTCGAGCACGATGCCCGCGCCGGCCTGCACGCTCGCCTCATGGTCGCGGATGAACGCGGTGCGGATCGCGATGGCCATGTCGAGATTGCCGGAGAAGTCGAAGTAGCCGACAGTGCCGCCATAGATGCCGCGGTCGGCTGGTTCCAGCTCGTCGATGATCTCGATCGCACGCGGCTTGGGCGCGCCCGACAGCGTACCGGCCGGGAATGCCGAGGTGAACACGTCGAACGCGGTCATGTCGGGGTTCACGCGGCCGGTGACGGTCGAGCAGATGTGCATGATGTGGCTGAACCGTTTAATGTCCATGAGCGAGACGACCTCGACGGTGGTCGGGTCGCATACGCGGCTCAGATCGTTGCGGGCGAGGTCGACGAGCATGATGTGCTCGCTACGCTCCTTCGGGTCGGCGAGCAGCTCCTTGGCAAGGCGCGCGTCCTCCTCCGGGGTCTTGCCCCGCGGACGGGAGCCGGCGATCGGGAATGTCATCGCGTGTCCGTTGTCGACCTTGATGAGCGTTTCCGGGCTGGAGCCGATCACGTTGAAGTCTCGGCCCTCGGCGTCGGTGAGCGTCATGAAGTACATGTACGGGCTCGGGTTGAGCGTGCGCAGCACACGGTACACGTCGAACGGGTCGGCCGGCGAATCGATGTCAAGCCGCTGCGAGATGACGACCTGGAACACGTCGCCGTCCACGATATGCTTCTTGGCGGCTTCCACGGCCTGCTCGTAATGGCTCTTCTCAGTGCGGAACCGCAGCTCGGGCTGAGCGACCGTCTCATCAAGAACGTTCACACGTGATTCGCCGTCGACCGGCGTGGCCGCGTCACGTTGCATCTGATCAAGCCGTGCGACGGCCTCGTTGTACGCGGCGTCGGCACGGGTCGGCTTGTCGTCCACGTTCACTGCGTTCGCGATGAGCCACACCGAGCCGGACACATGGTCGACCACGGCGATGTCGGTGGCCAACGCGAGCACTGTCTCCGGCTGGCCCGTCTCGTTCGGCGCTTCGGCGCGCAGCGTCGGCTCCCAGTGGCGGATCGCATCCCAGCCGACGGTGCCGGCCAGACCGCTGGTCAGGTTTGGCAGACCGTCCACGTGCGGCGCTTTGAGTGTCTTCAGCGCGGCGTGCGCGACCTCTATCACGTCGCCGCTGGTCGGCACTCCGGTCGGCACGGTGCCCAGCCAGTCCGCTTTGCCGTCATTGGACCGCAACTGGGCCATCGACCGTACTCCGATGAAGCTGTAGCGGCTCCATGTGCCGCCGTATTCGGCCGATTCGAGAATGAACGTGCCGGTCCTGCCTCCGGCGAGACGCTCGTAAAAGCCGACCGGCGTGAGCGAGTCGGCAAGCAGACGACGCACGATCGGGATCACGCGGTAGCCTTCATCGGCCAGTTCGTGGAACTGTTCACGGCTCGGCCAGGTCGCGCCCCATGTCAGATGTTCGACGCTGCATTCGCTCATGCCCGTTCCTCCTGTTCCTTCGCTGCGTTTTCGCTGCCCGTCTGTGTCGCCGTACGGTGTCCTTCGACGCACGGCAGCGGGCCTCCTTCGAGAAAACAGCTGCGCTTGCCGGTATGGCATGCGGCCCCTACCTGGTCGACCTCGACAAGCAGCGCATCCCCGTCGCAGTCGAGCGACACTGATTTCACATACTGCACATGTCCTGACGTATCGCCTTTGCGCCAGTATTCCTGCCTCGAACGCGACCAGAACGTGACCCGGCCGGTGGTGAGCGTGCGGCGCAGCGCCTCGTCGTTCATATAGCCGACCATGAGCACTTCATGCGTGTCGTACTGCTGAATGACCGCGGCGACCAGTCCCTTGGCGTCTCGTTTGAGACGCTCGGCGATGCGTGGGTCGAGTGTCGTGCTGTTGTCGTATTCCATGACCTGTCCGTCCCTCTTTGCTGGATGCGATGACGATATGCCGTTACGGTTCTGCGAGACCGGTCAGCGCACGGTGTAGCCGGCGCGACGCAGCTCATCCTTGACCTCGCCGATGGTGACCTTGCCGTAATGGAAGATCGATGCGGCGAGCACCGCGTCGGCGCCGGCCTCGATCGCCGGCGGAAAATCGGCCGCCTTGCCGGCACCGCCCGATGCGATGATCGGGATCTTCACTTCCTTGCGCACGGCCCTGATCATCTCGAGATCGAATCCTTGCTGCGTGCCATCCGCATCCATCGAATTGAGCAGGATTTCGCCCGCACCGAGCTCCTCGGCCCGTTTGGCCCACCAGATCGCGTCGATGCCGGTCGACTTGCGGCCACCCATCGTCGTCACTTCGAAACCGGACTGCGTGTGCTGTTCGCCGCGTTCGCGACGCGCGTCGACCGACAATACGAGCACCTGGTTGCCGAATCGGTCGGCGACGCGGCTGATGAGCGTCGGATCGTTGATCGCGGCGGTGTTCACGCCGACCTTGTCCGCGCCGCAGCGCAACAGGGAATCCACGTCCTCCGGCGTACGCACGCCACCGCCGACGGTGAGCGGGATGAAGATCTGTTCGGCGGTGCGGGCCACCACGTCGATCATGGTCTGCCGGTGCGAGCTGGATGCGGTCACGTCGAGGAACGTCAGCTCGTCGGCTCCCTGCCGATAGTATTCGGCCGCCAGCTCGACCGGGTCGCCGGCGTCGCGCAGGTTCTCGAAATGCACGCCTTTGACCACACGACCCGCATCGACGTCCAAGCATGGGATGACTCGAATGGCCAGCGACATATCCACTCCTGTTGTTGCGCGTTACGTTACCGCACAACAGGTTAGCGTGCAGCCGTTACAGCCGGCGGGCGCGATTCCGTTACGTGGAACGCGCCCGCGACGGCGCGAATCGTCGGGCCGGACCGACCTTGCGCGCAGATCACAGCAGCCGCGCCTCGACCCACTGCGCGACGCCGTCTTCGTTGTTGCTTGGGCATATCTCGTCCGCGATGTCGAGCACCTTCGGATTCGCGTTCGCCACGGCCACGCCGAGCCCGGACTCCTGCATCATCGCGATGTCGATCACGTCGTCTCCGAACGTGACGGTATGCTCCAGCGGTACGCCCAGCCGGTCGCACACGATGCGCAGCGCATGTTCCTTGTTGGCCTCGGGGCTCATGAGCATCCACATCGTGCCTTCGGAGATGTGCACGTCGAAATCGTCCGGCACCATCGTCTCCAGCCGTTTCCACTGTTCGTCGTCGGGGAAGACGGTGATTTTGTCGGCGATGCCGGCGGGGACGTCACCGTCCGAAAAGTCGGTGTAGCGCCACGTCTGAGTCTTCCAGTAGACGCTGACGTCGAAGTTCGTGTACCTCACGTCGTCCATCACGATGCCGACCTTGAGTCCCGGCAGTTCACGCAGGAAATCGCGGCACACCTCACAAGCGCGGGAGGACGGGAAACCGATCTTTTCGAGATGGCCGTCCTCGGCCGGTCGTTTGCCGGTGAGCAGATCGAAGTCGGATCGCGCGGGGTCGAAGTCGATCAGCGCGCCGTTCAGGTAGATGACCGCGTCGGCCGGCAGCCTGTCGGCGAAGGCGAGTCCGGTGCTGACCGGACGTGCGGTGGCGATGACGAACTTGATGCCGCGTTCGTGCATACGCTCGATCGTCGCGACGGCCCGATCGGTGATGGAACGCTGTTCGAACGTCTGTCCGTCATGCAGCAGCGTACCATCGAGATCGGCGACGACCAGCCGGTATCCGGCTCGCGCGCCGCTCACAGCAGACCCTCGCAGTGCTCGCGGACGATGTCGGCAGAACGGTGCAGCTTGGCGAGTTCGTCGTCGGTCAGGTCGAGTTCGACGATCTCGTTCGCGCCGTTGGCGCGCAGTTCGGTGGGCACTCCGAGGAACACGTCATGCTCGCCGTATTCGCCGTCGAGCAGCGTGGAGACGGGCACGATGCGGCGCTCGTCCCACAGAATCGTCTGTACGATGCCGGCGACGGTGGAGGCGATGCCGTAGTTGGTGCCGCCCTTGGCCCTGACGATCTCGTCGCCGCGGCGACGCGTCTTCTCCTCGACCTCGGCGGTGGAGACGGACGAGAAACGACTCTGGTTGTCGGCGAGGAACCTCACGAACGGTTTGCCGCCAAGCGAGACGGTCGACCATGCGGCGAACTGCGAGTTGCCGTGCTCGCCCATGACGAAACCGCCCACGTTGCGCGGGTCGAGGCCGGTCTCCTCGCCGATGATGGTCTTGAGTCGAGAGGTGTCAAGTGCCGTGCCGGTACCAAGCACCTGCGTGCGCGGCAGGCCGGAACGTTTCCATGCGTACCAGGCCATCACGTCGACCGGATTGGACACCATGATGATCACGCCGTCGAAGCCGGATGCCATGACCCGGTCGATCACGTCGCCGACCAGTCCGACCGTGAAGCCGAGTTCGGCCATGCGGTTCGAGTTCGCCGGCGGCTTGCGTCCCACGGTGATGACGACGATGTCCGCGTCCTTACAGTCGGAGTAGTCGCCGACGCGCACCTTGACGTGACGGTCCTGGAATTCGCTGCCGTCGTCGAGGTCGCGGGCTTCCCCCAACGCCTTGTCGGCGAAATGGTCGATGAGGACGAGTTCGTTGCACAGGCCGTGCGTGACGATGCCGAACGCGGCGGTCGAGCCGACCTGACCGGTGCCGACGATGACGACGCGATTGCGGTTTGCGGTGACCATGAGTCGATCCTTTCCTTCATGAAAAATGAGCCATGATCGATCGGGATCATGGCTCATTGCGATGTCGTATAGGCTATCAGACGAGGTTGAACTTGGTCATCAGGCCGAGGGCGATAATGATCGCCACCCACAGCAGGGCGATGATGACGGTCCAACGGTTCAGGTTCTTCTCGGCCACGCCCGAAGAGCCCGCGTTCTGCGTCAGGCCGCCGCCGAACATGTCGGACAGGCCGCCGCCCTTGCCCTTGTGCATGAGGATGAGCAGGGTGAGCAGCAGGCTGAAGATGACGACGATGATCTGCAGCACAAGCTTGACGATGGCCCAAGCGGACATATGAGAACCTCCAGTTCTAAATCACACTGCCCTACACCATAGCGCAAGGGCTTGAACATTGCGTTCGCGGCGTTGGAATGCGGACGTCTCCGACCGTCACGTCAGCGGCCGTCCGCCACGGCAATGGTCAGCCGCGATATCCGAGCCAACTCGTCGGCGTCCAGTGCGGCCCCGCCGATGAGGAATCCGTCGACGTCCGGTTCGCGGATCAGTTCGGCCGCGTTCTTCGAGCTGACGGATCCGCCGTACAGGATGCGCACGCCGTCGGCGATATCCGCGCCGAACGTTGCCTTCAAATCGTCACGGATCGCCTTGGCCGCGTCCTGAGCGGTGCGGGGCGTGGCGACCATGCCCGTACCGATGGCCCACACCGGCTCGTAGGCGATGATGAGCTTGGCGGCCTGATCGCGCGACAGATCGCGGGTGACGTCGTGCACCTGGCCCACGGCGAAGTCGAGCTCGATGCCTTGACGCCTTTCCTCAAAACTTTCGCCGACGCACAGGATCGGACGCATGCCGGCCGCGAGCACGGCGCGCACTTGGTCGACGATGTTCGCGTCATCCTCGGGATGGTATTTGCGCCGTTCGGAATGACCGACGATCACGTAGGTGCAGCCAAGCGCGGCGAGCATGTCGGCGGACACGTCACCGGTGAACGCGCCCTGCGTGGTCACGGAGACGGACTGCGCACCATAGCGGATCTTGAGGTTGTCGGCTTCGACAAGCACCTGCACGCTGCGGATGGACGTGAACGACGGCATGAGCGCGACCTCGCAGCGCTTGTAGTCGAAGTGCGCGTCTCGTAGCAGCCAGACGAGCTTCTGCACGAAATACGTGGCCTCGAGATGGTCGAAGTTCATTTTCCAGTTGCCAGCCACCAGCGGGATGCGCTTGGACGCCATACGTATGTCTCCTAACGACTAAATAGGCTCCCCGTTGGCAAGGGGAGCCTATCGAACATGAGAAAAGGGAAAGCCTTACTCGAGCACCTTCAGGCCCGGCAGTTCCTTGCCCTCGAGGAACTCGAGGGAGGCGCCGCCACCGGTGGAGATGTGCGAGAAGCCGTCCTCCGGGAAGCCGAGGTTGCGCACCGCGGAGGCGGAGTCGCCGCCGCCGACGATGGTGAACGCGCCGGCCTTGGTCGCATCGACCAGTCCCTGCGCCACGGCACGGGTGCCGTCGGCGAAAGCCGCGATCTCGAACACGCCCATCGGGCCGTTCCACACGACGGTCTTGGAGTCCACGATCTTGTCGTGGAACAGCTTCTGGGACTCCGGGCCGATGTCGAGGCCCATCTTGTCGGCCGGGATGGCGTCAGCCGGAACGACCTCCGGAGCAACGTCGGCGTCGGACTTCGGGAAGCCCGGGTTCACGACGATGTCGGTCGGCAGCACGAGCTCGACGCCGTTCTTCTCGGCGGTCTCGATGTAGCCCTTGACCTTGTCGAGCTGGTCTTCCTCGAGCAGGGAGGTGCCGACCTCGTAGCCCTTGGCCTTGAGGAAGGTGAACACCATGCCGCCGCCGATGACGAGGCGGTTGGCCTTGTCGAGCAGGTTCTCGATCACGCCGAGCTTGTCGGAGACCTTGGAACCACCGAGCACGACGGTGAACGGGCGCTCCGGGTTCTCGGTGGCCTTGGACAGGGCCTTGACTTCCTTCTCGACCAGCAGGCCCGCGGCGGCCGGCAGGTCGGCGGCCACGTCGTAGTTGGAGCCCTGGGCGCGGTGCACGACACCGAAGCCGTCGGAGACGAAGGCCTCGCCGAGGGCGGCGATCTTCTTAGCGTAGGCGGCGCGCTCGGCCGGATCCTTGCTGGTCTCCTCCGGGTTGAAGCGCACGTTCTCGAGCAGCACCACGTCACCGTCGTTCATCGCGGCGACCTTGGCCTGCGCGTCCTCGCCATAGGTGTCCTTGGCCAGCGGCACGGTGATGCCGAGCAGCTCGCCGAGACGGGCGGCGACCGGAGCCAGGGACAGCTCGGGAACAACCTTGCCCTTCGGGCGGCCGAGATGGGCCATCAGGATGACCTTCGCGCCCTCTTCGCGCAGCGTCTTGATGGTCGGCAGGGCGGCCTTGATACGACCATCATCGGTGATCGTGGTGCCGTCCAGCGGGACATTGAAATCGGCGCGAACCAGAACGCGCTTGCCCTTGAGATCTCCAAGATCCTTGAGTGTCTTCATGAATATCCTTTCCTAACCGCGCGGTCCGAAGCATGCGCGACGGGTCGCGGGAAGAGTGGTGACGTGGATACGCCATTAGCGATGATACAAGGCCGAACGAACAAAAACACCGCCATTCGCAAGATGCGAGGCGGTGTTTTGCTTGACGGATCATTTCGCCGGCGGACGGATCAGAAGCTGACGCCCTTCGCCTTGGCGGTCTTGTCGGCCAGCTGCAGCAGACGACGGATACGTCCTGCGATCGCATCCTTGGTAATGGGCGGATCGGCCAGACGGCCAAGCTCCTCGAGGCTGGCGTCACCGTGGTCGAGGCGGAGCTGTCCCGCCGCCTTGAGGTTCTCGGGCACATCGTCGCCGAGGATCTCGAAGGCCTTGCGCACCTTCTCGCTCGCTTCGGCGGCGGCCTTGGCACTACGGCGCATGTTCGCGTCGTCGAAGTTCGCCAGACGGTTCGCCTTGCCGCGGGCCTCGCCGTCGGAACGCTTACCGGTCCATTCGCGGGCGGAACGGGGAGCGCCCATAAGGTTGAGCATGCGTTCGATCGCGTCGGGGTCCTTGAGTGTCACGCGTTCGGAGCTGCGCAGCTGGCGCGGCTTCGCGCTGATGCCGAGGCGCCGAGCCGCGCCGGCCAGTGCAAGGGCGGCCTCGTTGCACGGGCAGGTGATCTCGAGATAGCTGGCCTTGCCCGGATCGGACAGGCCGCCGTGCGCGAGGAACGCACCGCGCCATGCGGCCTTGACCTGCGCAATGTTGCCGTTGACGATCTCTGCCGGCAGGCCGCGCACCAGTTGCTTGCGCCGGTCGAGCAGACCGGTCTGCAGCGCGAGCGCCGCGCCGCCCCGGTCGACGTGGACGAGATAGCGCTGTACGGTGCCGCTGGGCGTCTGACGGGCCACCTGAGTGAGTACCGCCTCATGGCCATACAGGTCACGGATGTTGTCCTGAAGCCACTTGGCGGCTTCAAGGGAATCGAATTGAGCCTGCACGATGATCTGCCTCTGCACGAGCCTCAATCCGCCGCCGAAACGAATCATCGCGGTGACCTGCGCCTTGCGGGCCGCAGGCAGTTCGTTATCGATTGCGGCGAGTTCGCTTTTGACGTCATCCAGAAGAGCCAAGAGCCAACCTCCTACTTCCCGTTCTCTTCGCCGTTTCGGCCTGTTGCTTGGGCATCCACCCATCGTGCCATCGGCTTACTGTGATATCTGATCACTTGGACAACTCAAGCGCATTCAATCACACTTTGGGCTGTGATTTCTCGCCATGTGGTCATCAGTATTGAGACCGACGGATCACCGGTCGCCATGCCGACGTTGCAGCTCACGTGCCGAGACGCTGACGGTGAGACCATGCGCACGCAATCGCACGGCAAGCGCCTCGCTCATGGCGACGGAGCGATGCTGCCCACCAGTGCATCCGATGGCGATGGTCACGAAATGCTTGTCCTCCTGCGCATACCCCTTTAGCGCAACGAGGATGGCCTGTTCGTACGCGTCGAGGAACTCCCCCGCGCCCTCGCTGCCCAGCACATAGTCCGACACCGGCTTGTCCTGACCGGTGAGCTCCCTCAGGCTCGGCACCCAGAACGGGTTCGGCAGGAAGCGCACGTCGGCCACGAAGTCGGCATCCAAGGGAACGCCGTATTTGAACCCGAAGCTGAAGATATGCACCGCCACGGTCTTCGGGCCGGAGCCGAGCAGTGCCTCGTACAGCTTGGTCGACAGCTGGTGGATGCTCAACGCGGAGGTGTCGATGACGACATCAGCGCGTTCCTTGAGGTTCATGAGCAGCGCGCGCTCCTCTTTGATGCCGTCGATGAGACGGTTGCCGTGCTGCAGGGGATGCGGGCGGCGCACGGATTCGTAGCGTTTGATGAGCACGTCGTTGCTGGCATCGAGGAACAGGATGCGGGTCTTGACACCGAGATCGTCGAGATGGCTGAGCACGGCGGACAGGTCGTCGAAGTATTCGCGCGAGCGCACGTCGATGACGGCGGCGAGCTTGTGCACGCCGGTGCCGGATCGTCCGCCGCCCTGGGTCATCATATCGACCAACGGCACCAGCAGCTTCGGCGGGATATTGTCGACCACGTACCAGCCCATGTCCTCGACGCTGTCGGCGGCATGGGAACGCCCGGCGCCGGACATGCCGGTGATGAGCAGCACTTCGAAGCCGTCGGCGGGAGCGGGTTCGCTGCCGCCGGGCGTATTCGCGGTTGCGGAAACGGTTGTCCGCAATGCCGTTTCGGTCATCACAATGCCTCCTCAAGCGCCTCGCGCATGGGCTGTTCCAATACCGTCATCCAATCACGCCCGTCCAAGGCCGCTTCGCCTTGGGAACCGGTCATGAGCCGCACCTGTAGAATGGCTTGGTACAGCAGCATCTCCTCGCCGCCCATCGCCATCGCGCCACGCTCGCGCCACGCACGGATCAGCGCGCTGGGACGCGGATCGTACACCACGTCCAGCAGTATTCCCTTCGGACGGAACATATCGTCCGCTGCGATCTGTTGCGCGATCGCGTCGGCGGCATGTCCGGGAATCGTGCTGATGACGATGTCGGCGTCACGCAGGGTTTCGGCGATGTCGTCCAGCGTGGTCTCGCACAGGTCGATGGTGTCATCGCCGGCTATGATGCGGGTCAGATCGGGGTTCTTGCCGGGATGCCGGGCAGCCACGGTGATCGTGCCGCGGGAGGATGAAGAGGTTCCCGCGATCATGACCGCGGCGGCGCTCACCGCCGATGCCGCCGTGTTGCCGTTGCCGATGACGACCGCGTGGGCAAGATCACGTTCTTCCAGGGACGGGCCGGAATCGACGTCGCAGGCATGGCCGAAGGCATAGAGAATGCCCGGCACATCGGTGTTGTACAGCGAGATGGCCGGCCGGCCGCCGTTATTCTCAGCGTCCGCCCAGTTGAATACGGCCGTATTGGCAACGTTCAGCCGCTCGGCCCACGCATCCTTGGGAGTGCCATACGGCTGAATGGTTTTCTTGAGCGGCATGGTCAGGCTCAGGCCATGCCATGTCGGGTCGAGCCCGTTCAGGAAATCGCCAAGATCAGTCTCACCGACCTCGTGACGCCCATACTCCCAATCGTCAAGTCCCAGCGCATGATAGGCGGCGTTGTGCAACACCGGTGACAGCGAATGTGCGATGGGCTTGCCGAGCACGGCGCAATGGTTGACGGTCTGTGCCATATCCCCTCCTTCGTTCCGTTCCCATCCTAGCCCATGCGACGACGGACGGTCGAGGTGGTACTCATCTGTCCACTGTCGCCAATCCGCGATCAGGCGTTCGACGATTTCGACGATTGTTGCTGCGGCTGCGCGTGCAAGGCGCGGTATATGGTCTCAGCCTTGGCATGGCCGACGCCCTTGACCTGTTCGAGCTCCTCGACGCTGGCTTCGCGCATGGCGCGGACCGAACCGAAGTGGCCGAGTAGTCGTTTCTGGTAGGCTTCACCAATGCCAGGAATGTCGTCCAACGCGGAGCGCAGAGCGCCTTTGCGCCGGGTCTGTCGGTGATAGGTGATGGCGAACCGGTGGGATTCGTCGCGCACACGTTGCAGCAGGTACATGCCTTGGGACTGGCGCTTGAGGATGATCGGGTAATCGTCGTCCGGCACCCATACCTCTTCGAGCCGTTTGGCCAGTCCGCACAACGCCACGTCGTCCACACCACAGTCGGCGAGCGCCTTGGCCGCGGCCATGACCTGAGGCTGTCCGCCGTCGACGACGATGAGGTTCGGCTTATAGGCGAAGCGCCGCCGATCCGTGTTTTGCTGCACGACGCTCTGCCGCATGGCCGGTGAGATCGTCGAATCGTTGTTGCCGAATGCCGATTCGTCCATGCAGTTCTGTTCTCCGGCCACATCCGCAGCCTCGCGCTCTCGGCGTTCGTTGTCTATGCTTTCTCCGGAGTCGCCGGCGATGTTGCCGTGCTTAAACCGTCTGGTCAGCGTTTCGTACAGGGCGCTCAGATCGTCGGCCACGCCATTGCCGTCCTTGCCCCGAATGGCGAAGCGGCGGTATTCGGACTTCTTGGCGAGCGCGTCCTCGAACACCACCATCGAGGCGACTTGGAAAGCACCGCCGACGGTATTCGAGATGTCGTAGCATTCGATGCGCAACGGCGCCTGTGCAAGGCCCAGTGCCCTAGCTACGTCGTTCATGGCGTCGGAGCGTGCGCCCATGTCGCTGATGCGGCTCATCTTGCTGCGTTGCAGCGCCTGATTCGCATTGTCCGTCGCGCGTTCCATCAGTGTCTTCTTCTCGCCACGCTGCGCGGTGCGGATGGTCACGGCCGCACCGCGCAGCCCGGATAGCCACGATTCGAGTTCCTCGCGGCGAACGGGTTCGACTGGGACGATGACCTCCCGCGGGATCGGTGAGATCGGTGCGAGCAGGTCGGCCCGGCCTGTCTGCTCCTGACGTTCGTGCCGTTCTCGGGTCGCCTGGGCTCTGGACACCGCGTCAGTCGCGGTCATCGACTGGGTCGAGCCGATCGCCTCGCGCCTCTCTTCGACCTTGGTAGCGACGTCGCCGGCATCCCTGGGATCCTCGCCCGCATACACCTGTACGATGAGATCGGCGATCAGTTCCGCGTCACTGATGTCCTCAACACGTTCGACGCTCCAGTTGCGCTCCCCTCGTATCGATCCGTCGCGCACGTAAAATGCGTGCACCGACGCCTCGAGTTCATCGCAGGCCATGCCGAACACGTCGGCGTCCACGTCTTGGTCGAATACAACCGCGTTCTGCTGCATGACAGTGCCGAGCATCTGGATCTCGTCGCGCAGCCGTGCGGCCTTCTCGAACTCGAGTTCGGCGCTGGCTTCTTTCATGTCGCGCGTGAGCTGGGCGATGTACGATTTGCCGAGTCTGCCGGTCATCACGCCGACCAACTGCTCGCACATGCGGCGATGGTCTTTGGCGTCGATGCGGCGAACGCACGGCGCGGAGCATTTGCCGATCGAGGCGAGCAGACAGGGCCGTCCCGTCAGTTCGGCCTTGCGGAACACGCTGTCGGTGCAGGTGCGCACGGGAAATGTGCGTAGCAGCTTGTCCAGCGATTTGCGCAGCTCCCATACCTTCGCGTACGGTCCGAAATACCGGCTGTCACGTCGCTTGCGACTGCGCGTCACCCACACGCGCGGGTATGTCTCCCCCGCCGAGATAGCCAGATACGGGTAGGTCTTGTCGTCTCGAAACTGCACGTTGAACCGCGGGTCGAATTCCTTGATCCACGTGTATTCAAGCGTGAGCGCCTCAAGCTCGGTGCCGACGACCGTCCATTCGAGGCTTCGGGCGGTGAGCACCATCGTCTGCGTGCGCGGGTGCAACAGGTAGAGCGGCTGGAAATAGTTGGTCAGCCGGTTGCGCAGGTTTTTGGCTTTACCGACGTAGATCACGCGGCCCTCGCCGTCACGCCATTTGTAGACGCCGGGTTGTGCGGGGATATCGCCGGTTTTCGGGCGGAACAGGTCACGGGTGTCACCGAGCAGCGGCGCACCGTTCCTGTTCACGCCCTTGGACGTGTCGATCGAGGCCATGTCCTGCCGCTGCAGCGCATCCGCGGTTTTGCGCCATACGTCCGGCGCATGTCGTTCGATGTCGTTGGTCATGGCGGCTCACAGCATCGGCTTGAGGAACTTGCCGGTCCAAGAGTCCTCGCATTGGGCGACCTGCTCGGGCGTGCCCTGTGTGACGATCGTGCCGCCCCCGTCGCCGCCCTCGGGCCCAAGGTCGATGATCCAGTCGGCTGATTTAACCACGTCGAGGTTGTGCTCGATGACGATCACGGTATTGCCCTTGTCGACCAGCCCCTGCAGGACAAGCAGGAGCTTGCGCACATCCTCGAAATGCAGGCCGGTGGTCGGCTCGTCGAGGATATACACGGTTTTGCCGGTGGAACGCCGTTGCAGTTCGGTGGCGAGCTTGACGCGTTGCGATTCGCCGCCCGATAGGGTCGGGGCCGGCTGGCCGAGACGGATATAGCCGAGTCCGACTTCGACGAGCGTGTCAAGATAACGGGAGATCGACGGATACGCCTTGAAGAATTTCGCGGCCTCCTCGATGGGCATGTCGAGCACGTCGGAGACGGTCTTGCCATTGTACTTGACCTCCAACGTCTCGCGGTTGTACCGCTTGCCGTGGCACTCCTCGCATTCCACGTACACGTCGGGCAGGAAGTTCATCTCGATCTTGAGCGTGCCGTCACCATGGCACGCCTCGCACCGACCGCCCTTGACGTTGAACGAGAACCGGCCCGGCCCATAGCCGCGCACCTGCGCCTCGGGAGTCTTGGCGAACAGGGTGCGGATCTTGTCCCACACGCCCGTGTAGGTCGCCGGATTGGACCGCGGCGTGCGGCCGATCGGATTCTGGTCGACGTGGATGACCTTGTCGCACTGGTCGACGCCTTCGACGCGCGTGTGCTTGCCGGGCACGATGCGCGCGCCATTGAGCTTGTCGGCGAGGACGGGGTACAGGATCTGGTTGACCAGCGTCGATTTGCCGGAACCGGAGACGCCGGCGACCACGGTCATCACGCCGAGCGGGAAGTCGACGGTGAGGTTCTTGAGGTTGTTCTCCCGCGCCCCCACCACGCGCAGCTGTTTGGTCTTGCGGACCTTGCGGCGGTGGTCGGGCACGTCGATGCTGCGCCGTCCGGCGATGTAGTCGCCGGTGATCGACCGTGGCGCATCCACGAGCTTCGCGGCCGGGCCAGAGTAGACGACCTCGCCGCCGTGTTCGCCGGCGCCCGGCCCGATGTCGACCAGCCAGTCGGCCTTTTCGATGGTCTCCTGGTCATGTTCGACCACGATCAGCGTATTGCCGAGGTCACGCAGGTGATGCAGCGTCTCGATAAGTCGTTCGTTGTCGCGCTGGTGCAGACCGATGGACGGCTCGTCCAGCACGTACATGACGCCGACGAGACCGGAACCGATCTGCGTGGCGAGCCTGATGCGCTGCGCCTCGCCGCCGGACAGGGTCTTCGCGGCGCGCGAGAGCGTCAGGTAGTTCAGACCGACGTCGTTGAGGAAGCCGAGCCGTGCGCGGATCTCCTTGAGCACCTCGCCTGCGATCTGTGCCGCGGAGCCTGTCAGTTCCAGACCGTTCACCCAGGCGAGACTCGCTTCGGCGGACATGTCGCACACGTCGGCGATCGATTTGCCGTCGATGGTGACGGCCAGCACCTCGGGGCGTAGGCGCCGGCCCTTGCAGGTCTGGCATGGTACCTCGCGCATGTACGACTCGTAGTACTGCTTCATCTGGTCGGAGTCGGTCTCGTCATGCCGGCGCATGAGCGTGCGCACCACGCCCTCGAACCCGGTGGAGTACTCGCGCATGCGCCCCCAACGGTTGCGGTAGGAGACCTTCACCTTGAAGTTGCGGCCGTACATGATCGCATGGCGCACGTCCTCGGGCAGATCCTGCCACGGGGTGTCCAGGTCGAAGCCCATTTCCTCGCCGAGCCCTTCGAGCACGTGGCGATAGTACTCTCCCGTGCCCTTGGTTAGGCCCCACGGTTCGATCGCGCCCTCGTTGAGCGTCTTGCCCGGATCGGGGATGACGAGTTCCGGGTCGATCTCCAGCGAGTATCCGATGCCGGTGCAGTCGGGGCACGCACCGTACGGAGCGTTGAACGAAAACGTGCGCGGCTCGATCTCGTCCAGTTCGAGCTGGTGGCCGTTCGGGCACGCCCGGTGTTCGGAGAACGGCTGGCGTCGCGCCGGATCGTCGGCGTCGCGGTCCACGTAGTCGATGACGACGATGCCTTTGGCCAGCCGCAGTGCGGTCTCGATCGAATCGGTGAGACGCTGGCGGATGCCGTCCTTGACGATCAGACGGTCGACCACCACTTCGATCGTGTGCTTCTTCTGCTTGGCGAGCTTGATGTCGTCGCTCAGCTGCACCATCTCGCCGTCGACGAGCGCGCGGGCATAACCGTCGCCGCGCAGCAGTTCGAGCAGGTCCTCGAACTCGCCCTTGCGGCCGCGTACCACGGGGGCGAGGATCTGGAACCGGGTGCGTTCCGGGTTCTTCAGCAGCGCGTCGACCATTTGCTGCGGCGTCTGCGCGCTGACCGGCTCCCCGCACACCGGGCAGTGCGGCACGCCGGTGCGGGCGAACAGCAGTCGCAGGTAGTCGTAGATCTCGGTGATCGTGCCGACCGTCGACCTCGGGTTACGGTTCGTGGTCTTCTGGTCGATCGACACCGCCGGGCTGAGCCCCTCGATAAAATCGACGTCAGGCTTGTCCATCTGGCCCAGGAACTGGCGGGCGTACGCCGACAATGACTCGACGTAGCGGCGCTGGCCTTCGGCGAACAGCGTATCGAACGCGAGAGAGGACTTGCCCGAGCCGGACAGGCCCGTGAACACGACCATGCGGTTACGGGGAATCGACAGATCCACATTCTTGAGGTTGTGTTCTCGGGCACCCTGGATCGTGATCTTCAGATCATTGGGGATATGGGAGATGTCCGCCACCAACGACGTGTCGGTGCGGCGCATGGGGGCCTTCCTGATCTCCCTCGACAAGAACGAGTCGCTCGTCATCACACGTTCCACCAGCACCTCGCCGCTGCGTCCCGGCTTGGCGTTCTTCGAAGCCGTTCTGTTCGCCGTCATGCCCTTCGCCTTTCATCCATGCCCATGTCCTGCTCGAATACATGTCCACAATACCCGATCCCGGCATATATTTCGAACACTTGTTCGACGGCGTGTCTCGTGCCGCCGGCGTCCGCCGTCCTCATACGAAAAACGGTGTCCCGCCCCGTGGACCGGGACCGGGACACCGTTTTTCGCGTGCGGACGATGCGCTACTTGCGCTTCTTCTTTTCGCGAATGTTCACCGAGATCTGGATCGGGGAACCTTCGAAGCCGAATTCCTCGCGCAGCGAACGTTCGATGAACCGGCGGTAGCCGTGCTCAAGGAACCCTGTGGCGAAGATCACGAACCGCGGCGGACGAGTCGAAGCCTGCGTAGCGAACAGGATACGCGGCTGCTTGCCACCACGCAGCGGATGCGGGTGCGCGGCCTGGATCTGCCCAAGGAACGCATTGAGCTTGCCGGTGGGGATGCGCTTGTCCCATGATTCGAGCGCCTCGCGCATCGCACGGGCCAGACGGTTCGTATGCCAGCCGGTCTTGGCCGACAGGTTCACGCGCGAGGCCCACGTCACACGTTCGAATTCGGTCTTCCACAGGCGTTCCATGCGCTGGCGATCGAACTCGTCCATGAGATCCCACTTGTTGAACACGAGCACGATCGCACGGCCCGCATCCACGGCGGAGCTCATCACCTTGAGATCCTGATCGGAAATCGGCTGGGACGCGTCGAACAGCACCAGCGCGAGTTCGGACCGTTCGATCGCGGCCTGCGTACGCAGCGACGAGTAGTACTCCGCGCCGGACAGCTTGTGCAGGCGGCGCTTGATGCCGGCCGTGTCGATGAACAGCCAGTCCTCGCCGTCGACGCGCACGACCTCGTCGACCGGGTCTCGCGTGGTGCCGGCCAGATCATTGACGACCGCACGCTCCTCGTGCGCCAGCTGGTTGAGCAGCGAGGACTTGCCGACATTCGGACGTCCTACGAGCGCGACGCGGCGCAAGTGCGTCGGCGTGAGGAATCCAGAGGTCTTCTTGGCCTTTTCCAGTGAATCGAGTGCGGCGTCGAGCAGATCGCCCACTCCCCTGCCGTGCATGGCGGAGATCGCATACGGTTCGCCAAGGCCAAGCTTCCAGAATTCGGCGGCCATGTATTCGCTGGGCGCGTCGTCGATCTTGTTGACGGCGAGCGTGACCGGCTTGCCGGACGCGCGCAGCAGTTTGACGATGCGTTCGTCGGTGTCGGTCATGCCGACCTGTCCGTCCACGACGAACACGACCGCGTCGGACAGCTGCACGGCGACCTGTGCCTGTGAGGCGATCGCCGAGTCGATGCCTTCGACATCGGCTTCCCAGCCGCCGGTGTCGACGAGCTTGAAGTCGGTACCGGCCCATTCCGCGTCGTAGCTGACGCGGTCGCGGGTCACGCCTGGCGTGTCCTCGACGACGGCGGCGCGACGGCCGAGGATGCGGTTGACGAGCGTGGACTTGCCCACGTTCGGTCGTCCGATGACGGCCAGTACGCCGACCTGCTTGGGACCGGCCTCGCGCGTTGCCGCATCGGCGCCGATTCCGGCGACCAGCGCCTCGTCGGCCTCATCGAGGTCATAGCCTTCGAGGTTGGCGACGTACTGCTTGTATTCCTGCTCCTCGATGGCGGCGTCCACCAGTTCGATCAGCGCATCCAGCGTCTGTTCGAAGTCCATGTCGGAATTGTCGATCGTGGTCACGCCGTCCGCTGCGGTCAGGAAGCTCGTCACCTTGGAGTCGGCCTTGTCTCGCGCGGCCACGTCCTCGGCGCCGACGGCGACGCCGTCGCCGTCATGCGCCGCGGCAGCGACGGCCTGACCTGTACGACGCGCCTGGCGCACCTCTTCGCGGGCGGTGAGCAGTACGCGCACCTCCGCGTCGGGGGCCACGACGGTGGTGATGTCGCGGCCTTCCGCCACGATGCCGCGCCCCTCGGAGAACGAGTCGGCGGCCGCCTCGCGCGCGATCGTGGCGCGCTGGGCCGCGATGAGCACATGGCGCACCGGGATCACGTTCGACACTTTCGAGACATGCGAGGAGACCTCAGACGAGCGAATCGCCTCACTGATGTCCTCGCCGTCGCAATAGACCCGGGAATCATCCGGGTCGACGGTGATATCGAAATGGCCTTCGGTGAAGAACTCGCCGACGGTCTCGGTGATGAGCTGCTCGTCGACCGTCTCGGCGTCGAGGTCGACACCCTGCTTAAGGCACCACCATGCGCAGGCGCGGTACATCGCGCCCGTGTCGAGGTAGGCGAAACCGTAATACTTGGCCAGTGCCTTGGACGTGGAGGACTTACCCACGCCGGCGGGGCCGTCGATGGCTACGCGGATCACAGGCCCACCGCCTTCGACAGGGAGCGAACCTCGGTCTGCGACAGCACTCGGTAGGATCCGGGCTTGATCTCGCCGAGCTTGATCGGGCCGATCTGCGTGCGTACAAGCCGCTTGACCGGGAAGCCAATCGAGCCGAAGATGCGGCGCACGATGCGGTTCTTGCCCGAGTGCAGCACGACCTTAACGATCGTGGTGTCGCGATTCGAGTCGACGATCGCGCACTTGTCGAGTTTGATCCACCCGTCGTCAAGCTGCACGCCGGTGGTGACCAGACGACGGCAGACGGTGCCGCTGATCTTGCCTTCGATCGTGGCGATGTAAGTCTTCTCGACCTCGTACTTGGGGTGCATGACGTGCTGGCTGAGCTCGCCGTCGTTCGTCATGAGGATGAGGCCTTCCGAATCGTAGTCCAGACGGCCCATGTGGAAGATGCGGTCATACTTGTCGCCGACGATGTCACGCAGCGTGTAACGGCCTTTCGGATCCTCCATCGCGCTCAGGACGCGCTTGGGCTTGTTAAGAGCCAGCGTGACGTGGTTCGGGTTGATGCGCACGCGCGAACCGTCGACGCGCACCTGCTGGTGTTCGAGATCGACGCGGGTGCCAAGTTCGGTGACCAGTTCGCCATCGACTTCGACACGGCCGTCGGTGATCATCTCCTCGCATTTGCGGCGGGAACCGAATCCGGCCTGCGCGAGGATCTTCTGCAGACGGACGGCGTTGCGATCATCATGGATATGCGCCTTCTCGGCGCGGGAATATGCGTTTGGCATCGTTCTCCCAACGTGGCCTTGCGTACTTGCCGTACGCGAATGTGCGGTATAAGGCTGTCTGCCGACAATGGTCGGCGATGCAGCCGCGAATATTGTACGCTCACCCATGGTCCGTTCTCCGGTGCCTCTCGGGCGTGGGCTGGTACACTAGCAGTCGTCCGGCGGGGATCACCCGCGATACTGATATAAAGAGGACTGATATGACTGCTTTTGAGTCACCGAACATTCAACCCGTCGATGAGCCGCAGACCCGGCAGGCCACGTCCACGGCCGCGACGGCCGACGGCCATGCGCTTGCGGCCCGAGTGTTGGCCGAACTGGCCGGCAGCTTCCTGGTCTGCTTTGCCATCTATCTGATCTGCTCGTTCGGTACTTCCTTGTACAACGTGAACATGGCGTTCATCGCCGTGGGCATCGGCGTGACGTACGCGGTGGTGACCGCCATGATGTCCGGGATCTCCGGCGCCCAGTTCAATCCCGCGGTGACCATCGCCTCGATGTTGGAGTCCAAGACGCGCGTGCTCGACGGCGTGCTGTATATCGTCGCCCAGCTGGCTGGCGCGCTGGCGGCCGGCGCCGCGCTGCGTTTCCTGCTGCCGACTTCCGATCAGATCACGACGAAGGTGTGGCTGCTCCCCGCCGTCAACGGTTTCGAGAACGGTTCGGTGGCCTATCAGACCGTCAGCTCGGTCGGTGTCAGCTTCGGCATCGTGCTGGCGATCGTGGTCGAGGTGGTCGCCGGGCTGCTGATCGCGGGCACGGCGATGCGTTCGACCGATGACGAGGGACGCCCGTCGTCCGACTATGCGCTGGCGATGGGCGCCGCATATGGCATCGGCGCCGCGATCACGTATCCGGTGACCGGCGCCGCACTGAATCCTGCGCGGGCCACGGGCATCGCCGTGTTCGCCCAGGGTCAGGGCCTTAATGCCGAGCCTCTGGGTCAGTTGTGGGTGTTCTGGGTGTGCCCGATCCTTGCTGCTGCTGTCGTGGCGCTGATCTCGATCGCTTCCCAGGTCATGAGCGAGTCCGCCCGTCGCAAGGCCCGCGCGGCGCAGGCCGCACAGTCCGTCGACGATGCACAGGATGCGGACGGATTCGTCTCCGACGACGACTCAGCGCATCAGGGGCAGGCTGAAGTAGGTGACCAGCAGCCCGATTCCCAGGGCGATGCCGATGAAGGAGTCGAACGCCACTGAACGTACCTTCCAGGGACTGCGTTCTCGCAGTATGAGACGCAACGTTCCGGTGACGATGCCCGCAGCCGCGATGATCACGACTGCGGGCATCGTGTATCCGAGCACGGCGACGAGCACGGCGACGGCCACCGTCGCGGCAACGAGCCATTCGAACCATGGCTTGCCCTCATGGGCTTCGGAAACAAACGGATGATCGTGCATGACATGCCTTTTCTGTTCGGATAGACCGGCGGATAGTGAATGGGCTTCCCCTTGCATACAGGGGAAGCCCATTCACTATTCCGCTATCAGTGGAAGAAGTGACGCGTACCGGTCAGGTACATGGTCACGCCGGCCTTTTTGGCGGCCTCGATGACTTCCTCGTCGCGGATGGATCCACCAGGCTGGACGATGGCCTTCACACCGGCGTTGATGAGGATCTCGGCACCGTCGGCGAACGGGAAGAACGCGTCGGATGCAGCCACGGAACCAGTGGCGCGATCGGCGCCGCCGGCCAGCGTGTTCGCGCGTTCAACGGCCAGATGGCAGGAGTCAACACGGTTGACCTGTCCCATGCCGATGCCCACGGTCGCCTCGTCGTGTGCCAGCAGGATCGCGTTCGACTTGACACAGCGGATGGCGCGCCATGCGAACAGGAGGTCGTTGAGCGTGGCGGCGTCGGCGGGCTCGCCGGCGACAAGCTTCCACGCGTTCGGATCGTCGCCGGTCGCGTCGATCAGATCGGTGTCCTGCACCAGCAGACCGCCATCGATCTGACGGAACTGCGTGTGGCTCTTCGGCGGCTCGGCCACCTTGAGGATGCGCAGGTTCTTCTTCTTGGTCTGCAGCAGTTCGAGGGCCTCCGGCTCGTAGGCCGGGGCGACGATGACCTCGGTGAAGATCGGGCGCACGCTTTCCGCCATCTCGAGGGTGACGGTGCTGTTGCAGGCGATCACGCCGCCGTAGGCGCTCATCGGGTCGCACGCATGGGCCTTCTTGTGGGCTTCCGCGGCGGTTTCGCCGATGGCCAGACCGCACGGGTTGTTGTGCTTGACGACAGCGACGGCGATGCGCGGGGCGAAGTCCCACACGGCGCGCCATGCGGCGTCGGCGTCCACGTAGTTGTTGTAGCTCATCGGCTTGCCGCCGAGCTGTTCGGCGTGCGCGAAGCCGTCGCGGTGCAGCGGGTCGATGTACAGGGCGGCCTGCTGGTGCGGATTCTCGCCGTAACGCAGCACGTGCGCGCGATCCCACGTGCGAGTGAACGCGGCCGGGAACTTCGTGTCGTTGACGACATTGCCGTTCTCGTCGGTGTCGGGGGTCTCCACGCTGTCCGGCTTCGGCCAGTGCTTGGCGGTCCATTCGTTGATCGTCGCATCGTATGCGGCGGTGTGGGCGAATGCCTTGGCGGCCAGCCAGCGACGCTCCGCGAGGTCAAAGCCGCGACCGTCCGCAACGCGCTCGGCGACCAGCTTGTAATCGGCCGGATCGGTGACGATCGCGACGGTCGCACTGTTCTTCGCGGCGCCGCGCACCATGGACGGGCCACCGATGTCGATCTTTTCAATCGTCGCGGCCTCGTCCGCTCCGGAGCGCACGGTGTCGGCG
Organism: Bifidobacterium sp. SO1; assembly: GCF_018555335.1. Taxonomy (NCBI): domain Bacteria; kingdom Bacillati; phylum Actinomycetota; class Actinomycetes; order Bifidobacteriales; family Bifidobacteriaceae; genus Bifidobacterium; species Bifidobacterium sp. SO1. Next base: position 41,703 of record NZ_JAFEJR010000017.1, on the reverse strand, counting down.
AACGGATACAGGTTGACGACCACAAGATCGAACGGCTTGATTCCGAGCTGTTCGAGCTGGGCGACGTGGTCGGGGTTGGTCATGTCGGCGAGGATGCCGGCATGGATGTGCGGGTCGAGGGTCTTGACGCGGCCGTCAAGGCTTTCGGGGAAACCGGTGACCTGCGACACCTCGGTCACGTCCACGCCGAGTTCGGCGAGCCTCTTTGCGGTCGAACCGGTGGAGACCACTTCGACTCCGGCCTTGATGAACGCATCGGCGAGCACCTCGATGCCTTCCTTGTGGAAAACGGACACCAGGGCACGGCGTATCGGTCGGTTCGTGTTTGTCATCCCTATATTCCTCCTTAATGGTTGCTTCTTCATGGTACCGCCTTGCCGGACAGTCTCCCGCCCGCGTGCCCGGATGAGACGTCGGCTCAGTTGGATGTTTGCGGGGACTGGGAACCATCGGCGTCGCGTCCGGCAGCCGCACGCGATCGTATGCTGCGTGCGGCCCAGCGCATTCCGAATACGGATGTCACGCCGATGAGTGTCACCAGCCAAGCGGCCAGCAGTCCCAAGGCGGTGGGTCTGGCGACGGCCTGGGTCGAGCGAACCACGTCGACGCCAAGGCTCGCCAGTCGTTCGTTGCCGAGTCCGCCGTTGGATATGACGAAGATCAGCGAATAGCCGACCGAAATCAGCGCACCGGCGATGCAGAAGGCACCGACCGGATAAGCGAAGTCCATGATGGCGCGGCGGATGCCATCCGGCTCATCCATGTCGACGAACCGAACCCCGAACCCGCGTTTCGACCACATCGCGAACAGACCTGCGGCGAATCCGCATGCCAACGGGATGGAGACCAGAACGAATCTGAGATTCGCGGCGGCGACCGGTTCAGGCAGCACACCGAACACCGGGATGGGCGGCAGCGAGGTGGATTGTCCGACCCACAGGGAGAACGATCCGATATCCCCGATGGAAAACCCGGCGCCGAAGACCCACGACACGGCCCATATGCACAGATTCGGCAGCCATGCAAGGCACGCGATTGTAGTCAGGATTCGCGAGCCGGTTCCCATGCCCAGCAACTCGTACAGCCGTACCACGGCGGCATGGTTGCGCGCCGACCATAACGCCACCGCCGTTACGCCGATGACCAGATACAGCAGCACAAGCACGAGGCCGATGGACAGTCCCATGGTGATGGCCTGCCTCAGCCGAGGGGCGACGACGGCACGCATGCGCTCGATGATGGACGCGGTGAGCGACGCGACCGGCACCGCGGCACACAGATAGCCGATGGTGAAAATCACCGCTCCTTTGACGAGGATCAGCCACAGCGCATCGTCGAGCACTGTGTCGGTGCCACGACTGAACAACGCATCGAACGTCATCCAGGAGACCAGTCCGGTGACATACCCCGGCACACTGCAGGTCAGACGTTGCGCGAACGCACGGACCAAGGCGATCAGCAGAACGGTGAGCAGCAGCGGAACCAGTGTAAGGTTCACCGGGGCGATGACGAATCCGACCCCTTGGCTGAGCAGCACCACGGCGGCGCTCAGCGACAGGGCGTAGGCGGAGAGATTGTCTCCGCCTTCCTCCATCGAGATCACCAATAGCATCAATGCCGTGAAGCAACCGATCGCTATGGCGAACACGGCCATGGACGCCGCGGCGACAGCGATGCCCCTGAGCAGCGGCTTGATCCGGGAGATCATGAAATCGAACGCTCGGCCAGCACCTGGCGCATGATGTCCGCGGCTTGACCGGGCGTGCGGCCTACACGAATACCGACAGATTCAAGGGCTTCCTTCTTGTCCTGGGCCGTGCCCTTTCCACCGGAGACGATGGCGCCGGCATGGCCCATCTGCTTGCCTTCGGGCGCAGTGAAGCCCGCGATATAGGCCACGACAGGCTTGGTCATGTGTTCGCTGGCCCAGCGTGCGGCATCCTGTTCGGCGGTGCCGCCGATCTCGCCGATCATCATCACGGCCTTGGTGTTGTCATCCGCCTCGAACGCTTCGAGCGCCTCCTGGAGCGTGGTTCCGACGATCGGGTCGCCACCTGCGCCCAGGCACGCGGTGAAGCCGATATCGCTCAGCTCGCCCATCAGCTGATAGGTGAGCGTTCCCGACTTGGACACCAGTCCGAGCGGACCGCGCCCGACGATGCCGTCCGGGATGATGCCGAGGTTCACGCCATGCGTCTGCGGCGTCGACGGCAATGTCATCAGGCCCGGGCAGTTCGGACCAACGATGCGCACTCCCCTGCGCAGGGCGAGTTCGACGAAGTATGCACTGTCGGCGACCGGGATGCCCTCGGTGATGACGACGATAAGCTCGATACCCGCCTCGACGGCTTCCACGACCGCACCCTTGGCAAATTTCGGCGGGACGAACACGACGCTGGCCTTGGCACCGGTGCGTTCGCGCGCCTCGGCGCAAGTGGCGAATACGGGGACATGCGCGTCGGTACCGTCGACGTTGGCACCCGGGAAATCAATCACGGTGCCGGCCTTGCGCGGATTGGTGCCTCCGACGATGTTGGTGCCGGCCTTGAGCATGCGGGCAGTATGGGTCATGCCCTGATGACCGGTCATGCCCTGGACAATGACCGGCGCGCCGTCTTCGATGAACAGTGCCATCAGTGGTTCTCCTTTGCGTCAGCGGCAAGGCGGGCGGCCTGCTGCGCGGCTTCTTCCATGGTCTTGGCGACGTGCAGGTTCGGATTCTCCGCCTGTGCGAGGATGCTCAGGCCCTCAGCCGCGGCATTGCCGTCGAAGCGCACGACGATCGGCTTGGCGGCATTGAGCTTATCAAGAGCCTCGAGGATGCCCTTGGCAACCTGCTCGCAGGAGGTGATGCCACCGTACACGTTCACGAAAACGGATTCGACCTGCGGATCGGACAGCACGATCTCGAGGCTGTCCGACATGACCTCGGCCGACGCACCTCCGCCGATGTCGAGGAAGTTGGCGGGTTTGACGCCGGTGCCCTGCTCCTCACCTGCCCCGGAAACGGCGTCGAGCGAGCTCATGACCAGTCCCGCGCCATTGCCGATCACGCCGACCTCGCCGTGCAGATGCACGTAGTGCAGACCATGTTCGGCCGCACGGGTCTCATAGGGGTCGGCCTCGATGCTGTCCTCGAACCGTTGCCACCCGTCATGACGGAACGCGGCGTTGCCGTCGAGCGAGATCTTCGCGTCAAGGGCACACAGGGACTTGGACGATTCGTCATCCGGATCGCCGATCTTGGCGAGCGGGTTGATCTCGACGAGCGTGGCGTCATTGTCCTTGAAGCATCTCCACATCTTGAGCAGGATATCGGCCGCCTGATTGACGTCGGCATGATAGAAACCGATGCTGTTGGCCATTTCGACCGCGGCGTCGTGGTCGAAATCGTCAAGGGCATTGATGTGCAGACGCTTGACCGACTCCGGGTGTTCCTTGGCGATTTCCTCGACCTCGGTGCCACCGTTGGCGGTCGCCAGCACGTCGTAGTCACGCGAGGAACGGTCGACGGAGATGGAGACGTAGTATTCGTGCAGAATGTTCTTCGCCTCGGCGACGAGCACGCCGTTGACCTTATGCCCGTGAATCGTCATCGGCAGGATACTCTCCGCCAACAGAATGGCCTCGTCCCGGTTGTGCGCAAGTTTGACGCCACCCGCCTGTCCTCGATGGCCGATCTTAACCTGCGCCTTGATGACGCAAGGGTATCCGAGTTCGTCCGCAGCTTGGGCCACTTCGTGGGAGTTCTGGGCGTAAATCGCCTTCGGCTCCGGGATGGACTGCTCCGCGAGCAGTTCCCTGGCCTGATATTCGTAAAGATCCATGAATGTTCCTGACTATGACCTTATACCGGTATGGGACCGCATCGCTGACGTGATCCCGTTGGCGTTGGTACGAATGATAGACAACGAGGCGGTGAATGTGAAACCGCGTCTCAGGTCTCAGGCCGGCATGGTCACCAGCACGCTGCTGGGAACATCGCCGAGCTTGTCCAATCCGTCCAGACCGTCGAGCTTCATGACGAAGCTGAATCCGGCGACTTCTCCGCCCGCCTGACGGATCAGATCGGCAGCCGCCTTGGCCGTGCCTCCGGTCGCGATGAGATCGTCAACAACCAGTACACGGGTGCCAGGGTGCACCAGTTCCGTTTCGATTTCGACCGCTGCGGTACCGTATTCGAGATCGTACGATTCGCTGATCGTTTCGGGAGGCAACTTGCCTGCCTTGCGAATGGCCAGGAATCCTTTGCCGAGATGTGCGGCCAATGCCGGACCGAACAGGAAGCCTCGCGCCTCCAGACCGGCGATGATGTCAAAGGAATCCACCGGCACGGGCAACGAGCGCTCCAAACCTTCGAGCATCAGTTTCAGCGCCTTGGCATCGGCAAGAACGGGCATGAAATCACGGAAGATGATGCCGTCTTTCGGGAACCCCGGGATGGAACGGATATGGGACACCACATATCGGGCATTGTCTTCGCCGATGGCTGCCAGTTGGGCGATGGAGATATCGGATTGCGCCATGATCTGCACCTTTCCTGCTGAGAACGTAATCTGGTCTGGTATAAGAAAATGCCGATGGTCATCGGCATTTTCCTTGCTTACTTGGCCGACGTTTCCTTGTCGTCGGACACAACGGATTCGGCGGTCTGCGATTCGTCGACGGACTGCTCCACGGGAACCTGAGCTTCGTCGGACTGATCGGCGTCGTCGTTCTGCGGCAACGGATTGCCGTTCTCGTCGACCTCGTCGTCGCTCACGTACGCAGGACGAACATATTCACGGCTGATGGCATTGAATCCGAACCGTAACTTCGATCCTTCGGAGTCGATGACGATCTCCTCATACTGGGTGTCGACCGAAACGACCTTGCCGATCACGCCTCCGATGGTGATGACTTCGGTGCCCGGCTGCAGGCTGGCACGGAAATCCTGCTTCTCCTGCTGCTGTTTCTTGGCTTTTTTGGACTGCCACCACATGAAGGCGATCATGAAGACAAGGAAGACGATCATCATGAGATTCATGGAATCTGCGGGCAAGGCGATACTCCTAACGGGTTGATGGCTGGCATTACGTTCGCGTATATGGCGTTGCCATATATAACGCCCAAAGTCGAAAGTCTAGAATAGCTTGCTGACATCATCCTTGGGCACCAATCCGAGATGGCTCCACGCTTTTTCGGTGGCTACGCGCCCCTTGGGTGTACGGATCAGGAACCCCTCACGGACCAGATACGGCTCGCAGACGGTTTCCACGGTCTCCGATTCCTCTCCCACCATCGCGGACAGGGTGTTCAGACCGACCGGTCCGCCGTTGAACTGCCGAACCACGGCGTTGAGCACCGCGATGTCGAGACGGTCTAGCCCTTCGGCATCGATCTGGTACAGTTCCAGCGCCTTCTTGACGTCATCAGGCCTGACCACATCCAGATCATGGACGATGGCCCAATCTCGGACACGACGCAACAGACGGTTGGCAATACGCGGCGTGCCCCGGGACCGGACCGCCATCTCATGGGCGGATTGATCTTCGAGCCTGACACCGAGCACGTTCGACGAACGTTCGATGAGCTTCTCCAGCTCCTCATGGGGGTAGAAGTCCAGATGCGCGGTGAATCCGAATCGCGCGCGCAACGGCGACGGCAGCATGCCTTCTCGCGTAGTCGCGCCGATCACGGTAAATCGTGGCAGTGTTAAGGGGATGGATGTGGCGCCTGGTCCTTTGCCGACCATCACGTCGACTCGGAAGTCCTCCATCGCGATATACAGCAGCTCCTCAGCGGCCCGCGGCAACCGATGGATCTCATCAATGAACAGTACCTCCCCCGAGTCCAATGAACTCAGGATCGACGCGAGGTCGCCGGCATGCTGGATGGCCGGACCGGAGGTGACGCGGATCGGCACGCCGAGCTCGTTGGCCACGATCATCGCCAACGTGGTTTTGCCGAGTCCCGGAGGACCGGCCAACAGGATATGGTCGGGCGGCACGTCGCGTTTGCGCGCGGCGTCGAGGAACAGCTGGAGCTGCGCCTTGAGCAGCGGCTGGCCGATGAATCCCTCAAGGGCGTGAGGTCGCAGCTCCTCGTCGCTGACCGGTTCGTTGCCGATCGGCGCGGCCGACACCATGCGCAACGATTCCTCGTTCGCGCCGGTATTGGTCTGAGCATCGTATTCCATGGCTGCAATCACCGTCCTCTGTCAAGGGTTGCCAGGGCGAGCTTAAGCACGCGCGGTACATCGGCACTACTGATTGGAGTCGCGATGTCATTGTCCCGACATGCCACTTCAACGGCATTCTGAGCATCCTGCTGCCTCCAACCGAGAGACATCAGTCCTTCTACGACCTGTACGAGGTTGTGATCCTCCGGCCGTTGCCGCGAGGCCGAGTTCGTTCCGGCCTCTATCGCATCAAGATCAATGGAACCCTTCAACTCGAGGATGATCTTCTGCGCACCCTTTTTGCCGAGTCCCGGAGCCTTCGCCAATGCCGCCGCATCGCCGTCCGCCACGGCCTGCGCGAGACGGTCCACCGGCAACGTGGACAGCAACGACAGCGCCACCTTCGGACCGATGCCGCTGACCTTCTGCAGCTGCAGGAACATCCGTTTGGCCGATGGCGTAGCGAATCCAAACAACGTGATCGCGTCCTGTGATACGTTCATCGACGTGTACACGCGCACGTCTTTGCCGATGTGCAGCGCCGACAGATCAGCGGATGGCATACGGGTTTCATAGCCGACTCCCCCGACCTCGATCAATGCGTAGTCCACGCCGACCTCGATCACGCGTCCGTTGAGCATTCCTATCATGGCAAACCTCTCAGCGCTTTCCTATAGTCGAACATCTGTTCTATGACTGTATGTGATGCGCTCGACCGCCCGACACGTCTCGAGACGAATACGTCTTCGGATACGTGCAATAGCCGGCGACACGCCGCGCCAAATGACGGCGGCGCGATTACATACCGCGATCGGCACCGCGCCGCCGCTTGGAACGCTGCGCTGCCAGCGCCCACTGACGCTGCGCGGCAGTGAGATGCTGCTCGCGCTCCCCTCCCTGCAACGCCCCGGCCGGGCGCAGGGCATGGCAAATCGCAATGGCCAGCGCATCGGCGGCGTCGGCAGGGGTCGGAGGTTCGTTCAGTCCGAGAATACGGGCGACCATGCGTTCCATCTGCGGTTTTTCGGCCTTGCCGTTGCCTGTGATCGCGAGTTTCGATTCGGTCGGCGTGTGCAGTGCGACCGGAATGCCGCGCTGGGCCGCGGCAAGCATGGCCATGCCGGCCGCCTGGGCGGTACCGAGCACGGTGTTGCGGTTCTCCTGGGCGAACACTCGTTCGATGGACACCGTATCGGGAGTGAATCGCTCGATCTTGTCGACCAGTCCGTTGTAGATGGCCAACAGGCGCAGATCCTGCGACGTGTCGGGGGACGAACGTACGACATCGACGTGAATAAACGAAAGCCGGCGGTGTGCGCCGGCTTCGATCACGCCGACCCCGCAGCGAGTGAGCCCGGGGTCAACGCCAAGAATGATCACCGAGGATTACTCCTCGTCGAGCTGGGCCATGACCTCGTCGGAGGCGGTCCAGTTGGAGTAGATGTTCTGCACATCGTCCAGGTCATCGAGATTGTCGATGAGCTTGGAGACCTTGCGGGCATCCTCGAGGCCCAGTTCGACCTCGTTCTTCGGGCGCATCACCATATCGGCGGAATCGTAGTCGAAACCGGCGTCCTGCAGGCTCTTGCGCACGGTGTGCAGATCGGAGGGATCAGTGATCACGGTGAACACGTCGCCGTCATCGATCACGTCCTCGGCACCCGCGTCGCCGGCCTTCTCAAACAGGTCGTCGAAATCCACACCCTCGGACGGCACTTCGATCTGGCCCTTGCGCTCGAAGTTGAAGGACACGGAGCCGGAGGTGGCCAGCGAGCCGTTGCCCTTGGTCAGGGTGGAACGCACTTCGGCGGCCGCGCGGTTGCGGTTGTCAGTCAGGCACTCGATGATGAGGCCGACGCCGGCGGGAGCGTAGCCCTCGTAGACGATGTCCTCGTAGTTGGCGCCGCCGGCTTCCTCACCGGAGCCACGCTTGACAGCGCGCTTGATGTTGTCGGCCGGCATCGAGGCCTTCTTGGCCTTGTAGATGGCATCGTACAGGGACGGGTTGCCGTCCGGGTCGCCACCGCCCATGCGAGCCGCGATTTCGATGTTCTTGATGAGCTTGGCGAACAGCTTGCCGCGCTTGGCGTCGATGGCGGCCTTCTTGTGCTTGGTGGTCGCCCACTTGGAATGACCTGACATAATGCTCCTAGCAGATCTACGGATAAAACTGGCAAACGGAATAAGTTTAGAGCGCTTTGCAGACAACTGCCAGCGGCATCATCGCAAAGCACCGGACACGGGTGTCCCGCGGGACGAACACATGCACGCCCCACGGAACACCCATGCAATGGCCGAGAATCAGTCCTCGGCCGGAGCCGCCACGGCGGCCTTGAAGTCGTCCACGGAGTTGACCTGGACGCGCTTCTTGATCACATCGAGGATCTGCTCGCGGGCCTGATCGACCGGCACGCCGTTGAGCTGGCTGCCATCGCGGAAGCGGAAGCTGACCGCGTTGTTCTTCGCGTCCTCTTCGCCGACGATGAGAATGAACGGCGTCTTGGACTTGGACGCGTTGCGGATCTTCTTGCCGAAGCGGTCGTCGGAGTAGTCGATCTCGCAGCGGACCATCTCATCCTCGAGGGACTTGACGAAGCCGGCGAGGTGCGGCGCGAACTCGTCGGCGACCGGGATGCCAAGTACCTGCACCGGGGCGAGCCACACCGGGAACGCGCCCGCGTAGTGCTCGAGCAGCACGGCGAAGAAGCGCTCGATGGAACCGAACAGCGCGCGGTGGATCATGACCGGGCGCTGGTGCGTACCATCGGCCGCGATGTACTCGAGCTGGAAGCGCTCGGGCAGGTTGAAGTCGAGCTGGATGGTCGACACCTGCCAGGTGCGGCCGATCGCGTCGCGGGCCTGCACGGAGATCTTCGGGCCGTAGAATGCGGCGCCGCCCGGATCGGCCACGAGGTTCAGACCGGAGTCCTTGGCGACCTCGGCGAGCGTGTTGGTCGCCTCCTCCCAGATCTCGTCGGAACCGACGTACTTGTGCTCGTCCTTAGTGGACAGTTCGAGGTAGAAGTCGTCCAGACCGAAGTCGCGCAGCACCTTGAGCACGAAGGTGAGCAGGTTGGTCAGTTCGCCCTTCATCTGCTCGCGCGTGCAGTAGATGTGGGAGTCGTCCTGGGTCAAGCCGCGCACGCGGGTCAGGCCGTGGACTTCGCCGGACTTCTCGTAGCGGTACACGGTGCCGAACTCGAACAGGCGCAGCGGCAGCTCCTTGTAGGAGCGCTGGCGGGACTTGAAGATGAGGTTGTGCATCGGGCAGTTCATCGGCTTCAGGTAGTAGTCGAAGCCCTGCTTGGTGATGTTGCCGTCGGCGTCGCGCTCCTCGTCCAGACGCATGGCCGGGTACATGGAGTCCTTGTACCAGTGCAGGTGGCCGGAGGTCTCATACAGACCGCCCTTGGTGATGTGCGGGGTCTGCACGAAGCTGTAGTGGTACTTGCGGTGCATTTCGCGGGAGTAGTCCTCCATCGCGTTGATGACTGCGGCACCCTTCGGATGGAACACCGCCAGGCCCGGTCCGATCTCTTCCGGGAAGGAGAACAGATCCATTTCGGCGCCGAGCTTGCGGTGGTCGCGCTTGGCGGCCTCCTCGAGGCGGGTCTGGTAAGCCTTGAGATCTTCCTTGGTGGCCCATGCGGTGCCGTAGATACGCTGCATGGTCGGGTTCTTCTCGTTGCCGCGCCAGTAAGCGGCGGCGGAACGCTCGATCTTGAACGCCTTGATGAAGTGCGTGTTCGGCAGGTGCGGTCCGCGGCACAGGTCCTTCCACACAACGTTGCCGTCACGGTCGACGTTGTCGTAGAAGCTGAGCTCCTTGCCGGAGATCTCGGTGGCGGTGGACGGATCGAGATGCGCTTCCTTGTCTTCGATCAACTCGATCTTGAACGGCTGGTCGGCTTCCTCCTTGAGCGCCTCCTCCTCGGTGACGACGCGGCGGCGGAAGGACTGGGCGGACTTGATGATCCGCTGCATGTGCTTCTCGATATTCTTGAGGTCGTCCGGCGTAAACGGCTGGTCGACCTGGAAATCGTAGTAGAAGCCGTCCTTGATGATCGGGCCGACGCCAAGCTTGGCGTTCGGGAACAGTTCCTGCACGGCCTGCGCCATGACGTGGGTGGCGGAGTGACGCATGATGCCGAGACCGTCCTCGCTGTCGAGCGCGACGGATTCGACCGTGTCGCCGTCGGAAAGCGGCGTGTACAGGTCACGCAGTTCGCCGTTGAGACGCACGGCGATGATGTTCTTGTCGTCCGCGAACAGTTCGGTGCCGGTGGTGGTAGCTTCCACCTCCTTCGCTTCGCCGTTGACTGTGATGGAGATGGAGCTTTGCGCCATGATGTGTCCTTTGCTATCGGGGCCCGCGTTACCAATGGGCAGGCCTGGACTGGTAATCAACATGGGACACGATAGGATTGAGTGCAGACATTGCTGTGAACGCTCCCAGGCGTGACGGGCCGACGATTGCGAGCATGCCGTTGCCGAAATGAAAAAGGCTCCCGAAGGAGCCTCTGACCGGAGCGGACAACGGGACTCGGACCCGCGGTCTCAACCTTGGCAAGGTTGCGCTTTACCAACTAAGCTATGTCCGCAAAGGATTCCGCCGTGAGAAGCGGATTCCAGTGGAGCTAAGGGGATTCGAACCCCTGACCCTCTCCATGCCATGGAGATGCGCTACCAGCTGCGCCATAGCCCCGAAAACGCGTTGCCGCGCTCGTGGGTGATGTAGGAATCGAACCTACGACCCCTTCCGTGTGAAGGAAGTGCGCTAGCCGCTGCGCCAATCACCCATATTCGATTATGAAGGTCGAATCATCGCCGACGTTCGTGGGCGATACAAGATTCGAACTTGTGACCCCTTCCGTGTCAGGGAAGTGCGCTACCTCTGCGCCAACCGCCCGGGCCTGCAATACAACCGACCGAATACATTCGGCCGACTGAGAGGTGGGTACGAGAGTCGAACTCGTCTATACGGCTTTGCAGGCCGCTGCCTAACCGCTTGGCTAACCCACCGCAAAGGTCGTCAACTCATCGGACCTTAGAGCGGACAACGGGACTCGGACCCGCGGTCTCAACCTTGGCAAGGTTGCGCTTTACCAACTAAGCTATGTCCGCGATACTTGGCAACTCATCGTTGCCTGAGCACGAGTGACTACTATACCGACATCATCACGATCTGCCAAATCCGGCGTGTCGCAGCGGTGAGGACAGTTCCCGCAACAGCTGCCGGTACGCCGCTGGCATAAGGGTTCGCACCGCTTTTCCGCTGCGGTTACATTAGAAGTCATGAAGAGACAAGCAGCGGAAACGGGTTCCGTGATGATCGCCGCGTTCGAGGGATGGAACGATGCCTGCCAGGCAGCCTCCGATGCGGTTCGCCATCTGGTGAAGCGCTACGACGGAGAGGAGATCCGCCACATCCGCTGCGACGGCTATTACGACTATCAGTCGACCCGCCCGATCGTGTGTCATGCGACCGGACGCAAACGCATTATCTGGCCGCAAACCACGTTCTACGACATCCGCATCTCCCCCGCATTCCAGCTATACGTCATGCTGGCCCCCGAACCGAACTACCGCTGGCAGGAGTACTGCCGGCAGACGCTGCGAATCGCCGACGAACTGGACGTGACCCGAATCATCACGCTGGGGTCGATGTTCGCGGACTGCCCGCACACGAGAACCTTGCCGGTCGACATCGAGTACGGATCCGATTGCACGGAGTGCGATCCCGACCAACGTTACAGCGGCCCGGTCGGCATCCCCACCATTCTCGACGACGCCGCATCCCAAGACGGTTTCGATACGACATCGATGTGGGTGTCCATTCCGCAGTATCTGAACAGTGATGGATGCGCCCAGGCCACGATGCAGCTGCTGCACGAGCTGTCCGGACTGCTCGGCGAATCGATCGATCTCGCCGATCTTCCCGGCAAGGCACAGGACTGGAAGGCCCGGGCCGAGGCCGTGGTGCGTCGCAACGACGCGCTGTCCGACTACGTGCGTCGGCTCGAACACGACTATGACAGCAACGAAAAAGCCCGCCAGGAGACAACTCTTGACGGGCCCGTATGCGAGCAGTTGATCCGGGAGGCGGAGAACTTCCTCAGGGATCTGTGATTCCCTTCACGCGGCTCATGCCGCCGCGGAAATCGCCTCCAGCGGCACCAGCGCGCCGGTCAGCAGCAGGATCGCGACGACGACAGCGAGGATGATGCGGTAGATAGCAAACGCCTTGTACGAGAAGGTCGACACGAACTTCAGGAAGCCGATGATCACGATGTAGCCGACGAAGAAGCTGATGATCGTCGCGACGATCGTCGGGCCCCAACCCGGGAACATGGCGTCGGTCTTATAGTCCTTAACGGCCTTGACGGCTTCCAGCAGGCCGGAGCCGACCACGGCCGGGATGGCCATGAGGAAGCTCAGTCGCACCGCGGCCTCACGGGTGTAGCCGAGCGCACGGCCCACGGTGATGGTGCCGCCGGAACGGGACACGCCAGGGATGAGGGCCATCGACTGACCGAGACCGAACAGGAATGCGTCGCGGTTGGTCATGTCGTCCATCGTCTTGATCTGGCGGGCCCTGGCGTCAACGACCCACAACAGCACACCGAAGACAAACAGCACGGTCACGGTGATCCACAGGTTGCGCAGCGTCGTCTCGATGACGTTCTGCAACGTGAAGCCGAGGATCACGATCGGGATGGAGCCGACGATGACGTTCCAGCCGAGCGTGGCCCACTTGTCGCCGCGGCCCATGCGCGACTTCCAGTCCTTGCCGTTCTTGCCGAACAGGCATGCGAACCAGTGCGATAGGATGTTGATGATGTCGCGACGGAAGTACAGGATGACCGCCAGTTCGGTGCCGATCTGGATGATGGCGGTGAACGCGGCGCCCGGATCTGCTCCCAGCATCAGATCGCCGATGATGCGGATGTGCGCGCTCGACGAGACCGGAAGGTACTCGGTCAGCGCCTGCACCAATCCCAGGATGATTGCCTGAAAGAAATTCATGATCCCTCTTAGTTCATGTCTTTGGTTTCATTTGCCTCGCTCTAGGTTACTCACAGCCCCCTAAGAATGCGCCAAGACCGGTATTGTCTCGCCAAATGCCCACAATCAGGGGTGAATCGCAAGGCCGATGGGAGGATGCAATGGGCAAGTATCGCAAGTCGCGCATGTGGGCGCCGGACGGGTTCTTCGAATGCGAGGGGCGCGGGCTGCAATGGCTCGCCGAGGCGCACGCCGCGGGAGGCCCCCGTGTGGTGGACGTGTACGACTGGGGCAAGGATTATCTCGACATCGAACGGGTGAACGCCTGCTCCCCCACCGCGAAGGCCGCCTATGATTTCGGCGCGGCGCTGGCCCGCATGCATGATTTCGGCGCCGACCATTTCGGTTCGGCACCATCCGGGTACGATGGCACCTGTTATTTCGGTCCGCTGCAGGATCCAGTGCCGATGGCGACCGGCTCTTGGGATGATCCGGCGACCTACTACGCTGAGGGACGGCTGCTGCCGATGGTCGAGTTGGGCATCGCCCGCGGCGAGCTGACGAAGGCCGATCTTGACCTGACACAGCGTGTGATCGACGCGCTGCCCGATCTGTTGGGACGGGCGGCGGCGGACAAGCCGGCGCGCGTGCATGGCGATCTGTGGAGCGGTAACGTGATGTGGGCTGCGGATTCCGGTTCGTGCGAGGCCGTGCTGATCGATCCAGCGGCCCACGGCGGACATCGCGAGGAGGATCTGGCGATGCTGCACCTGTTCGGCATGAGCTACCTGAGCGAGATTATGGACGGCTACCAGTCGGTGCATCCGCTCAAGGCCGGCTGGCAGGAGCGCACGACGCTGTGGCAGCTGTATCCGATCGCCGGCCACTGCGTGTTCTTCGGCGGCGGCTACGTCAGCGAATACCGTTCGATGTGCCGCTCGCTGCTGTAGAAAACCGGAGAACCAACGACCGCACTTAGCGGGTTGCGCCTGTTCCCGAACAGCAGGCACGGCGCGACCCGCTACACCGAAGATACAGAACGGCCGCTTCGCCTTGCGCAAAAAACAAGTCGAAGCGGCCGTTTGCCGATTCCCGCTCAGCTCAGCGCATCCTTCAATTTGCTGAAGAAACCCTTGCGAGCGCCGGCGGTCGCCGGCTTGGAGCTTTGCGCGACGTGTGAGGCGTCGCCGTCGTGCAGGTCGGCGAACTCCTCGATCAGTTTGCGTTCGCGCTCGTTCAGTTTGGTGGGCACGCGCACCGCGATATGTGCGATCAGATCGCCGCGCTCCCCCTGCTGGCGCATACGCGCAACGCCCAGTCCCTTGAGTGTGACCGTATCCTCCTGTTGGCACCCTTCGGGCACGCTGATGGTTTTCGGACCGTCGAACGTCTCGATCTCGAGATCATGGCCCAGAATTGCCCAGCTCATCGGCACCTGGATCCAGCAGTGCAGGTCGTCGCCTTCGCGTGTGAACTGCTTGTCGGCGCGAATGCGTACGTCGATGTACAGGTCTCCGGCAACGCCGCCGCCTTCGCCCACTTCGCCCTGGCTGGCGAGACGCAGACGCGCGTTGTCGCTGATGCCGGCGGGAATCGTCACGCCGACGTCTCGCGTGGTGCGCACGCGGCCGTGTCCAAGGCACGACGGGCACGGGTTCTCGATGATCGTGCCGTGTCCCTCGCACCGTTCGCACGGCGACGAGGTCATCATCTGGCCGAGCATCGTGCGCACGACCTTCTGTACGGAGCCCTGGCCGTGGCATTGCGGGCAGGTGACCGGCTGGGAGCCGTTCTGGGCACCGGAGCCGCCGCACTGCTGGCACAGTCCGAACGTGTTGATCTTCACATGCGCGACGCCGCCGAACACAGCGGTCTTGAGGTCGATGGTGGTGGAGGCCAGCGCGTCACGGCCAGGCTGGGTGCGCGGGGTCGGACCCTGCCCGCCGCCAAACGCGCCGCCGAAGAACTGCCCGAAGATGTCGCCGACGTCGCCCATGCCGGAGAAGCCCCCCGGGAATCCGCCGGGGCCTGCACCGGAGGTCGGATCGTTCGGGTCGACGCCGGAGTCGTACATGCGACGCTTGTCCGGGTCGCTCAGCACCTCGTAGGCGCTGTTGACCTCCTTGAACTTGTCCTCGAATTCGGGACCGGCGATGTCGGGATGATATTTGCGGCTCATCTTGCGATAGGCCTTCTTGATCTCGTCCTCGCTGGCCGTGCGCTCGATGCCGAGCACCTCGTAGTAGTCTGCCAATGTCCGTCCTTTTATCGGTGTTTGTCGCGAGTTATTGTGCCATAAGGCTGGGTCAGGACGATTCCCGGCCGCCGCTTGCGAGCGAAACGGTCAGATAGCGCGCCACCGCGCGTACCGCGGCGATGGTGGCGGCATAGTCCATATGCGTGGGTCCGATGGATCCCACGAACGCGATGGGCTCGTCCGTGCCGGTTTGTCCGGGTTCCTCCTCGTTGTTCCCGTCACCGTCGCGTTCCTTTTGCCGGCCCTTCGCGTCGTCTGGGACGGGAGCGTCATCCATGATCCGGCCGGCTCGGGGCTGGGACTTGTCGGATGCGTCCGAGGAACGTCCGTACCCGCTGGTCACCACCGAGACGTGCATCAGCCCGGGCGTATGGGTTTCGGAGCCGATGGCGACGCCGACACCGGTCTTGGTGGATTCCTCGCTGAGCGTGCTCATCAGTCGCATGAGCACCACCTGTTCCTCGAGAGCGTCGAACAGCGGCGCCAGATCCGCCGTCGCCGCCTGGTTCGCCAGATGAGAGGTTCCGGCCATGTACAGTTCGTTCGCCCGTTCGTCGTCCGCCATGCCTTCGAAGGCGCATGCAAGAGATTCCGATAGCATCGCGGTGTCGTGCGATGCGCCGGCCGAGCCCAAGGCCCTTACGCGTTCCGCGGCTTTGGCGAACGACATCGCGGCACACTGCCTGTTGACCGCCTCGCAAAACCCCGACAGCTCATCGGGCTGCGGCATCCGCCGGACCGGCAGCGTATGCTGGGCGACACGCCCGGTAT
Organism: Bifidobacterium sp. SO1; assembly: GCF_018555335.1. Lineage (NCBI taxonomy): Bacteria > Bacillati > Actinomycetota > Actinomycetes > Bifidobacteriales > Bifidobacteriaceae > Bifidobacterium > Bifidobacterium sp. SO1. The sequence goes on along the minus strand of NZ_JAFEJR010000017.1, from coordinate 25,510 downwards.
CGGTGATGACGACCGCAAGCAGCACGTTGAGCGAGACCGGCACGATCTCGACGTGTCGCAATGTGGCCTTGGACAAGGATGGGGACGCCACGACGGCCACCTGACCGGTGATCTGCGACAGCAGACGTGCGGCCCGCTGCAGCGTGTCCTGCAGATTGACCGATCCGGACAGGAACGTGGCGATGCCGTTACGCTGCGCCTTGGACAGCGGCATGACCGTGGCCAGCCGATCCACAAAGTACCGGTACCCCTTTTCCGTGGGAATGCGTCCGGCCGACGTATGAGGCTGGATGAGGTACCCCTCGTCCTCCAGCGCGGCCATATCATTGCGGATCGTGGCCGAACTGACCCCCAGATCATGCGTCTTCGTCAGGGACGACGATCCGATGGGCTCCTGGGAGCGGATGTAGTCCTCCACGACGGCGCGCAGCACCAGCATGCGACGCGACTGCGTCATACGCGCCTCCTTATATATATGCGGCACATGGATGCCGCCTGCTATATGACTCTGTGCATATTGTATTAGCACTCCGGCACGCCGAGTGCTAACGCGTTCGTTCTCAGAGTATTCGTCCGGACGACCGGTGCGATCCGACACATTGGCGGTCAATGTTGACCACCAATTGTTCACGAAATGTACTTTCCCGTTCATTGTGAACGCTAACAGCACACAATGTCACAAAAACACGCCAAAATCGCACCGCTAAGTCTGTTCACGCGGTTACTATGTAAGAGCAATGTGAGGGTATGCATGACCCGGCATAAGCCGGGCGCGTGGTGCCCGAAGTATTGGAAGGAAAATTACAGACATGACCGAATTCAAGGAAACCGAACTGGACGAGCGCGCCATCAAGATGGCCAAGGTCCTTTCGGCTGATGCGGTCGAGAAGGCGGGAAGCGGCCACCCCGGTTCCCCCGTCTCGCTGGCGCCGATCGCCTACACTCTCTACCAGCACTTCATCAAGCATGATCCGAACGACCCCAAGTGGGAAGGCCGCGATCGCTTCATCCTTTCCGGTGGCCACGCCTCCCTCACCCAGTACGTCCAGCTGTACTTCTCCGGCTACGGCCTGACCCTGGACGACCTCAAGCACTTCCGCGGCGGCGCGGACACCCACACCCCGGGCCACCCGGAGTACGGCCTGACCCCGGGCATCGAAATGACCACCGGCCCGCTGGGCCAGGGCTTCGCCTCGGCCATCGGCTTCGCTTATGGCGAGCGTTTCCAGCGCGGCCTGCTCGATCCGCAGACCCCGAAGGAAGACTCCCCGTTCTACCACAAGATCTGGGTCATCTGCGGTGAAGGCGACATCGAAGAGGGCATCTCCGGCGAGGCCGCTTCCCTGGCCGCCAACCAGAAGCTCGGCAACATCACCGTGATCTTCGACGCCAACCGCATCCAGATCGAAGGCGACACCAACCTGGTGCTGGCCGAGGACGTGCTCAAGCGCTTCCAGGCCTACGGCTGGTACACCGACGAATTCAGCTTCATCCAGCCCGACGGCTCCTACAAGGAGGACGTCGAGGGTCTGGCCGACGTGATCGCCAAGGCCCAGGCTGCCGCCCCGGACCAGCCGAAGCTCATCAAGGTCGACACCCTCATCGCGTGGCCGACCCCGGGCAAGACCAACGATCCGTCCTCCCACGGCTCCAAGCTGGGCGCCGAGGCCGTCGCCGGACTCAAGAAGGTTCTCGGCTACGACCCGGAGCAGTCCTTCCAGATCGACGAGGAAGCCCTCGCCCACGCCCGTAAGGTCGCCGACCGCGGCCTCGAGTCCCACAAGGCCTGGGACGAGAAGTTCGAGGCTTGGCGCAAGGCCAACCCGGACAAGGCCGCCCTGTACGACCGCCTGAAGGAAGGTAAGCTGCCGGAAGGCTTCGACAAGGCCCTCGATGATCTCGAGGCCACCTTCGAGGTCGGCGATGGCGTTGCCACCCGTGGCGCCTCCGGCTCCGTCCTCAACGCCATCGCGGCCGTCATGCCGGAACTGTGGGGCGGCTCTGCCGACCTCGGCGGCTCCAACAAGACCGACCTCAAGGGTGCCGCCACCTTCGCCCCGGCGGAGTGCGCCACCAAGCAGTGGCCGGTGTGCAACGAGTTCGGCCGTCAGCTGCACTTTGGCGTGCGTGAGTTCACCATGGGCTGCATCACCAACGGCATCCTGCTGGGCTCCTACACCCGTCCGTTCGGCGGCACCTTCTTCATGTTCTCCGACTACGAGCGCTCCGCCGTCCGTCTGGCCGCCCTCATGGAAATCCCGAACCTGTACATCTGGTCCCACGACTCCGTCGCCGTCGGCGAGGATGGCCCGACCCACCAGCCGATCGAGCACCTGGCCTCCTTCCGTGCGATCCCGCAGCTCGAGGTCGTCCGCCCGGCCGACGCCTTCGAGACCGCCGAGGCCTACCGCTACTTCTTCGAGAAGAAGAACACGCTGCCGACCGCGATGATCCTGACCCGTCAGGGTGTCCCGACCCTCGCCGAAACCGCCGCCAAGGCCAAGGACGGCGTCAAGAAGGGCGCTTACGTGCTCGTCGACACCGAAGGCACCCCGGACGTCATCATCATGGCTTCCGGTTCCGAGGTCCAGTGGGCCGTGGCCGCCGCCAAGACCCTGGCCGGCAAGGGCGTCAAGGCCCGCGTGGTCTCCTTCCCGTCCATGGAGTGGTTCGAGGAGCAGGATGCCGAGTACAAGGAGGCCGTGCTTCCGGCTTCCGTCAAGGCTCGTGTCTCCGTCGAGGCCGGTGTGGCCATGCCGTGGTACAAGTACCTCGGCACCTACGGCAAGCCGGTTTCCATCGAGCAGTTCGGCCTGCAGGGCAGTGGCTCGCAGAACATGATCGATCTCGGCATCACCGCCGAGCATGTGGTCGAGGCCGCCGAGGCGTCCATCGCCGAGGCCAACGCCTGATTTCTTTGGGCAACGGGAGGGGCTGCCCGGCAGCCTCTCCCCCGATAAGGATTTGATCCAATAAGGTATCAAGGAGAAAAACAATATGACTGAAGCAACTCAGCGTACGTCCGACAACGGCGTGTCCATCTGGCTGGACGATCTGTCCCGCTCCCGCATCGAGTCCGGCTCCCTGCAGGACCTCATCGCCAACAAGAACGTCGTCGGTGTGACCACCAACCCGTCCATCTTCCAGAAGGCCCTGAGCCAGGTCGGCCCGTACGACGCTCAGCTCAAGGAACTCGGCAAGGTCGACGTCGAGACCGCCGTGCGCGAGCTGACCACCACCGACGTGCGCAACGCCACCGACATCTTCCGCGAGATCGCCGAGAAGACCGACTTCGTTGACGGCCGTGTCTCCATCGAGGTGGATCCGCGCCTCGCCCACGAGACCGAGGCCACCGAGAAGCAGGCCGTCGAGCTCTGGGAGAAGGTCAACCGTCCGAACGCGATGATCAAGATCCCGGCGACCCTCGAGGGCCTGCCGGCCATCACCGCCACCCTGGCCAAGGGTATCTCCGTGAACGTCACCCTGATCTTCTCGCTCGAGCGCTACGAGCAGGTCATCGACGCCTACATCGAGGGCATCGCCCAGGCTGCCGCCAACGGCCACGATCTCAAGCACATCGGCTCCGTCGCCTCCTTCTTCGTCTCCCGCGTGGACACCGCGGTCGACAAGCTGCTGGAAGCCAACGGCTCCGACGAGGCCAAGGCCCTTGAGGGCAAGGCCGCCGTGGCCAACGCTCGCCTGGCCTACGAGCTGTTCGAGAAGAAGTTCGCCGAGGATCCGCGCTGGGCCGAGCTGGCCGCCAAGGGCGCCAAGGTTCAGCGTCCGCTGTGGGCCTCCACCGGCACCAAGAACCCGGCCTACTCCGACTGCAAGTACGTCGATGAGCTCGTCGCGAAGCACATCGTCAACACCATGCCGGAGAAGACCCTGAACGCTCTGGCCGACCACGGCAACGGCGCCCCGTCCATCGAGGGCACCTACGAGGAGTCCCACGCCATCATCAACAAGCTGGCTGAGCTGGGCATCAACCTCAAGGACGTCACCGACAAGCTGGAGGCCGACGGTGTCGCCGCCTTCATCAAGTCCTGGGATTCCGTCCTCGCCGACGTGCAGTCCGGCATCGACCGTGTCAACGGCTGATTGCTTCGGCATTCATCGCTGACTAGTCAGGGATAGCAAGACTCCCGATCTGCGTTGTCTCGCAGATCGGGAGTCTTTTTTTCGTTGTACCTGGAAAACGTCAGACCAGCCTCCGATATCGTTCTTCCCGCATGTCCGGTAAAGTGGAAACCCGTCACTGTCCGGCCACGCATCCGATGCGTCCGGCCCCGGGGTTGGAAGGAGACAGCCATGCAACTGACCGCACGCCAACGACTGATGATGACCTTCACCTTCTTCTCGATGTTCTTCGGGGCAGGCAACCTGATCTTTCCGCCGTTCGTCGGTGCGCAGGCCGGCGCCGCGACGGTCCCCGCAGCGATCGGCTTCATCGTTTCGGCGGTCGGTCTTCCGGTGCTCGGCGTGCTGGCCGTGACCTTCGCCGGCGGATTCGACGCGCTGGCAGGTCGCGTCTCCCCCAGATGCTCGCTGTTCCTTGGCTTGGCAATCATCCTGACGATCGGCCCGTGCTTCGCCATCCCGCGCACCGCCACCACCTCGTTCGAAATGATGGTGACACCGTTTCTGGCACAGGACACCAGCCGAGGCACCGTCCAACTCGCGTATTCCCTGGTCTTCTTCGCTCTGGCGTTCGTGTTCGCGCAGCATCCCGACAAGTTATCCAAGGTGCTCGGACGATTCATGGGGCCCCTGCTGTTGTTCCTGATCACCGCATTGTTCATCGCCTGTCTCGTCCGCGGTACCGGCATACCGTCCGCACCGTCCGGCGACTACGCCACGAACCAGATGGCACGAGGCTTCCTCGATGGCTACCAGACGATGGATCTGCTCGCCGCGCTGTATTTCGGCATCGTGATCTCGGTGAACATCCGGGCGCAGGGCATCGCCAACGAGACGCAAGTGCGGCGCGAGACCGCCATCGCGGGACTTGGCACCGGCGCGCTGCTCGTCGTGATCTACGGTGCGCTGAGCTATGTCGGCGTGGTGTCCGGCACTCTCGCCGCTATTGACCCGGTCTCCGACACGGGCGCGACCGTGCTCACCAATCTCACCTCGTCGATGTTCGGTACGGCAGGCGCGGTGTTCCTGGGCGCGGTGTTCGTCGTGGCCTGCCTGAATGTCTGCACCGGGCTGATCTGCACCTGTGCGACGTACTTCCATGAACGATTCCGCTCTGTCGCGGGGCGACCGGTCAGCTACCGCGCGTGGCAAGTACTGTTCACCGTGTTCAGCCTCGTCGTGTCGAACGCGGGGCTGAGCGCCATCATCAAGGTTTCGGTGCCGGTGCTGGCCGCACTGTATCCGATCGCGATCGTGTTGGTACTGCTCGCGTTCATCCCTCGTACACTGGCTTGCCAATTCCCTCTCGTATACGGATGGGTCGTGATGCTGGTCGCCATCACGTCGTTCGCCACCTGTATCGACAGCCTCGTCGCCGTATTCGGCGGATCGCTGCCATGGCTGGACGCAACACTAGGGATGCTGCCGTTGCAACACTATCAGCTCGGCTGGCTGGCTCCGGCCGCGATCGGCGTGCTCATGGGCATCATCGATTCGTCCGTCCGGTGTCATCGGGCCATTGGGTGATCTGCGGCGAATCCGATCGGATCGCGATTCGCGCCGCATGCCCATGCCGCGTTCGGCATAACCGCGCGAACGCGGGTAAAGTAGAGCTGTCATCATATCGAACGCCATACAAGGGGGTTTGCATCATGGCCGCGATCGCGACTGGTCACAATGACGAGAACAGGCTGCATCTGTTGCGCCACGCCGTATACCGTGCCACCAGCGTACGCGCGATGGAACGTCCGCTTCTGGACAACGGCGTGCCGCTGATGCGCATGGCGGCAACCGCACTCGCCCATGTCACCGCGAATCTGCTGGACGACGAGGGCGTGGCGTTGGAGGATGCGCGCGTCACGTTGCTGGCCGGTGCCGGCGACAATGGCGGAGACGGTCTGTATGCGGCGGCCGCACTGGCCGAGAACGGTGCGTCCGTGACCGCCGTGGCGGTCGGCCGAACGGTACATGACGATGCGTTCGCCGCGTTTGTGCGTTCCGGCGGCAAGGTGCTGATTCTTGATCCTTCCTCCGAAATTCCCGGATGCTCTGCCGGGTTCAGTGCCGGCGAGGCCGGCGAGCGCCTGCGTGCCGCCGTCGAGTTGGCACAGCATTCCCACGTGATCATCGACGCGATGACCGGCATCGGGCTGACCGGCGTATTGCACGGCATCGCTGGCACGATGGCTGCATCCCTTGGTGTGGATGGCACGGTGCCGGATCGCACCGCGTTGCCGGACGGGGATACTGCCGGAGAGTTTCCCTTGGTCGTGGCGGTGGATACGCCTTCCGGCGTGGGTGTGGACGACGGTTCGATCACCGGACCGTATATTCCGGCCGATGTGACGGTGACGTTCGGCGCTTTGAAGCCTTGTGCGATGTTGCCGCCTGCCTCGTACGCGTGCGGCAAGGTGACGTTGGTGGACTTCGGGTTTGATCTGGATGGTCATGAGCCGCTCGCCGAGGCGGTGTCGGGAGACAATGCCAGTGAGGTCATTCGTCTGCCTCGTCTGGCCGATACCAAATATTCGCGCGGCGTGACGGGGCTGATCACCGGTTCGGTGCGATATCCTGGCGCGGCCGTGCTGTCGAGCCGTGCGGCGGCGGCCACGAACGTCGGCATGATCCGGTACATGGGGCCGGAGCGTACTCGTTCGATGGTGTTGTCCGCGGTACCCGAAGCCGTGATCGGCAAGGGGCGCGTCCAGTCGTGGGTCGTGGGTTCCGGTGTGCCGGATGGCGTGACGGACGAGGACGATGCCGACGTGCAGCGTCAGACGATTGCGAAGCTGTTGTCGCATTATGCAGTGGATGCGCATGCCGAAGATCCGGATCTCGCCTTTGAGATGCCTCCGATCGTCGTGGATGCAGGCGCGCTGGATCTGTTGCCGGACGAGGTGCCGCCGCAGGTTGTGATCACACCGCACGCCGGTGAATTGGCGGCGCTGCTCACGGAGCGCGGGGAGGATGTGGATGCGCATGACGTGCAGCTGGAGCCGTTGCGTTGGGCCGTGCGTGCGCATGAGCTGACCGGGGCAACCGTGTTGCTCAAGGGCGCGGTGAGTATTGTGGTCGGCGATGAGGAGTCTCATGCGCAGGATACGCCGGTACAGCCTCTGGAAGGTCAGGATGCGGCACGGATGAAGACCGCCGGCTCCTTGGACGGTGACGAGGCGAACGATATCGATTTCGAGGATTCCCGAGCCGACGGGGAGACGCGGCCCGTGACACGCATACTGGTGGCCGGTCGTGCGCCGGCATGGCTTGGCACCGCCGGGGCGGGTGACGTGCTGGCCGGCATGACTGGCGCGCTGCTCGCACAGCAGGATGAGGACGCATCGATCGTGGAGACCGTGGCCGATGCCGCGTATCTGCATGGTTATGCGGCATCGGTCGCGTCGCAATCCGATCAGCGTGGATTCAATCCTCCGACGGTCTACGGGTCATCCGATCGGCGTCCGGTCGGCTCGCTCGGTCACCCGATTGTCGCATCAGACGTGGTCTTGGCCATTCCGGATGCGTTCCGTCAGCTGTTGTCATAGTATTCGCGAAATCACGTGACGGCACATCGCCGGTCATCGTCGGACAGCATAGTCATTCAGGCGTAGTCATAAGGAGCTTTTATGCCTCAGTCCCCCATCACCGATGTTATCTTCGATTTCTGCGGCGTGCTGCTCGATTGGCAGACGAGGGCATGCCTCGAAGGACATTTCCCTGATGAAATCGTCGGTGCGATCTGCGCAGACGATGATCCCCATGGGTTCTTCCGTTACGAGGATCGGATGGATGCCGGCGAGGATTTCGCCAGTATCTATCCGGATGTCGTGCAAGAACAGGGCCAGGACATCGCGCAGATCTTCAAGTATTACATCGACCATTACGACGATGCACTGCCACGTACACTGCCCGGGATGGTCGAACTGCTGGAGGATCTCAAGCGCCACGGCTATGGTGTGTGGGGCCTGACGAACTGGTCGCATGAAACGTTCCATCTCGCGTTCGAGAAGTTCCCGCGTCTGGCCGAGCTACTGGACGATACGGTCGTTTCCGGCGTGGAGAAGATGCACAAGCCGAACGCTGACATCTATGAATTGGCGTTGCAACGCTTCGGTCTGAACGCCGGGCAGTGTGTCTTCTTCGACGACACCGCAAAGAACGTGACCGGTGCGAACGAGGTCGGTATCCACGGCATCTTGTTCGAGAACGCCCTCGGGGCACGAGAATCCCTCGCTTCCCTCGGCGTGCGGCTGTAACGACGTTCGTCCGCGATCCATCGTCCTGCAACGGATCGCGGACGAACGGTTCATGGCAAGTCGAAAATCGAGCAACGATGCGCGGAACCACCGATACCGTCTCTTTCATACTGGTTCCGCGCATACTTCATACGTAAAGCCCAAAATATCCGGCATATGCGCGGTATCTTCCGCTCACTGCGGAACGGAAGATACAATGTCCTCTCGTGACAAAACACGAGACAAGCGGGCAGATGGCCACGGCAACAAGGCGACGCGACGCCGACAACGACCTCGGTACGAAACCGATCGGACGGCTGGCGGTGTCGCTGGCAATTCCGGCGGTGGTGGCGCAGGCGTGCAACGCGCTGTACACGATCGTTGATCGTCTGTTCCTCGCGCATATTCCCGGCGTGGGCGATCTTGCAATGACCGGCGTGGGCGTATGTTTCCCGATCACGCTCGCTGTGTCCGCATTCGCGATGCTCATCGGCATGGGAGGTGGTCCGCTCTCCTCGATCGCACTGGGACGTGGCGACCGCGACAAGGCGGATCGCTATCTTGGCACGTCGGTGGCGGCCATTATCACGATCGCCATCGTACTTTCAGTATTGCTTCAACTCTTCAAAACGCCCATCCTTGTCTTGTTCGGAGCGAGCGACGCGACGCTGCCGTACGCCTCCGGTTTTCTTTCCATCTATCTGACGGGCACGTTGTTCGTACAGTTGTCGCTGGGACTCAACACGTTCATCACCGCGCAGGGGCGTGCGCTGGTGGCGATGGCATCGGTGATCATCGGGGCGTTGAGCTCGCTGGCTCTCGATCCCCTGTTCATCTTCGTGTTCGGCCTGGGCGTGCGTGGGGCCGCACTGGCCAATGTCATCGCACAGGGCCTGTCCGCCGCATGGGTGATTCGCTTCCTCGCCTCGCCGGACAGCATGATACGGCTGCGGACGAGCAACATTCGGCTGACGCGACTGCTTGGTCCGATACTGTTTCTCGGCGTCTCCCCGTTCATCATGCAGATCACCGAATCCGTGATCCAGGTGGTGTTCAACTCATCGCTGCAACGTTACGGCGGAGACGTCTATGTGGGCTCGATGACCATCATGACGAGCCTCATGCAGCTGATCTTCGTGTTCTCGCAAGGTATCTCGCAAGGTGTGCAGCCGATCATCGGTTACAACTACGGCGCAGGGCTATACGGGCGCGTACGGCGCGCGTATTCCGGAACGATGGTCGTGCAGGTGGCGATCAACTGCACGATGACGACGCTGCTTGCCCTCTTTCCCGGCTCAGTGGCCTCGCTGTTCACCACGGACGGGGCGATTATCGGCGTGGTCTCACGGACGTTACCGTATTTCGTATGTGGTATGGGCGTGTTCGGGATTCAGAACGTGGTCCAGTGCGCGTTCGTGGGCATGGGGCAGGCGAAACCGTCGTTGTTCCTAGCGGTTTTCCGTAAGTTGATACTGCTGGTACCGTTGGCGTTGGCACTGCCCCGGCTTGGATTCGGAACGACCGGCGTGTTCATCGCCGAACCGATTTCCGACATCACCTCGGCAATTGTGGCAGGATTGCTGTTTGCATGGCATGCGGAGCGTCTGTTGCCGAAAACGGCAATGGAGAGGAAGTGACATCGCACTCGTTTGCATCCGCCGCGCGACGGTCGCAATGATGTCCTTCCTCGCCAGTCATTAATCGTCCCATTCAGGACGACTTCCCTCTTCGCTCCGGCCCTGCAATTTCGGACGGCCTACGGCCGACTCAATGCCGGCTCGCTACCGCTCGTTCCTCGCCTAAAAACGCCGTCTTGCAATTTCGGACGAGCTTCACTCGCATACTGTTGGACTGACTGTCGTCAGTCCCTCGCCTACAACCGTTTCCAACGGTTGCTTTACGGCTCGGCCGGCGTTTTCTTTACGGCTCGCCTCCGGCCCTGCAATTTCGGACGGCCTGCGGCCGACTCAATGCCGGCTCGCTGTCGCTTGCTCCTCGCCTAAAAACGCCTCCGGCGTTTTCTTTACGGCTCGGCCTGTATATAGCGTGTAGTAGCGGCCTTGTTGGGCGATGAGCTCGTCGTGCGTGCCGCGTTCGACGATACGGCCCGCCTCGATCACCATGATGCAGTCGGCGTTGCGGATCGTGGACAGGCGGTGCGCGATCACGAACGTGGTGCGTCCCTTCATCAATTCGTCCATGCCGGCCTGCACGAGCGACTCGGTGCGCGTGTCGATCGACGAGGTTGCCTCGTCCAGAATCAATGCGGGCGGATCGGCCACGGCGGCGCGCGCGATCGCGAGCATCTGCCGTTGTCCCTGGCTCAGCGACGCGCCGTCACCGGTCAGCTGCGTGTCATATCCGTTCGGCAGCTTCTCGATAAACGTGTGCGCGTTGGCGAGCTTGGCCGCGGCGATCACCTCCTCGTCGGACGCGTCGAGCCGTCCGAAGCGGATGTTCTCCATGATCGAACCGGAGAACAGGTGCGTGTCCTGCAGCACCATGCCGAGCGACCGGCGCAGATCGGACTTGTGAATGTCGGCGATGTTGATGCCGTCGTACGTGATCGTGCCGGAGTCGATGTCGTAGAACCGGGTGATCAGGTTCGTGATCGTCGTCTTGCCGGCGCCGGTCGAGCCGACCAGCGCGATCTTCTGACCGGGCTTGGCGAACATCGACATGTCGTGCAGGATCGTCTTGCCGGGCACGTAGCTGAACGTCACATGGTCGAGCCGGATGTCGCCGCTCATCGGCACGATCCGACCGTCCGACGAACGCCAGCCCCACTGGTCGGTACGGTCGTCCGTCTCGCGTAGTTCCCCGGTTGCGGCGTCGCGGCGCACGCTCACCAGCGTCGTCTTGCCATCGTCCGATTCGACTTTTTGGTCGAGCAGCTTGAAGATGCGGTCCGCGCCGGCCAAGCCCATGACGATCGCGTTGAGCTGCTGGCTGACCTGGCTGATCGGCATGGTGAAGCTCTTGACGAACGTCAAGAAGCTCACGAGCCCGCCCAACGTAAGCCCGGTCACGCCGTTGACCGCGAGCCAACCGCCGACGAGCGCGCAGAGCACGTACGCGACGTAGCCGAGCTGGTTGTTGATCGGTCCGAGAAAACCGGAGAACATGTTCGCCTTGTTAGACGCGTCGAACAGACGGTCGTTGCGTTCACGGAAATCGGCCTTCGCCGCGGCCTCGTGCGTAAACACCTTGACGACCTTCTGGCCGCTCATCATCTCCTCGACGTAGCCGTTGAGCTCGCCGACCGACTTCTGCTGACGGGAGAAGTACGTGCCGGACCGGCTGGTCATGACCTTCGTCATCCACACCATAAGGCCGGACACGACAAGCACAACGACGGTCAGTGGAACGCTCAGATAGATCATGCTGAACAGGATCATGACGATGCTGAATACCGAGTTGATGATCTGCGGGATGGACTGCGAGACCATCTGGCGCAACGTGTCGATGTCGTTGGTGTATAGGCTCATCACGTCACCGCGCGTGTTCGTGTCGAAATAGCCGAGCGGCAGGCGTTGCATATGCGTGAACATGCGGTTGCGCAGTTTCATCATGAACCCTTGCGTGATGAACGCCTTGAGCACGGCGCTCACCGCGTTCGCGACGATGCCGGCCGCGTAGATCGATGCCATCACGCCGATCGCGCCGAGCAGCGGTCCGAAGTCGCGGTCGTGCGAGGTGAGCATCGGCGTAATGTAGTTATCGATGAGCGTCTGGAAGAACAGGTTGCCGCGCACCTGCGCGTAGATCGTGACGACGATGAGCGCGATCACGATGCCGTACTGCACGCCGTACATGCCGAACACGAACCGCATGAGCCGCATGAAGATGCGGAACGGATGGTCGAGTTCGCGTCCCTGTTTCGCGCCGGCGGCCATACGGCCGGCATTGCCACGTGGTCCGGGCATCAGCGCACCTCCTTGTCGTCGACGTCGTTACGGGCGTCATCCTGCGTATCGTCGTTCGCGGCGTTCGTATCATTCGCGTCATTCGCCGCGCCCGTCGCATCCGACGATAGCTGCGCGAACTGCTCCTCGTCGAAGTCGCCACCGCCCTGTGTCTGCAGTTCGACGATGCTGCGGTAGATCTCGTTCGTCCGCAACAGTTCGTCGTGTGTGCCGACGCCACTGATCCGACCGTCGTCAAGCACGATGATCATGTCCGCGTCCTCGACGCTCGAGATACGCTGCGCGATGATGATCTTCGTCACGTCGGGCATCTGGCTGGCAAATGCGTGCCGGATCTTCGCGTCGGTGCCGGTATCGACCGCGGATGTCGAATCGTCCAGGATCAATACCTTCGGTTCCTTGAGCAGCGCACGCGCGATGCACAAACGCTGTTTCTGGCCGCCGGAGAAGTTCTGGCCTCCCTGTTCGACCTTCGACTCGTAGCCGTCGGGCAGTTTGTCGATGAACTCGTCGGCACAGGCGATCCCGCACACGCGCTTGCAATCGTCAACGGTCGCGTTTGGGTTGCCCCAACGCATGTTGGACAGAATCGTGCCGGAGAACAGCACGTTGTTTTGCAGGACGACGGCGACCTTATCGCGCAGCACGGCGCGGTCGTAGTCGCGCACGTCCACGCCGCCGACCGTGAGGCTGCCGCCGGTCACGTCGTACAGGCGCGGGATGAGGTTCACGAGCGTGGTCTTGGACGAGCCGGTGCCGCCGATCACACCGACGACCGCACCGGACGGGATCGTCAGATTGATGTCGGTGAGCACGTTCTCGGGGCCCTTTGCGATGAGCTGGCGTGTCGCCTCAATGCGACGCTTCGCGGCCGGATCATTCTCCGAAAGCTTGACGGCCGGATAGGCGAAGTCGACGTGGCGGAACTCGATCGAACCGTCGCGCACCTGTTCGACCGGATGCGCGGCCGCCGGCATATCGTCCCGCTCCTCGAGTACTTCGGCGATGCGGCGTGCGCTGGCGGACGACATGGTGATCATCACAATCGTCATCGACAGCATGACCAGGCTCATGAGGATGTTCATACAGTACATAAGCAGACTGGTCAGATCGCCGGTAGTGAGCCGGTCCTGCACGATCAGATGCGAACCGACCCAGCTGATGAGCAGCAGGCAGCCCCACACGGTGGTCTGGATGATCGGGTCGACGGCGGCAAGCACGAGTTCGGCCTTGAGGAAGATGTCGTAGATGCGCTTCGACGTGGCCTTGAACACACGCGTCTGCATGCTTTCGCGGGCGAACGCCTTGACCGCGCGCATGGCGGTGACGTTCTCCTCGACGGACTCGTTCATCGCGTCGTATTCGGGAAACGCCTGGCGGAAATACTTCGCGGCGATGTTCATGAGGATACCGAGAATGGTGCCGAGCACGACGACCGCGCCCAGATAGATCAGGGCCATCGTGCCGGAGACGATGAACGCCATGCACATGGCGATGATGAGGCTGGAGAACGCGCGCGGCACCATGCGCAGGATCATCATGAACGCGTTCTGGATGTTCATCACGTCGGTGGTGAGTCTCGTCACGAGGCTCGGCGTGGAGAACCTGTCGATGTTCGAGAACGAGAACGTCTGAATGTTGTCGTACTGGTCCTGTCTCAGGTTCTTCGCGAAGCCGGTCGCGGCGCGCGAGCCGAACACCGATCCGAGGCAGCCGACCGTGAGTCCGCACAGGGCCATAAGCACCATGAGTCCGGCTGTGCGGGAGATCACGCCCATGTCGCCCTTCTCGACGCCCTGGTCGATGAGCGTGGCCATGAGCAACGGGATGATCATCTCGCATGCCACTTCGCCTATCATCCATATCGGCGTCAGAATCGAGTCCCGTTTGAACTCGCCGACATGCCGCAGCAGTATTCGTACCGTCTTCACTTGCCGTTCCTTACGATGATGGTCGCTGCGCTGCCGGGCGACTGTGCCGGGCGCAACGGTTGTGAACGCAAACAAGACTAGCAACACCGCAGGCCGGCGCGTTTCGTCATATTCCATATGCCGGTCATCGTTGCCGAAAACCGTCATAACGACACTTGCGGCACTGTTCTGCAACATAACAGAACAGTGCCGCAAGTTGTCGGTTTCGCAAGACCTGCGATCACGCCGATCCGCAACCCGCAGACCGCATTGGCAGCCACGTCAATCCAGCAGCCGTCAGTCGATCAGCTTGTACCCGTGCGAGGCGACCACTGACTTGAGCTTCGCGAGGTAGTCCTCCGCCGCCTTCGACAGCTTCGCGCGCTCGTTGGTGATCCAGCCGACGAGCATCGTCTCGTCCGAGTCGAGCGGCACGGTGACGATCTTCTCGTTGTTGAGGTCGCCGTTGTCGATGCCGGTGCACACCGTGTAGCCGTTGAGTCCGACGATGAAGTTGAGGATCGTGGCGCGGTCGGTCACATTGATCTGCTTCGGGTTGTATTCGGGCCACACGGCTTCCTCCGCGAAGTAGAAGCTGCCGTCCTCACCCTGCTCGTACTGGATGAATGGGTATGGCTTCAGGTCCTCCATCGTGAGCTTCTTCTTGTTCGCCAGCGGGTTGGTGCGAGCGAGGAACACGTGCAGCGGGGCACGGAACAGCGGATGGAACTCGAGGTGCTTCTCGCGCAGCAGCTTGCCGATCACGTCCTTGTTGAAGTCGGACAGGTACAGGATACCGATTTCGGAAAGCATGTTGGCGACCTGGTTGATGATGTCCTTGGTGCGCGTCTCGCGGATGGTGAACTCGTATTCGTCGGACTTGATCGAGTTGATCATCTCGACGAACGCCTCGACGGCGAACATGTAGTGCTGGGTGGACACGGAGCACAACTGCTTGCGCGGCTTCGCGTTCTTGTAGCGCTCCTCGAGCAAGGCGGCCTGATCGAGGACCTGACGGGCGTAGGTGAGGAACTCCGCGCCGTCGACGGTCAGGGCGATACCCTGCGACGAACGGGTGAAGATCTCGATGCCCAGTTCGTTCTCCAGTTCCTTCACGGACGAGCTCAGCGCGGGCTGCGAGACGTACAGTTCGTGCGAGGCCTCGTTCATCGACCCGCATTCGACAATCTTGACGATGTATTTCAGCTGCAGCAGTGTCATAAGCTCCAGTTATAGCGCAAGCCCGCTACGTGAGATCGGCTTATAAGTCCGGATCCCGTGTATGATGTGAATCGTTCAGACAGGACATCGGTGGTTCGATATGCCAGAATCCCCGGAACGGCAAGGATCTACTTCGTTGATTATTCGATAGGCGGCACCGGCGGACGGCTTCACGGGTGAAGCATATCCGTATGGAACGCTTGTCGTACGGCTCCGCGCATGGATTGATGTGCTTCGCTTCGAATCCGTGGCGGCCACGCCGTCCCTGCATATGCCGTTCGCATATTGGTGTCATACGCAATCTCATCTATCACGCCGCAGCCGAAGGCTCCCGCAATAATCAACGGGACGCCGGTTCGCGGCGAACATACCGCATTGGAGCACCATATGTCACTGAATTCCGTACTCACGTTATCCCATATCACCTTTACCTATCCCGAAGCTCCGGAACCGCTGTTAGCCGACGTATCGGTCGCGTTCCCTCGCGGCTGGACGGCCGTATTGGGCGACAACGGCATCGGCAAGACCACGCTGATCCGCATCGCGCTCGGTGATCTGGCACCCGAATCCGGCGTCGTCTCCCCCGCTCCGAACGGCATCGTCTCTGGATACTGTCCGCAGAACACCGACGAGATGCCGGCGAATCTGGACGATTTCGCCAATGACTGGTCGCCGGAGACACTGGCGATTCGCCGCGATCTCGGCATCGGCGACGACTGGCCGTGGCGATTCGATGCCCTGTCCGGCGGCGAGGCCAAACGACTGCAGGTCGCCTGCGCGCTGGCGTTGCGGTCGGACGTGCTCGTCTTGGACGAACCGACGAATCACGTGGACGCGCCGACCCGCGAGCGCATCATCGCCGCGTTGCGTTCGTTCGGCGGCATCGGCATCCTCGTATCGCATGACGTGGCGCTGATCGACGCGGTCGCCGATCAATGCGCGTTTTTCGAACGTGACCATGTGTGCGGACAGAACGTGACCGTCGTGCGCATGCGGCCGGGCAACTATGCCGCCGCATCGGCGAGCGCGGCGATCGATCGTCAGTCGGCGGATGCGGCGTTGCGCGACGCGCGTCGCGAATCCGCGCGATTGTCGTCGGTCAAGGCGCAGCGCAAGCATGATGCGACGTTGGAGGTGTCGTCGGCCAAAAACCATCGTTTCGTCGATCCGAAGGATCATGACGCGCGCAATGCGATCAAATACAACCACAATCCGAGCAGTCTCGGGCCTGCGAGCGCCCGCATCGACGCACAGGTCGCGGCGGCGCGGGAGAAGGCCGCGGGCATCGTCACCGCGGCGAAACGGTATGACGGCGATATCTGGATAGACGCCGAGTCGAGCAGTCGCCGTGAGCTGGTGCGGTTGCCGGCGGGATGGCTCCCGTACGGTGGCGATGCCGCCGCAGCGGTCCCGGAGCATGGCGACGGCGTCGCCGTTCCCATGCTGACGGTCGGCCCGCACGATCGCATCGGCATCAGCGGTTCGAACGGCACCGGCAAGACCACGCTGGTCAATGCGCTGTTGCGCGAGATCGAACTGAACGAACGTCGTACCGGACTGCGGCTGCCTCGTCTGGTGTTGCCGCAGAACACCACCGAGGCAGATGCGCGACGGGCGATGGCCCGACTGGCCGCATTGCCGGCGAAGGAGCGCGGTCTTGTGCTGTCGTCCGTCGCGCAGCTGAACGCCGACCCTGAGCGGCTGATTGCCGGCGGCAATCCGTCGCCGGGCGAGCTGCGCAAGCTGCTGCTGTGTCTGGGATTGCGCCGGCATCCGCATCTGATCGTCATGGACGAGCCGACGAACCACCTCGATCTGCATTCGATGCAGACGCTGGGCCGTGCGCTGACGGGGTATCCCGGCGCGCTGATCCTCGTCTCCCATGACGAGGGGTTCCTGCGGCAGACCGTCACGATCCGTTGGTCGCTGCAGCGCGATGGTACGCGGGCGCGGCTGACGGTCGGCTGATACGGAAACGTCCTTCCGCCGATGCGTCAGGCACGGCGGAAGGACGTAGTCAAGACAGGTTGTGCAACGCGGTCACGCACCGTACTGGGCGAGGTAGGCGTCGGCGGCGGCCTTGATCTCGGGAGTCACATACGGCTGGCCGGATGCGGTGGTGATATGCTGGCCGGCCTCGAAGATCTCACGAACGTTGGCGATGGCGAACACCGGGAAACCGAACTCGGCCTCGACGGCCTTGACGGCGGACAGGTCGGAGTCCTTGGTCTTCTCCATGCGATCGACGGACAGCACGAGGCCCACGACCTCGACGTCGGCTTCGGCCTTGAGCTTGGGGATGACCTCGCGCACGGCGGTGCCGGCGGTCATCACGTCGTCGACGAGCAGCACCTTCATGCCGTCCTTGAGTTGTGTGCCGACCATCATGCCGCCATCGCCGTGGTCCTTCTTCTCCTTGCGGTCGAACGTGTAGCCGACCTCCATGCCGTGCGCGGAGGTCAGGGCGATCGCGGTGGACACACCCAGTGGGATGCCCTTGTACGCCGGGCCGAACACGGTGTCGATGTCGGCGGGCAGATTGCCGGCCTTGATCTCCTCGGCGATCTTCTCGGCGTAGAACGCGCCGAGCGTGGCGATCTTGCGGCCGTCGTTGAACGCGCCCGCGTTGATGAAGTACGGGGACTTGCGGCCGGACTTGAGCGTGAAGTCGCCGAACTTGAGCGCCTGCGAATCGAGCAGGAACTCGGTGAAGCGGTGGTCGAGCGATGCGGTGGTCATGATGTTCTCCTTGTCGAAACCGTGGCTCCCCTGTACTGAGAAGAGCCGAACATACGTCGTACTACGTTGCGGTGCCGTCAGCGCCAGGTCTCGCCCACGGCGAGTTTCGCCGCAAGTTCCGGACGCGAGTCGAGCAGGTCGTCGAGTTCGCGCGCCACGCGGATTGGCGCGGTCGGATCGTACAGTGCGGCCGCGCCCACTTCGACAGCGTTCGCGCCGGCGTACAGGAATTCGAGCGCCTTCTCGCCGGAGTCGATGCCGCCGATGCCGATGATCGGGATGTCCGGCAGGGTCTGGCGCACGCGCCACACGAAGCCGAGCGCGACCGGGAAGATCGCCGGTCCGCTTACGCCGCCGGTGCGATTGGAGATGATCGGCTCGCCGGTGCGGATGTCGATGCGCATGCCGACGAGCGTGTTGATCAGGCTCAGCGCATCCGCGCCCGCTTCGGCGGCGGCGCGTGCGATGGTCGCGATGTCGGTCACATTCGGCGACAGCTTGACGATCATCGGCTTGGAGGTGAGCTTACGCAGATGGCCGATGAGACGGCTCAACGCGACCGGATCGGTACCGACGGACATGCCGCCGTAGCTCACGTTCGGGCAGCTCACGTTGATTTCGAGCATATCGGCCGGCGAATCGGCGAGCTTGGCGACGACCTGCGCGTAGTCGTCGTCGCTGTGGCCGGCGACGTTGGTGACGACAGTCGCGCCAAGCTCCTTGAGTTTGGGCAGTTCGTCGACGAGATAATGATCGACGCCCGGGTTCTGCAGACCGACCGCGTTGACCATGCCGGCCGGGCTTTCGGCCGTGCGCGGACCGGGGTTGCCTTCCCACGGCACTGGGGAGACGCCCTTGGTGGAGATCGCGCCCATCTGGCTCACGTCATAGAACCAGCGGCATGCGGCCAGCTGGAACGTGCCGGACGCGGTGCCGACCGGGTTCTTCCATTCGACGCCGGCGACGACGGTCTTGTGCTTCCACTCGTGCTTCTCGTACACGTTGATCGGGGTGTTGCCGTTCTCGGTCATCGTCTCACGCCTCCCATCCGAGCTGTTCCGCGGTGAATACCGGACCGTCCGAGCACACCTTCTTGCGTCCGTCTACCGTGTCGACCACGCACACCACGCAGGTGCCGTATCCGCAGCCCATGCGCTGCTCCATGCTCAGCTGGCTCGGGATGCCGCGCTTGGACGCCCATTGCGCCACGGCCTTCATCATCGGCAGCGGGCCGCAGGACAGGATCACCGGCGCAAGACCGTCGCGGGTAAGTTCGCCGGCCGCCTCCATCCGGTCGAGCAGCGTGATGACGTTGCCTTCGGATTCGTCGATGCTCACCGTCGCGTCCGCATAGCGGGACACATACTGATCAGCGAAGTGGTCGTTGCGGTAGCCGAACACGGCAGTGGTGCACACGTCGTCGTTCGACTGAAGATATTGCGCGGTGTAGATGAGCGGCGGCACGCCGAGACCACCGCCGACGAGGATGTAGTGCGACGCGGTCTTCGTGTTGAATGGACGGCCGAGCGGGCCGAGCACGTCGATATGGTCGCCGGCCGCGAGTTCGGAGAATTCCGCGGTGCCCTTGCCGACGACCGCGAAGATGACACTGACCAGGTCGCCGTCCACCTCGCTCACGCCGAACGGACGCGGCAGCAGCTTCATCGGATCGTGGCTGAACAGGTTCACGAACTGCGCCGGACGCGCGTGCTTCGCGATGTACTGGTCGCGGAACGTGAGACGGTACACGCCTTCGGTGAGTTTCGTGACCTCGGTGATCTCGACCGTGTGCCGGCCCGGGAAATAGCCGGCTTCGGTCGCCTCGGCGACCACGTCGGCGGTGGGGGTGAAGGTTGCTGTGGGCATTGCTTCCTTGATTCTCCTCATCTGCATAATCTATTCAGCGCCAGTAGTCCAGCTTACGCCAAGGTCTGCCGCAGCCATCTGCATCGGCATGGTGGCCAGGGGGGCGTCTCGCTTCACTCCGCCCCCTGGCCGTCGTTCTTACCGGTACACGTTCACGCGCAGGTCGTCGCGCATGTCGCTTGCGGCCTGACGCGCCGCGGAGGCGACCAAGTCGAGCGCCTCGCCGGCGCTCATGTCGTCGCGGTACTCGCCGGTCTTCTTCCATGCGCCGATGATGCCGCGTGACGAGTTGACGATCGCGCCGGAGCCGTCGTGATCGAACATGCCGGCGACTCCCGCCGCCGTGCCGCCCTGTGCACCGTAGCCGGGCACGAGGAAGAACGTGTGCGGCATACGCTTGCGCAGGGCCGCGCCCTCCTCAGGATGGGTGGCGCCGACGACCGCGCCGACGCGCGAATAGCCGTGGCTGCCGATGGTCGCGCTCCCCCAGCCTTCGACCAGGTCGGCGACGTGCTCGTAGAGCTTGCCGCCATCGGCGAGGTCGAGTTCCTGCAGTTCCTTGCTGGACGGGTTCGACGTGCGCACGAGGACGAAGATGTCCTTGTCGGCCGCGGCGGCCGCGTCCACGAACGGCGTGATGCCGTCGGTGCCGAGGTACGGGTTGACGGTGACCGCATCCTCATGCCACGGGTCGAACGGCTGCGCGCCGTCCTCGAATCCCGCAACGCCACTCAGGTGGCCGGCGTAAGCGGCCGCGGTCGACCCGATGTCGCCGCGCTTGATGTCGCCGAGCACGTAGAGTCCCTGCTGCTGCGCGTATTCGCAGGTCATCGTGTACGCGTCCACGCCGGCCGGTCCGATCGCCTCGTACATGGCGATCTGGGGTTTGACGGCGGGCACGATGTCGGCGACCGCGTCGATGATCGCACGGTTGAATTCGAAGTACGCGACGGCGAGCTGCGCGGCCGGGATTTCGGCCTGGTCCTCGACGGAGTCGCGCACTTCATCCGCGAACGACGCGACGACCTGCGGCGGCACGAGCGCCGGCGTCGGGTCGAGTCCAACCACGCTCGGGTTCTGCGCGTTCTCGATCGCTTCGATCAGTCGATCCATGACGTTGTCCTTTCGTTACTTGATCCTGCTGAACACCAGTTTCGAGCCGATCACCGTGGCGAGCGGCCGGCCGGTCACCTGCCATCCGCCGAACGGCGTGTTGCGCGCGGCCGAATGGAACCGTTCCGGGTCCACCGTCCATGATTCGTTCGTGTTCAGGATCACCAGATCGACGCTCTCGGGATGCTCCACGCGGCTCAGATCCAGCGTGCGCTTGACCGCGCACGTGGACGACGTGTTGAGCAGTCCGGCCACGTCGGTCGGCACATGGCCCATGAGATGCTGCGGCGCGACCGACATCAGTTCGATGAGCCGCTTGTCGTCGATGTATCCGTCTTCGACGAGCACCTTGTGCGCCACGCCGTACGCACATTCCAGCCCGATGATGCCGTTCGGCGCGTCAAGGAACCCGCGTTCCTTCTCCTCGAGCGTGTGCGGCGCGTGGTCGGTGGCGAGCATGTCGACCGTGCCGTCCGCGATCGCGGCGATCGTCGCCTGACGGTCGGCAGCCGAACGCAGCGGCGGGTTCATCTTCGCCAGCGTGCCGTACTTCAGGAGGTCCTCGTCGCACAATGCTATGTAGTGCGGCGCGGTCTCGCAGGTGATCGGCAGCCCCTCGGCCTTGGCTTCGCGGATCGCGTCGAACGAGATCGCGGTGCTCACATGCTGGAAGTGCACGTGGACGCCGGTTTCGCGGGCCTTGGCGATATCGCGCGCCACGATCTTCAGCTCGGTGTCCTCCGGGATGCCGGGCACGCCGAGTTCGCGCGCGACCGGGCCGTCGTTGACCGCGCCGATGTCGTGATGCTCGCAGTGTTCGATCAGATACAGTCCGGTGTCCTTGACGTTGCGCAGCACATCGTCGAGGATCGCAGGGGTCACGGCGGAACCGTCGTCGCTGACCGCGGTGACCGGATGGGCGAGCTGATACGCATCCTTGGCTTTCCCGCGCACGGTCGCGGAAGACGTCAGATACTCACGCCAACGGTCCGGATCGCTCGCCTCGCCGCCGACGCGTCCCTTCGACGCGCACACGCATAGGTCGTAGCGCACCGGCAGCGCCGTATCATGCGCGGCCTCGTAGTGCTGCAGGTAGTCGATCACCGTGCCGTAGCCGGCGCTGAGCACTTCGGACGCACCGGGCTCGCCGGCCACGACCGGCTCCCCGTCCATCGCGGGCACGGTGTTCGGCATGATGAGCACGTTCGTGTAGCCGCCCGACGCGGACGCGCGGCATCCGGAGATCATCGACTCCTTGTACGTCTGGCCGGGATCGCGGAAGTGCACGTGCGGGTCGGCGAAGCCGGGCGCCACGGTCAGGCCGGTCGCGTCAAACTCGCCGCCCGTCACCGCGCCCGATTCGCTGAACAGCCGGCTCGCGTCGGCGTCGGAGATCACCAGATCGATCGTCTCGCCGGTGTCCCATACCGTGATGTTGCGCAGAGTCAGCATTACAGTTTCGCTTCCTCGTCGCAGTAGTCGCAACGGTATTCCTGACGCTCGGAATGCGTCAGATGGAACATCTGGTCGATGCCGCGTTCGGTGGTGGTCACGCAGCGCGGGTTCTTGCAGGTGAGGATGTTGATCACATGCTCAGGCAGCGTCGGGGTCTTCTTTTCGACGATCTTGCCGCCACGCACGATGCCGACAGTCGCGGTGCGCGCGACGAGGCCGAGCACGTCGAGGTCGATGGCGGGCGTCTTCTTGCCATCCTCGTCCTCGATCTTGATGATGTCCTTCGTGCCGTACAGGTGGCTGTCGGTGTTCATGATCAGCGCGAGCTTGGTCTTCGCCGGGTTGATCTTCAGGTATTCGAGCACCTTGAGCGCGGTGCCGGCCGGCACATGATCGATGATGATGCCGTTGACGATGCTGGTGACTTCCATCAGGCCTTGACCTCCTTGGCTTCAAGCGGTTCATATCCGGGCAGTTCGTCGCCGATCACGGAGCTTTCGAGCGCCATGCGCATGAGCATGCCGTTCTTCACCTGCTCGAAGTAGGCGGCGCGCGGGTCGTTGTCGACCTCGACAGCGATCTCGTTGATGCGCGGCAGCGGGTGCAGCACGGCCATGTCCGGCTTGGCGAGCTGAAGCTTGTCCTCGTCGAGGATGTACGTGTCACGCAGACGCAGATAGTCGTCCTCGTTGAAGAAGCGCTCCTGCTGCACGCGGGTCATGTACAGCACGTCGAGGTCGCCGATCACGGAGACGAGATCCTTGACCTCGGTGTAGGAGCAGGACGGGGTCGCGTCGATGCGGTCGAGCACATATTGCGGGGTCTTGAGCTCGTCGGGGCTGATGAGCACGAAGTGCACGTTGCCGAAGCGACACAACGTTTCGATGAGGCTGTGCACGGTACGGCCGAACATGAGGTCGCCGCACAGGCCAACGGTCAGGTCAATGACGCGACCGAAGCGCGACTGCAGCGTGGCCAGATCGGCGAGCGTCTGCGTGGGATGCATGTGACCACCGTCGCCGGCGTTGATGACCGGCACGGAGGCGGCGCGGGATGCGACGAGCGCCGCGCCTTCCTTCGGGTGACGGATCGCGACCACGTCGACATAGTTGGACACGGTCTTGAGCGTGTCGGCGATCGACTCGCCCTTGGACGCGCTCGACAGCTGGGAGCCGGCGAAACCGATCACTTTGCCGCCCAGGCGCAGCATGGCGGTTTCGAAGCTCAGGCGCGTGCGCGTGCTCGGCTCGTAGAACAGCGTGGCCAGCACCCTGCCGTCGCAGGTATGCGCGACTTCCCGGCGATGGGAATCGATGTACTGCGCCTTATGCAGCAGTTCCTTGATCTGGCGGAGGGAAAGATCATCGAGCGAGATGACGCTCTTACCAATCATCGGCGTCTCGACCGACTCGTCTGTTACTGACACGGCTCACCTTTCTTGCGTGAAGCGGATAAGGTGGCCACAGAAGTGACCTATCCGACTATACACGCGACACGCCCCGCCGCGCGACCCCGCGTGTTCACCCCACGTTCAGATTGCCGAGTCTTCTCCAATCATTCGTATACCGATCGGTTAGACATCCGCTGTTAAAATGGCAGCAGCACTTCAACAGAAATGAGGATGTATGGCAGAGTATCAGCCGGGATGGTACCCGGTCCCGTCCGGCGATCAGACGAAACTACGCTGGTGGGACGGTACGCAGTGGACCGACAGTGTCATGCCGGCACCGCAGACGGATCCGAACGCGAATCCGAATCCGTTCGCGGGGCAACAGCAGAACGCATATCAGCAGCAATACAACGGTGGGTATGGAGACCCGCAACAACCCATGTACATGACAAACGGTACGTGGATGACGGAGACGGATCGCAACCTTCGTCTGGCGGCATTCGTGTTGAATGTGATCGGATGCATCGCATGGTGCTGGACGCTGGTCGCGCTGGCATGGATGATCCCGATGACGATTCACAGTTGGCGAATCTACAAAGGCGAAGCGGCCAATACGACGGCGTTCGGCGTCTGCACGCTGATTTTCGCGAGCCAGATCGCCGGCATTCTGCTGCTGATCAGCAAGAAGGATGCCTGATATCCAGCCGTTGATGGCCTCATTGTATGGGCTGCAGCTGTTGCACCGACTGCCGCAGCCCATACAATGTCAGGTATGACTCAACCTGACATTGAACCGACCGATTTGCCCGCACGCCTCGAAGTCGGGCAAGCGGCGCCCGACTTCACATTGCCTGCCGCATTGCCGGACGGCACTGAAACACACATCACACTGTCTGCGCTAATGGAACAACGTCAGAATGTGGTGCTCTACTTTTATCCCGCCGCGATGACGCCGGGTTGCACGACCGAAGCATGTGCCTTCCGTGACAATCTCGCCCGTCTTGAATCTCTCGGATTCACAGTATTGGGCGTGTCTAAGGATCCACTGCCGAAACTGCATCGTTTCGTGGAACGTGATCATCTGAGTTTCCCGTTACTGTCTGACACCGATCTGACCGTACATAAGCAGTACGGGGCATATGGGGAAAAGAAGCTGTATGGCAAAGTGCATGTGGGCGTGATTCGATCGACGTTCGCCATCGACAGTGACGGTGTGATCATGCTGGCACGATACAACGTACGTGCCAAAGGACATGTCGATTCGTTGCTAAAAGCGCTGCGGTCATAATCCGTGCTGACTTCTTGAAAGGAATTCTCTCTTCGCCGAGATGACAAAGCCCCGAACTGTTGCAGTCCAGGGCTTTGTGTTGTGTGGTTATATGGGAGGGCCTCGGGAGCGTGTTGCTCGACCGGGGTCCTTCGTGACGTGTAAATGCGGCGGCGTGCTACTCTCCCACACCCTGTCGAGTGCAGTACCATCGCCGTGCCAGGCCTTAGCTTCCGGGTTCGGAATGGGAC
>NZ_JAFEJR010000016.1:0-77197 GCF_018555335.1 Bifidobacterium sp. SO1 | reverse complement strand
TTGGATGACCTGCCGTTCCTCTTCCGACAGGTGCGAATACACTTGACCCAAGGTGCAACATCCTTTCACTGGTTATCTAGACAATCTCCAATCTAAAGGGTGTTGCACTTTCATTTAGACAGCGGGTTTCTGGATATCGCGCTGGTCCTCCTTGGACCCCTCGTCGTAAAGCACCAGGGCGGACGAAAGATCGGGATCGTACTGCTGCAGGGCGTCGTATATGTTGCGGGCCTGCTGTGAGGTGCGGGCCACGATCATCGCGCCGATGTTGGCGCAATCCTTGCCGAGCGCGATGCGCGACTGCATGAGGTCGTTCACGATGTATTCCGCCAACGGCTCCACGAAATGCGGGTGCTCGCACACCTGATCGAGATCGGTGAGCTTGTCGATCTCCTGCAGCGTGTCCATGATCGAACGCATCCTGACGCGGAACTGGGGTTTGACATCCTCGCGTAGGAGTCGGAGCGTGTACCCGTCGGCAATGGACCGGTCGTAGAAATAGGTGTGGATGTATTCCCCGAACACCTGCTTGGTGTCCGCACCGTTCTTCTGACGGATCAACGGGGTTCCGGTCAGGGCGATGCGAACCGCGTCGCGATCCGCGTTGAACAGTGCGGCGAGAAAGCTTTTGCCCGGTTTGTATTCGCGATGCGCCTCGTCGATGAAGAACAGACGTTGCTCGTTCAGTCCGTATTCGGCCGTGATGGCCTGCGCGTCGGCACTGAACTTCTGGATGTTCACCACGGCGATCTTCACCGGGGAGATGGTGATCCCATCGCCTTGGCCGGTGTTCCAAGCCGAAGGTTTGCGCAGCAGTTTGACGAAATCGTCCCTTGAATCGACGCGTATGACCGTCGCGCCGCGCGAACGGAACTCGTCGTCGGCCTGATTTGCCAGGTCGAGACGGTCCACGATAAAGAACGTATACAATACGCGACGCTGTTCCTGGTAATAATCGCGCAGATACCGTGTCAGCAGGAACGCCAGTTCGGTTTTGCCGCTGCCCTGCGTATGCCAGATCACGCCCTGTCTGACGCCGCCGTCAAGCGTGCGACGCGCGGACTGAGAGGCGAAGAACTGCGGATAGCGCATGATGTGCTTCTCGATGACTCGTATGCCGTTGTCGTTGACGTAATCCTTGTAGCACAAGCCATATCGCAGCAGGAACATCAGCCGTTCGCGGGAGAACAGCGAGGTGATGATGCTGTTCGCCGGAGTCCGCGGGTCGACGGTTTCGTTCCATTGTGGCGAATCCAGCAGGGAGATCAGGTTGTTGTCCTTGAGGATGAGCTTCTCCTCGTCGATGCTGCGTGGCTTGAGTCGCTGCAACAATTCCCTTCCGCTGTCCTCCTCCTCGCGGAAACGGTTCATGCGTATGCCGTCGTAGGAGCTGGTCGCGTAGAAGGAGCCTTGGATCGGTTCGCGATCGCCGTCGTCGTACGGTTGATCGTTGCTGAACGCCATGATCTGCGTGATGTTCGCGAAACGGCAGAAAAACGGCTGCCTGAATCTCGTATACATGCGGTCGCGCTCGGCGAGAATGCCGTTGCGGTTGTTCAGCCGCTTGACTTCCATGAAGCACAATGGCATGCCGTTGATCAGGAATATGATGTCCGGACGGAAATTATCGTCGTCATGCGCATAGGTGAATTCGGTTACGACCGTGAAGTCGTTGTTGTCCGGTGTCGTGAAATCGATGAGTCTGTATCCGTCCAGGCCATGCTGCAGGTTGCTGAAGAACGCGCGGCCGAGATCGTCGCTGTCCAACGTGACCGCGCTCTTGCGGATCAGGAACCTGACCTGATCGTCATCGATATCCATATCGGGATTGATACGGCGAAGCGCTTGCCCGAACAGGTCGTAGAAGATATTGGTGTCCGGATCGTAATCGGTACCGGGTTTGTCGTTCCTGATGGAACGATATCGCCAGCCGAGTCTTGTGGCGTGTACCAGAGCGGGGACCTTCACGTACTTGTCTTCTGGACCGTGCATCGTGCTTCCTGTCAACGTTGAACGTGTGTGCATTCCTATGATAAATGGCAACGTGGCATCATGCCTTCATGGAATCAGTCGTGTTGTGGAAGCATATGCTCAGCTGCGTCAGCGATCCGCGAACCGCTGGTTGAGTGCGGCGATGCGCTCGACGAACGCGGCGACTTGCGGGGCGGGGGAGAGCGGGGAGAGCAGACCGTACTGCATACCCACCGGCTCCGGCCAGTCGACGGGGACGTTGACGAGCTGCGGGTGCACGCCGGCCCACATCGGCTTGGAAATGAGCAGGTCGCCGGACTCGGCGCAGTCGTTGAACAGGTCGAGGTCGTAATGGTCGATGTTGACCAACGTGATGTCCGGGTTGCGTTCGAACAGGTCGCGGGCGATGTCGTCGGTGCCGTTGCCGCGCGGCAGGATGCGGACATGCTCGCCGCTTAGATCGTCGATGATCAGTCTCGCGCGTCTCGCGAGCGGATGATTGCGCGGCACGGCCAGACACAGCGGTTCATATGACAGCACCTGCGTGTTGCAGATGCCGTTCCAATGATCCGGCACGAATGCGGTGGCGATCACGTCGATGTCCTCGCCAAGCCGCGCGATGATATCGTCGATCGGCGTGCTGCCGTCCGGCATCGATATGAGTTCCAAACGGATGTCGGTTTGGCCGGCACGCTGCCACAGATCGAGGATGCGGCGGGCGGGGCGCAGGATGGAGATGCCCAGACGCACGGGCGCCGCATGTTGGTGCATACGTTGGCGGGTTCTGCGGATGATCTCGTTCGATTCGCTCACGAGCGAACGCGCGCCGTCGATGAATTCCGCGCCGGCTTGGGTCGGGGCGACGCCGGTGCGGGATCGCTCGAAGATCGTCAGACCATACTCCTGCTCGAACGTGGTGACCTGCTTGGCGACGGCCGGCGTGGACAGGTGCAGCCGGCGCGCGGCTTGGGCGAAACTGCCGGCGTCCGCCGCGGCGATGATCGCGTCGAGTCTGCGGTCGTACATGGACGGCTCCCTGCATGTATGTAAACCTATGGTTTATATATCGTAAACCATAATCATTTATAAACCTATCTATTGTAACGTTTCTACGGAATATCATAGTCATCGCAACAACGTATGGATAACGAATATATAGATAGTACAGATAGGATACGCATGGGTCGTATGTCATTCCCGTCCCCATCCTCGGGCGTCACGACAGCCGCGACGGCCGCCACCATCGCCGCGGCCGTCGCATCGTTCCTCGCCGGCATGGACGTGCTCATCGTCAACGTCGCGCTGCCCACCATCGCAGCCGATCTTGGCGGCGACATGGCCGTCCAGCAGTGGGTCGTGGACGGCTACACGCTGCTGTTCGCCGCGCTGCTCCTGCTCGCCGGAAGCCTCGCCGACCGGTTCGGCGCGAAACGCGTGTTCGCGATCGGCGCGGCGCTGTTCGGTCTCGCGTCCCTGTTCTGCTCGTTCGCATGGTCGATGGCGGCGCTCGTCGCCGGCCGCTGTGTGCTCGGCGTCGCCTCGGCGCTGATCCTGCCGGCGTCCATGTCGCTGATCAACGAGGCGAACCCCGACCCGCGACGTCGCGCATGGGCGCTCGCCCTGTGGGGTGCGGGCGGCGCGTCGGCCTCCGCGGTGGGGCCTTTGCTCGGCGGGCTGCTCACGCCGATCCACTGGAGTCTCGTGTTTGCGATCAACGTGCCGTTCTGCCTGTTCATCCTCGCCCTCGTGCCGCGCATCGCGCCGTCCCCGCGCCGTCCCATCCGCTTCGATTGGCTCGGCCAGACGCTTTCGCTCGTTGGTCTGGGCACGCTCGTGGCCGGCATCATCGAAGTCGGCGCTATCGGCTTTGCGGCTCCCGCGACGCTCGTCCTGCTGAGCGTCGGACTGCTTGCGCTCGGCCTGTTCGTCGTCTCACAGGCCAAGGTCGCATCCCCGATGATGCCGCTCGGCCTGTTTCGCATCCGCGGCATGCAGGTCGCGTTGCAGATCGGCTTCATCATGATCTTCAACTGGTACGGCATGGTCTTCATCTGCACCATGTTCCTGCAGAACGAACGGCACATGGGCGCGTTCGCGGCCGGACTCGTGTTCGTGCCGTCCGCGTTCGTCACGATCGTCGGCAACCTGATCGGCGGGCGCATCATCACCGCGCGCGGCGCGCGATTCTCGATCACGCTGGGATTGGCGATCATGATCGCCGGCTTCCTGTTCGAATTCCTGACCCCCGCGCCGATCCCCGTGTGGGTCATCGCGGTGGGCCTGAGCGTCGTCGGCTTCGGCGCGGCCATCACCACGCCCGCCGCGGCCGGCGTCGTCCTGCATTCCGTCAACCCCGCGCAGGCCGGCATCGCGTCCGCCATGTTCAACACGTTCCGTCAAGTCGGCGGCGCGATCGGCGTGGCCGTGTTCGGCGTCATCGCCACGTTCCTGCCCTCGCTCGACACGGCCCTGCGCTCCGTGTTCCTCGCATCCGCCTTGCTGCTCGTCTACGTGCTCGTCTTCGAGCTGACCCGCTGGCGCGGGCGCTGACCGGTTCGGACGCAACCGAGTCCACGTTCCGTCAATCGTGCGCGATCGTGGTTGTCTCCGGATATGAGACAGGCCGCAGCCGAATCGCATGACGAATCATGGATCCGGCCACGGCCTGTACCCGCGGCCGACGGTCAGGTCGGACCGTCGAGGGAAGCCCAGACGAGCCTACTCGGCGCGGGCGATGGCCTGCTCGTAGTCGCGGGTGCCCTTGAACACTTCCTGGATCCACGGGTTCACGCCCTGCTTCTTCGCGCGGATCAGAATGTAGCCGAGCGCGAGTACGTTCGCCACGAGCGCGACCAACGACACCGCAAGGTTCACGTTCGCGTTGTTCACCGACTGCGTGGAGAACACGGAATAATCCTGGAACATCGGGAACACCTGCGCGAACATGCACCAGATCGCCAGCGTGTTCGCGCGGTTCTGAATCCAGCCGCCCTTGTTCCAGAAGAAGTTCGCCACGGTCGGCGCGAGCAGCAGCGCGAGGCCGCAGTACCACGAGTGCGTGGGCAGGCAGTTGTACGTGTAGCAGAAGTTCCACAGGTCGTAGGCGACGATGAACACCCATGTCATGTCGGGCCAGAGCATGTCGTCCTTCTTCTTGGACACGTAGATGCCGAACCAGCCGGTCATGCACGCGATGTTAATCAGGCCCGCCACGCCGTTGAACACGTTATGCCAGCCGCCCATGAGCGTCACGCCTTCGGTGGACACCCATGTGGTTCCCCACGCGCGGAACGCGGATTCGAAATCGGAGACGACCGCGATGAGGATGTTGATCGCGACGATCACGAACGGGAAGCACTTGAACCAGTCGGATTTGCCGATCGCGCCCCAACGGT
This sequence comes from Bifidobacterium sp. SO1, assembly GCF_018555335.1. Lineage (NCBI taxonomy): Bacteria > Bacillati > Actinomycetota > Actinomycetes > Bifidobacteriales > Bifidobacteriaceae > Bifidobacterium > Bifidobacterium sp. SO1. Next base: position 71,831 of record NZ_JAFEJR010000016.1, on the reverse strand, counting down.
ACTTGAGCGCCATAAAGCCGATACAGCCGGCGGTGGCCGCGTACAGTTTCGCATAGTGGAACCAGCTGGTCATGTGCACGTAGGTCGGGTTGTTGAGCGCCCAGTGTGCGCCGGCCGCGGCCGCCACGTAGATCGCGACGAAATAGACGGTCAGGATCGCGGGGACGACGAGAAACGCGACGATGCCGCCGATCTTGGTGCGTCGGGCGAGTTCGTTCGCGCCGATCAGACAGCAGAACACGAGTATCCAGCCGAGCCACTGCCACACGGCGTTGTCGCCGTAGACCTGAAACAGCATGATGGTCCTTTCTTCATTCTTCCTGATATGTGCCGCGCCGGTTCCTGCGTTGGAGGCCGGCGCGAGCTGACGTTGCGCAATGTTGACGTTGCGTCAATGTCCGGTGTCGTATGCAGTCTATCGCGAGTTTTGACAATGCGTCAATTTTGGCCGGGTGTGTTGCGATGTCCATGAACCGCGACGGCGGGAATCTTGCGTTGCATCGATGCGGGCTGGTCATTGGGAAGAGACGGCGATGATGGACGATCGGATGGATGATCGATGGGGGCGTGTGTTCGTTGATCGTGGTCTTGTCGGCTTGCGTTGATAGTGTGCGGAGCCATGTGTTCTTTGTGTTGCATGATGATGGGCGACTGCCCGCAGACCGGCGGTTTGCCCGGAAGAATCTAACGGGTCAGCGGAGCCAAGCCCGAAGCCGGGTATGGCCGAATCCGCTAGATCTCGTGATCTTCGATCCCATCATTCGCATCATATTCGCTGACATCCGTCGTCGTGCGCTGACCATGCCGATCCTGTGTGAAGACACATATTCGCATCGTCGCGCAACTGGCGGCAATGTCTGAGTTGGAAAGCAAGAACACCTTACTCATATGTCTCAATCCGTATCCCAAAACTCACAAGCCATATCGACGTTCGAGGCTGAAGCCGACCCGCGCGAAGACGGCTGGATGCCGCGCGTCGCGCTGCTGCTCACCGGTCAGGCGTTCTCCCTGCTGGGTTCCAGCATCGTACAGTACGCTCTGTGGTGGTGGATCGCGCTGGAATGGAAATCCGGCTGGTCCATGCTGTTCGCCACTGTGTTCGGCGTACTGCCGCAGGGTGTCGTCTCGATCTTCGGCGGCTCGATGGCAGACCGGTACCGCCGCAAGCCGCTCATCATGCTGCCCGACCTCATCATCGCGGCCGTCACCATCGTCCTGTCGTTCGCGTTCGCGCACGGCTGGGCCGGACTGCCGCTGCTGTTCGTCGTGCTGCTCATCCGTTCGTCCGGCGGTGGCGTACAGACGCCGGCCGTCCAGTCGTTCATCCCCGACATCACGCCGACCGGCAAACTGCTGCGCGTCAACTCGGTCTTCGGCATGATCAACTCGGCCAACATGATCGTCGCGCCGGCCGTCGCGGCCGTGCTCATCAACGTCATGCCGCTGTGGTCGATCCTGCTGATCGACGTGACGACCGCGGTGATCGGCGTCGGATTCGTCGCGATGATCCGCGTGCCACAAAAGTCCGCCGTGACCGACGGCGATACCTCGCAGTCCGTCGACGACACCGACTCCGATGCGGCAGACCTCCATCCGATCGTCGCCGGCATCCGCCGTACGATGGCCGATCTCAAGGCCGGATTCGCCTACACGATGCGCCACAACCACCTGAAGGGCGTGGTGCTCGGCGACGGCATGACCTGCCTCATGTCCGTCGCGCCGCTCAACCTCACGTTGCTGCTCATGACCCGCGAATACGAGGGCATCGACCTGAACCTCGGCGTCGTGAACCTGACCACCGCATCCGACAAGCTCGCCGCCAACGAGCTGAGCCTAAGCATCGGCATGCTGCTCGGCGGCGTGTTCATGTCGACGATCGGCGTGAAGATCATCCGCAACAACATGCACGTGATCGCGCTCGGCATCGCCGCGGTCGGCGTCACGGTCGTGGGGCTGGGGCTTGCGCCCGGGCTGCTCAGCTACCTCATCATCAACGCGCTGTGCGGCGTCGCGTCGGCCGTCTGCGTCGGACCGATGCGCACCGTCATCCAATCCGAGGCCGACGAGTCGATGGTCGGGCGCGTGTTCGGCCTCGACACCACGCTCGCCACGTTCGGCATGCCGGCGGGCATGCTCGTCTTCGCGCCGCTCGCCGACGTTATCCCGATCATGTGGGTGTTCGTCGCCGGCGGTCTGCTGACGTTGCCGGTCGCGTGGTATGTGTGGCGGCTGTCGAAATGAGCCGCGATTGACGGTGGCCGATGCCGCCGAACAACGAATATGGCCGGTTTCCGGAGATCTCGCAATGGAGAGTCCCGGAAACCGGCCATATTCGTTACCGGAAGGATGCCGACTTACTTGGCCAGCAGTTCCTTATAGTTCTTCGCCGCCTCGGCCAGCGCCTCATCGGTGATGCCGAACGCGCCGAACGTTACGAACGGCTTGACCCACGTCGCGCCGATGTAGTTCGAGGTGCCCTGGAACGGGACCAGCACCTGGTCGATCACGAACTTGTTCGCGCCGTCCGGCTGGTAGTTCGCCTCCGGCGAGCCGGTGGAGACAGCCACCTGGAACTCCTTGCCCTCGAACGCGTGGCCCTCGGAGCCGTACGCCCAGCCGTGCTGCAGCACCTCGTCCTCCCAGGTCTTGAGCAGCGCGGGGGAGGAGAACCACCACAGCGGGAACTGGAACACGATGCGATCGGCGGCCTCGATGGCGGCCTGCTCGGCGGCCACGTCGATCTTGCCATCCGGGTACAGCGCGTACTCGTCGCGAACGGTCACGTTGTCAAGCTCGGCGGCCGCATCGATCAGCGCCTTGTTGACGTGGGACTGGGTGTTGAGTCCGGGGTGGAATACGAGCACCAAAGTCTTCATGATGTTCTCCTTGTATGTATGGTTGCATTCGTGTCGTTTCGTGATATCCCGGTTCGGAATATCACGAAACGAGCTATGTGATATCTGTATTACTTTCGCAGATGACACGCCTCTTGGCGAGCCGGCTACGTTCTGGGCGAACACGGCGGCTCGCCGACGACGCTGTGGCGGGAGATCGATGATTGCGCGCAGGAGCGCGAGACCTGTGTGGTGATTCCCATGGCGTGCATGGCGTCAGATACCAAGCTCCATAACGGTTTCCATGCCATGACTCTTCTGCGTCGAAGCGGTTCGACACGCCGAACGGCAATCGATTGCCGGCAATCGATTGCCGTGATATATTTTCTGCTATCCGAGGACGGCAAAGCTGAAGGTCATCGACAATGAAGTGGTTGAGTCCTCCGGCGGAAGAGAATCAATGTAAGGAGACTTATGGAACGCCGTAGTTTGCGCATCCGTAGGATCATGGCGTCCGCAATGGCCGCGGTCGTGCTGTGCGTGCCGCTGGCGGGATGCGGCAACAGCAAGCCCACCGTCGATGCGGACGGCAGGCCGATCGTCACCATCCGTGTGCGTCGCAACGTCACCGACAATCCGATGAAGGACACCGAATATTCCAAGCAGTTGGAGGAGGCCTGCGGCTGCACCATCGACTGGGAGGAGATCGCCGACAGTTCATGGGGCCAGCAGAAGGCGCCGAAGATGGTCGCCAACGATTTTCCGGACATCGGCCTGACCCTGTACGATCCCACCGACGTGAGCCGGTATCCGAACCAGTTCGAGGACATCGGAGCGCATCTCGATGAGCTGCCGAACGTCCAAGCGTTCTTCGAGGCGCATCCGGTGGCCCGCAAGATGGCCGAGAACAGCGACGGACAGATCAAGCTCCTGCCGTCCGATCGAGGCAAGGGCTACCGCGTCTCCGCCACGCACATGTTCATCAACAAGCAATGGCTCGACAAGCTCGGGCTGAAGATGCCGACCACATGGGACGAACTCAATACCGTGCTCGAAGCGTTCAAGACCAAGGACCCCAACGGCAACGGAAAGGCCGATGAGATCCCGATGAACATCCGAAGCCTCGGCTTCGGCCTCTGGAGTCCGCTGGTGCTGCTCAACTCGTCCGGCGTCGTCACCAACTTCATGGGGTCGAGCGCGTCCTCGCAAGGCTACTACGTGCAGGACGGCAAGGTGAAAAGCTACTACACGTCCGAGGAACTCAAGGACGTTATCTCCTTCCTGCACGGACTCGTGGCCGAAGGACTGATCCCGAAGGACACGTTCACCCGCGACGACTCGCAGTACGTCGCGCAGACGGTCAATGACGGCAAGACCGCGCTGACCGGCGTCACGTTCGGATGGTCCGCATACAGCGAATACGGCAACAGTCTGGCGGACCAGTACGTAAGTGTTCCACCACTCAAGAAGACGGCATCCACGCCCGAATCGGACGTGAAATGGGATTATTCGCAGGATGCTACTGAATTCGCCTACAGCCTGTCCGTCAGCCCGAAGGCCGCGAACAAGCAGGCCGTCTACAAGATCGTCAACGCGATGTACGGCGAGAAACTGTCGGTCGAAGGCTACTTCGGTTCCATTCCGACCACGCTGTCCGACGACGGCGATCACACGTACACCATCGACCGTGAGAAGGCGTACGCCGAATACCCCGACACGCGAGCCATCGCATTGCAGGACCGATTCGCCGGATGGGTGCCGGACGACGCGACCATCGTCAACGACGACAACGCCGATCAGGTGACCGAAGCCAACAAGGCCGTCGAGGATGCGTTGGACCGCGTCGACCCGACCGGCGACGTAATCCCGATCTACGTACGCCCCAGCAGCGACGACCTCGACACCCTGTCGGACAACAACACGTCCATCGGCAACTACGCCAACAACCAGCTGGCGAAGTGGGTGCAGCGCGGCGGCATCGACAAGGAATGGAACACGTACCTCAAGAACATCGCCGAACCCACGCTCGGTCTCGAGGAGAACATCGCGATCTGGCAGAAGTACTACGACCAGGCCGTCAAATAGCCGCGACGGTGGCCAACCGGCCTCCGCCATCAATCAACACTTGCGCCGGTTTTCCCCTTTTCCCGGCGCAGCCATTGCGGGTCCGTCGGCCGTGACCGCCGATCCGGCCGATAGACCCCACCTTCCTCGTATGCGACGGCTTTGCTGATGGCCGTCACTATCCATGATTTCATCACCATCGAAAGCATCATCATGTCAACCAACACAGTCTCGGCCGCCGGCCTGCCCATGCAGGAACCGACGCGCAAATCAAATCCTTTCGCCCTCATCGCCGACCACTTCCGCCGGTACTGGGAACTGTGGCTGCTCACTCTGCCCGCCCTCGTGTTCGTGGGGCTGTTCGCCTACGTGCCGATGTGGGGAATCCAACTCGCCTTCCGCGAGTTCGACCCCGACAAGGGACTGACCGGCGGCGATTTCGTCGGATTCAAATACTTCAACAAGTTCTTCCGCTCGCCGCTGTTCGGCGAGATCATGACGAACACGGTCCGCATCAGCCTGTGGACGCTGGTCATGGGCTTCATCTTCCCTATCATCCTCGCCCTGCTCATCAACCAGATCCACTCGCAGAAGATCAAGGGCTTCGTACAGACCATCACGTACATGCCGCACTTCATCTCGATCGTGGTCATCGTCTCCATGCTCAACATCTTCCTCGCGCCGAACACCGGCATCATCGGCCAGTTCTTCGGCGACGAAAGCCTTATGGGCAGCACGGGCGCGATCACCGCCGTCTACTGGATCTCCGAGGTCTGGCAGCACTGCGGCTGGAACGCGATCATCTACCTCGCCGCGCTGAGCTCCGTGGACACATCCCTGTACGAGGCCGCCAAACTCGACGGCGCCGGCCGTCTGCAGCTCATACGCTACGTCGACTTCCCGGCGATCCTGCCGACCTGCGGCGTGCTGCTCATCCTCAACATGGGCTCCGTGCTCAACGTCGGCTTCGACAAGATCTTCCTCATGCAGAACACGCTGAACCTGCCGGCCACCGAGGTGATTTCCACCTACGTGTACAAGATCGGCATGATCAACTTCCAGTTCTCCTACTCCACGGCCATCGGCCTGTTCAACACCGTCGTCAACTTCGTCTTCCTGGTCGCGGCCAACGCGATCTCGAAGCGAGTGTCCAACGCGAGCATCTTCTAAGACGAGAAGGAGCATCATCATGAGCGCATCAATCGCCACGACCGTGGCCCAGGCCCCCAAGCCCAACGGCAACGACATCCCATGGAACACAAAGCAGCGCGAACGGCGCACAGTCGGAGACTGGATCACCCTTGGCGTTATCGACGGCCTGATCCTGCTCGTCGTGCTGATCGTGCTGTACCCGCTGTGGTTCGTCGTCATATCCTCGTTCTCCGACCCGAACAGCGTCGCCTCCGGCCAGACGCGACTGTTGCCCTCCGGTATCACGTTCGCCGGCTATGCGAAGATCTTCGCCAACGCGCAGATCTGGCGCGGCTACTGGAACACCATCGTCTACTCGGTACTCGGCACCGCGGTCAATATGGCGGTGACCATCCCGTGCGCATTCGCCCTGTCCCGCCCCGAATTCAAACCGCGCCGCGTCATCCTGTTCCTGTTCACCGTCACCATGTTCTTCGCCGGCGGCCTCGTGCCAAACTACCTGCTGTTCCAGCAGCTCGGCATCATCGACACGATGTGGGTGTTCATCCTGCCCGGCGCGGTGAGCGTATACAACGTGATCGTCGCCCGCTCGTTCTTCGAGTCGTCCATTCCCGAGGAGCTGCATGATGCGGCGCAGATCGACGGACTCGGCTATCTCGGCTACTTCTTCAAGGTCGTGCTGCCATTGAGCCCTGCCATCCTCGCCGTGATCGGACTGTACTATTTCGTCGGCCACTGGAACGACTTCATGACCGGCCTGATCTACATCTCCGACCAGAACAAACAGCCGTTGCAGGTCGTGCTCCAGCAGATCCTGCTCGTCTCGCAATCCGTCGCCTCGAACCTCAACGCCGCCGCGCAGCAGCAGCTCGCCGACCAGATCAAGTTCGGCGTGATCATCGTCGCCACGATCCCGTTGCTCGTGCTGTACCCCTGCCTGCAGAAGTACTTCAACAAGGGCGTGATGCTCGGCGCGGTCAAGGGCTGAGCCGAGTCGGAAGACAAAACATGAGCCGGAGCGAGGAACGCGTGATCGCGCGAGCAGCTCCGGCTTCCGCCGTCCCCATATGACGCCGGCGCTTGGCGCATAACATGGCGGACAGCGAACGGAACGGGGCACGTTACTATGAACGGTGCTACATCGACATCGACGCAACGGGGAATGCATATGGTCACGATGAAGGATATTGCGCTCAAGACCGGGGTCTCCACGGCGACGGTCTCCCGCGTGCTCAACGGCAAGGACCAGGGACGTATCAAACTCGAAATCGCCCATGCGATACGCGAGCAGGCCGAGTCAATGGGATACATGATCAATCCCATCGCGCGCGGACTGCGCACCAACCGCAGCCACATGCTCGGACTGATCGGCGACGACGTCGCCACCACGCCATACGCCGGACGCATCATCCTCGGGGCGCAGGACGCCGCCCGCACGTTCGGATACTTGCTGACAGTCGTCAACACTGGCAACGATGCGGAACTCGAACGTGAACAGATCAGCATGCTGCGTCGCTATGGCGTCGACGGATTCCTCTACGCGGCCATGTACGACCGGGTGATGACGCTGCCGGACTCACTCGACGGCTGCCCCACGGTCATGGTGGACGCCGAAGACAAGACCGGTCGGTGTCCGTCCATAGCACCGGACGAGCAGGGGATAGGTGAGGACGCGACGACGCGACTGTTGTCCGCCGGATGCCGTCGCATCGCGTACTATGGTTCGCCGACGACGATCATCGCGCAGCCGAGGCGACTCGCCGGGTATTACGCGGCGTTGGAGCGTGCTGGCATCGTGCGTGATGAACGGCTGGTATTCGACCCAGACGAGAAGGTTGATGCCGACGCGCAGGCCGAAGCGTTGCTGGACACGGGCGCAGACGGCGTGTTCTGCTTCAACGACGTGCGTACGCGGTTCATTTACGAGGCGGCCGTGCGGCGCGGTCTGCGTGTCGGCCGGGACCTGTCGGTGGTCAGCGTGGACAATTTCGAGTTGCTGTCCGTGTTCTTCGAGCCCCGACTGACATCCATCGAACTGCCGCATTATGAGATGGGGTATTGGGGCGCGTGCAAGCTGATCTCGATGATCGAGGGACGCGATCTGCCCGGCGCGCTTGACGCGGTGACGACCTGCGCCGTGCTGCCTGATCTATCCGTGGATCAGGGGCGGATCAGGTGCGCGTTGGTGGAGAAAGGCTCGGTGGCGACGGAGCAAGATTGACTTCGAGCGCTCGAAGTTTCTAACGTCGGTGATGAGACTGCGGTCATGACGATGCTGTTGACATGACCGCGGCGCGGAACAAGAACAAGAGTCACAAGGAGGCATCATGGACAATCCGAGCGCATTCCCGCTTGGCGAGCCGAACGACGCGTACGCGCAGTATTTTGAAGGCCAGAGCTATCTCGCGCCGCTTGCGGCGGACGGTCAGGTGTCGGTGGCAAACGTCACGTTCGAGCCGGGCTGCACGAACCACTGGCACATCCACCACGGCGTGTGCCAGATCCTGCTCGCCGTGGGCGGGCGCGGCTACTACCAGATCGAGGGCCAGGAGCCGGTCGAACTGAAGCCCGGCGACGTGGCCTACATTCCGCCGGAGACGAAGCACTGGCACGGCGCGGCGCCGACCGAGTCGTTCGCGCACGTGGCCATCATGCCCAAGGCCGAGGGCGCGTCGAACGAGTGGCTCGAGCCGGTGGATGAGGACGCCTACCGCGCCTTGGCGTAAAACTCTCTCGGTGTCCTCGGCATCCCAAGGCCGTAGGTCAGCATGATCAAACCGATTCTGTTGACCTACGGTCTTTTTTCGCGTCTCGAAACGACCGTAAGTCAACAAGAGGGCGGCAATCCTGTTGACTTACGGTCGCCGGGAAAGGGGAAGGCGACCGTAAGTCAATGGAGGCAGCGCGAAGATGCTGACTTACGGCCGTCTTCGATTGATCGGTTGCCTACTTGACGACCTTGAAGCCGCCGGTCCAGGGGGTCTGCTCGGTCACGCCGAGGATGATCTGCAGCGCGCCGTAGCCCTCGAGGTACTGCGCGCGCTTGAGGGCGCCGGCGTCCACGGTCTTGAGGCCGGCGGCCTCGATGAACGCGGCGACGGACTTCTTCGCCGTCTCGTCGTCGGAGGCGAGTTGGACGACGGTGGGCGCGCCGTCGTTTTCGCCGGTGGCCAGGGTGGCGGCGAACGTGGTGTTGAAGCCCTTGACGACCTTGCTGTTCGGCAGTTTGGCGGCCACGTATTCGGCGGCGGACTGGTGGCCGGCGGGCAGGGCGAGGTCGAAGGTGGTGAAGTCGATCGGGTTGGCCACGTCGACCACGGTCTTGCCGGCCAGCTGGTCGGCGTAGACGGCGAGCACCTCGTCGTAGGCCGGGAACGGCAGAGCGAGCACGACGATGTCGCCGGAGACCGTGGCCTCGCCGAACTTCGCGCCGGTGACACCTTCGGCCGCGGCGGCGGCCTTGTCCGGGTTGCGGTCGATGACCTGCACGCTCGCGCCGGACTTGACGGCCAGCCCTGCGACCGCGGAGCCGATGTTGCCTGCGCCGAAGATGGTGATGGTGCTCATGATGGTGTTCCTTTCGGTGGCGCCGCGCGTCGTGCGCTGTGCTGCTGGGCGTCTCGCGGCGGCTGTGGTGGTTTGTCTGGTTCGGTTATGGGCCGTGCGACCGTTGCGGTGGAGGTTTCGTCGTCCGCTGCGTTCGCGCTGATGCCAGTATGCACCTCGGAAAGAGATATTTCAAACTGAGATATATCGAAAAGATTTATAGATGACGCAAGATCGGCATGATTCCGCCGTTGATGTAAGGCGTGACGATGTTCGTCGTCGGCGTGTCGTTTCGAGATATCTCGGACTGAGATATCATGAACGTATGATGAACACGATAGAACTCATGACCCTGGGCTTCCTGAGCGAGGGGCCGCTGTGCGGATACCGTCTGCGCAAGAAGATGGAGCAGCTGCAGGGCTACATGCAGGCCGTCTCCGACGGCACGCTGCACTCGGTGACGAACAAATTCGTCAAGGCCGGCTACATCGGCGAGACCTTCACCGTCGTCAACGGCCGCCGTCTGCGCGAATTCCACTTGGAGCCCGCCGGCCGCGAGAGGCTGGTCGAGGAGCTGAGGAACACGAGCGGCTACAACCTCACCAACATCACCAAATGGGCCGTCGTCCTCTCGTTCCTGTCCGTCATCCCCGACGAGACGGACCGCCGCGCCGTACTGCAACGCCGTCTCGACTCGCTCGGCTGCGACGTGCGCCGACTGTACAGCGACGGCGAAGGGCCGATCGACAACGACAAGGTCGCCGACAAATACCGTCGCGCCGTCCTCATGATCCACGACGCCGAAATCGATGCCGAACGCCAATGGCTCAAGCGCGAACTCGGCGAGTGAGTTTCACGTAACATTCGCCGGTACTATGGCACATTGTTTGATATACAACAATTGATGCCGTAACGGAGGATGAATCCATGAACGAACGCGATACCAGCAGAGGCGAGGGCGCGCGGACCACGCCGCCGTCCGCCCAGGCCGCAACGGCCCAAGCCGCCAGCGCCAAACGACCTGTGCCGACCGCCATCGTCGTGTGCGTGGTCGCGCTCGCGATCCTTACGTTCCTCGGCATCCTGTCGGAGACGTCGCTCAACATCGCCTACTCCACGCTGATGCAGGAGTTCGCGGTCGACGCATCCACCGTGCAATGGCTCACCACCGGTTACCTGCTGCTGTTGTCGGTCGCGATCCCCAGCTCGCCGTTCATGGTACGCCGGTTCGCGACGAAAACCCTGTTCATCGCGGCGGTCGCGATCTTCACCGCCGGCACGCTGATCGGCGCGTTCGCCGTGAGTTTCCCGATGCTGCTCGCCGCACGTCTCGTCATGGCGCTCGGCACCGGCATCTCGCTGCCGCTCATCACCAACATCATCCTCGAGAAGGCGCCGCTCGAACAGCGTGGTTCGATGCTCGGCATCGTCAGCCTCGTCACCTGCGCCGCGCCGGCCATCGGCCCGGTGTTCGGCGGCATGGTCATGGAATGGCTCGACTGGCATTGGATCTTCTACACGATGCTGCCGTTCCTCGCCGTCGCGTTCCTGCTCGGCATGGCCACTGTGCCGGAGATCCGTCACTCCGGAGACGGAGAACCGGCAACGATCAGCGTGCCGTCGCTGCTGCTGGTTGCGGCCGGACTTGCCGGACTGATCGTTGCGGTGAGCTTCTTCGCGAGCTGGAACGGCGACTGGCGGTTCTGGCTGACCCTGGCCGCGAGCATCGCGATCCTGGCCGTGTTCGTGATCGCGCAGCTGCGCATGCCGCGGCCGTTGGTCGAGGTGCGCGTGTTCGCCTATCCCGGGTTTTCGCTCGGCATGCTGATCCTGCTCATGGCGTCCGGCGGCGTGCTCGGGCTGAACTTCATGCTGCCGATCCTGCTGCAGCGCGGCTTCGGACTGGGCAGTCTGCCCGCGGCACTGACGCTGCTGCCGGGCGCGGTGGTCGGCGCGATCGCGGCGCCGCTGATCGGCGGTGCGCTGAAAAGCCACTTCCCGCCGAAGTTCATCATGACCGGGTTTGTGGTCGTGACCGTGATGGATGCGGTGTTCATCGTCGCGTCCAACAGTGTGGTTGCGGTGGCCATCGCCTACGCGGTGTTCATGGCGTTCTCCGGATTCGTGCTCGTGCCCGACCAGACCCATGCGTTGAACCAGCTGCCCGCACGGCTCAACGCCGACGGCTCGGCCGTGATGAACACCATCCAGCAGCTCGCCGGCGCGATCGGCACGGCCGTGGCCAGCGCGCTGCTGTCCGAATTCTCCGCCGCGGCGGCCCGGAATGGTGCGGGCGAGGCCGCATCCTACGTGCGGGGATTCTCGTCGAGCATGTGGGTGATCGCCGGCATGGCCGTGGTCGGCATCGTGTTCGCCGCGCTCATGTTCCGCTTCTCGACACGTCGTGCGCCCGAACTGGTCGAAGCGTAGCGATCACCGCCGTCCGTCGCGCACGAACAGCGACAACGCGAACGCGCCGAGAGACACGACGGTCGAGACGACGAACACCGCATCCACGCCGTGCGCAAGTCCCGCCGCAGCCGAACCGACGACCGATGCAGGCCGCGTATTCGTCGTCATGACCGTGAAACAGATCGCGATGCCGATCGCCGCGCACGTCTGCCGCAGCGTGTTGTTCATCGCCGTGCCGTGCGGAATGAGCGGCCCGGCCAGCTGGTTGAGCGCGGTCGTCGTCAGCGGCATCAGACAGAATGCGACGCCAGCCATCATCAACGTGAAGAACACGGCCGGATACCATGCCGGCGTGCCCGCATCCATCCGCGACAATGCGAACGACGCCGCAGCGACGATACCAATCGCCGGGGGAGCGATGCGACGGATGCCGACCCGGTCGAACAGACGGCCGGCGACCGGATTGAACACGCCCTCGGCGATGCCGCCGCCCGCCAGCAGCAGACCGGACTGCAGCGCGGTCATCCCCAGCACGTTCTGAATGAACATCGGCAGGATGTTCATCGTCGAGATGAACGTGACGAACACCAGCACGATCACGATCATCGGCAACGTGAACATCGGCCGCGCGAACACGCGGAAGTTAAGCAGCGGGCGTGGCAGACGCAGCTGTCGGATGACGAACGCGACCAGTGACACCGCGCCGACTGCCAGCGAGATGAGCGTGTCAAGAGAGGTCCAGCCGGACTGGCCGGCCAGCGAGAACCCGAGCAGCAGACCGCCGAACCCGAGCGTCGACAGCGCGACCGACGGCACATCGATCGTCGGATCGGTCTGTGGCGTGACGTTGCGCACCGTCGGGATCGCGGCGGCGAGCACGCCCACGGCAATCACCACGAGCGGCACGAACAGGAAATGCCACGGCAGCAGGTCGATGATCAGGCCGGACAGGGTCGGGCCGATCGCCGGCGCGAACGCGATGACCATGCCGAACCAGCCCATTGCCGTGCCGCGCTTGCTCGGCGGGAACGTGAGGAACAGCACGGTCTGCAGCAGCGGCATAAGGATGCCCGCGCCCGTGGCCTGCAAGACGCGGCCGGCCAGCAGCACCCAGAAGCCGGGCGCGCACAGGCACACGAGCGTGCCGAACAGAAACATGCCGATCGCGTAGAAGAACAGCTGGCGCGTCGTGAACCGTTGGATGAGGAACGCGGTGACCGGGATCATGATGCCGTTGGTGAGCATGAACCCGGTGCTTAGCCATTGCGCGGTGTTGCTGGTGACGCCGAAGTCGAGCATGAGATGCGGCAGGGCGCTCGTCATGAGTGTCTGGTTGAGGATGGCGGTGAACGAGCCGATCATCATGATGACGATCGGCAAAATCGGGTGATCGGATGACGGTTGCGTGTCGGTTGGTCTCGAGGTCGCCGGTTGCGTGGTTGACGGTGCGTCCGGCTGCGATACGCGATGCGACATGCTCGAATCAGACATGGTTGTTCCTTTCAGCTGCGATGCGATGGTGGTTCCCAGCTGATTTCGGTCAACGTCACGATGAGTCGAACGCCGCCGTCCATCGAAGGTCGATGACGATATCGTTCGCATGACGCCGTAGCCCCTGCCGGTCGATGTCATGGTCAGTCTACCGCGGAAGAGGACATCGGTCGCCGGTTCAGTTGTCCGGTCGGCTCAGGAAGGCCTGCGATAAATTGCGGCACGCGCGCGGAAAGCGCTTGCCAAAGACGTGTGATCGGGTACAGTGTGGGGAGGAAACGCCACGGCGCAACGCCGCTACAAGGAGGTATGCATATGCTCGTCAATCACAACAACCCGACCCGTGCCGACATGCTCGCCCATATGGGCAGCATCCAGCAGGCCGCCTATACGCGTCCGATCGAATATCAGGAGGGTCGCTCGCACGGACTGCGCGGCATCGAGGTCAAGAACGGTCCGCTGCGCTTCATGTCGATGGCCGACCGCGCGCTCGACATCGCGCAGATCGAATACCGCGGCGAGAACCTCACGTTCCTGTCCAAGCCGGGTTTGAACGGCCGCAACCAATTCGACACCAACGGCGCCGAGGCTCAGCGTTCGATCATGGGCGGCCTGTTCTTCACGTGCGGGTTCGAGAACATCTGCGCGCCGTACGTGACTCCCGCAGACTCCAAGTACCCGGCCGGCAGCTATCCGATGCACGGGCGCATCCGCACCACGCCGGCCGAACACGTCTCTTCCGACGCGTATTGGGACGAGAACGACCGGTATGTGCTCGAGGTATCGGGCGAGATGCGCGAGGCCGAGCTGTTCGGCGAGAACATGGTGCTGCGCCGGCGCATCACGAGCGTGTATGGCACGTCCACGATCACGGTCGAGGACGAGGTGACCAACGAAAGCTTCCGCGCCGAGCCGCTCATGTGGATGTACCACTGCAATTTCGGCTGGCCGTTGCTGGCGGAGGGTGCCGAGGTCGTGATCCCGAGCCGCAAGGCCACGCCGCGCGACGAGACGACCGCCGCCGACACGACCCCGTGGAACGAGATCGGCGCGCCGGTCGCGAACAAGCCGGAAAGCGTGTATCTGCACGATCTGGCCGCGGATGCGAACGGTCGCAGTTTCGCCGCCGTCGTCAACCGCACGCTCGGCCTGGGTGTGGTGATCGAGTTCGACGCGGCCGACTTCCCGTACTTCATGGAATGGAAGTCAATGGGCTCTGGCGACTACGTGGTCGGCCTCGAGCCGTCCAACTCGAGCGTGCACGGCCGCGGCTGGCACGAGCAGCGCGGCGACCTGCACACGATCGCACCGCAGGCCACCGAACGCAAGACCGTCACGTTCACCGTCATCGAAGGCGACACTGCGATCGACCAGCTTATCGCCCGCCGCGACGCGCTCATCAACGTCTGAACCACCATCCCGGGCTGCTCGCAGCGACGGTAATGTCCGTATGTTCGCGCGATCGCGACAGGGATGCGAACATACGGACATATGGGATCGCTGTGTCCTCCGTATGTTCGCGTCGCCATGCCGGTCGCGTGAACATACGGAGGATAACGGTCACTGAGCGTGTTTCGTCGCCGCCGTGGTCGCACAATCGTGAACACGGCGACGACGCGTGGCGATCCGTTGCCGCCGTAACGGTCACGCCGAGGTACCGTCCGCGTGAGCGGACGGTTACGGCGGTTACTGTGCCAGTGCTTTGGTTACTGTGCCAGCGCCTTTTTGATGCGATTGATGCTGATCGGTTTGGCCGTGCCGAGTTCCTGCGCCCACAGGGACACGTAGAACTCCTCGAGCATCCAACGGGCCGTTTGTGCCTGCTTGGCGAGCACCTCGTGTTTCGGACCGGCCGGCTCCGCCTTGGCACGGGCCTGGGCCTTGTCAACCAGCTGCTTGGCCTCATCGGCCTCCCACGCCCAGCGCACGTCACGGTTCTTGTCGGTTTTCGCCTTCGCCAGCCGCATCATGTCGGCCTGCAGATAGCGGGGGATGTTCGCCAGCGCATCCGGGGGAGCGGCGCCGATGAATCCGGGGAACACCAGCGTGACGATATGCTCGCGCACCGATTGCAGCACCGAGAGCATCGGCAGGTCGGCCTTGCCGCTCGTCGCCTTGTCGACTTCCGCGTAGCGTTTGAGAATCGTGATCACGTCGTGCGCCACCGCATACACGGTGTCCTCGAACACTTCCGTGACGCCCAGCACCGCATCGGCCAGCGCGTCGTCGTCCGGCAGTGCATCGACCTTCGGCAACAGCCGTTTGACCGCGGCCAGCTGCAGATCCTCCACCAGATCCTTGGTGGTCTTGTACGGCGCGGACGCCAACATGAGCGCCTCCGCGCCCAGCCAACGCGACGAAATACGTTCGGACGGCAGCCGCAGCGCGTCCAATGCGCCACGCCACAGCATGTCGGCGCGCGACTCGGTCGTGGCCCCCGCCTTGTGCAGCAGATTCGCCTGTTCGACCAGCTTGCCCTGGTCGGCCGCGCGATCGGCCTGCTTCTTGACCATCTGCCGTGCCGACGCCTCAGCCTGCGCCGCGAACCTGCGCTGCAGCTCGACCAGCGACTTGCCGGTGCCGAGTACCTTGACCGGGCCTCGCGCGCCACGCCGGCCTCGCGCGTTCTTCGGCGCAGGCAACTGCTGTTCGACCGCGAACGTCATGCGCAGGTACGGGTTGAGCTTTTCCCACAGTTCGCCGGTCAGCACCTCCGGGTGGATCTGCGCGCCGATCATCTCGATCGCCGCCCTCGTGAACACATGCGGCAGATCGGGCCAACGCGCCGCGTCCGCTCCGCCGACGGTCGTATCCGCACTATCCATGCCGGGAAGACTGGCCGGTGGCAGGTTCGGCTTGTTGCGCTCGCCGGAACCCGGCAGATCGGCGACATGCTCGTCGATCCACGCCCGAATCTTGCGGGCATTGTCCGGTGCTGGCACGAACTGCACGCGCAGCGACTTCGGCAACGCCTTGATCATCCCCACGATCAGTTCGTTCAGCAATCCGGGAACATTCCACGTGAACTGTTCCGGCGTCAGCCTCGACAATGCCTTGAGCGGCACGTGCACGGTCACGCCGTCGGCCGGATCGTGCGGATCGTACACATAGCTCAACCGTAGGTCGATCGGCTGTCCGTCCGTGCCGAGCGTATGCCAATGATCGGGATAGTCGGCAAGGCTCACCGATTCCGCGGATGCCAGACGTTCCACCTTGTCCGGATCGAAGTCCAGCAGATGCGGATGCTCGTCATGCTCGCGCTTCCACCATTTCGCCAGATCGGCCACGCACGTCACGTCGTTCGGGATCACCGACTGGTAGAAGTCGAACAGGTCCTCGTCACTGACCGTCTGCGCGACCTGACGCGTACGGCTCGCATCGTCGGCCGCCTCGTCGAGGATGTCGCGGTTGCGACCCACGAACTCGTCGTAGCTGAACCGCTGCTGGATATCGCCTTCCACCAGACCCTGCCGGATCAGGAAATCACGTGCTTCGGGCGGATTGATGCGTCCCCATTGCACGGTGCGGTCCTGCACGATTGGCAGACCGTACAACAGCACCTTCGCGCTCGCCACCGCCGAGCCGCGCGAGCCGGACCAGTGCGGCTCCGCGTACGTGGTGCGCGTAAGCTGGCCGGCCAACGGTTCCGCCCACGCCGGGTCGATCGCCGCCGAATAGCGCGCCCACAGCCGGCTCGTCTCCACCAGCTCCGTGCTCATCACCCATGCGGGCGTGCTTTTGGCCACGCTCGAGGCGGGGAACAGGGCGAAATGCGTGCCGCGTGCGCCCTGATAGTCGTTCTTCGCCATCTTCTGCGCGCGCTTGATCGCCTTCGCGCGAGCCGCGCCCTTGAGCCCCGTGAAATCGGACGCTTTCGGCTCGCGGATGACCTGCATGCCCATCATCGACAGCAGACCGGCGAGCATCGACGTGTGGATGCCGCGGTCGTCCCACGAGCAGCGCAGGGAACCGGCCGACTGCTGGTTGATCGGCAGCTGGCGGATCTCCAGGCTCGGCCGCGACGCGGGCTGTGGGGAGCCGACCGTGAACTTGAGCTCACGGCACATGTCGGTAAGCTGGTTCACCAGATCCTTCCACTGGCGCACACGCAGCCAGCTGAAATACTCGGTCTTGCAGATGCGACGCAGCGCCGAATTGCTCGGTTCGCCGTCCGCCTGGAAGATGCGGTCCCAAATGTTCAGCGCGGTCAGATAGTCGCTCGTCGGGTCGGCATACCGGTTGTGGATGCGATCGGCCTCGTCACGAGCGTCGTCCGGCCGCTCACGCGGGTCCTGCAGGCTCAGGAACGCGACGATCACGAGCACCGCGGCCAACGTGTCCGGCGTGGTCGACTTCGCCGCCTCGATCACCATACGCCCCAAACGCACGTCGATCGGGATGCGTGCCAGCTGGCGGCCGACATGCGTGAGCACCACCTCGCCATGCCTGCGGGCCACGGCCTTCAGTTCGGTCAGCTCGTTGAAGCCGTCCGAGACGGCCTTCATGTCCGGCGGGTCAATGAACCCGAAGTTCGTCACGTCCTCGGCCGTGCGCGCCACGCCCACCGACAGCATGTGCAGCACCACTGCGCCCAATGAGGTGCGCAGGATCTCCGGTTCGGTGAACCTGGGTCGCGTCTCGTAATCCTCACGCGAATACAGACGAATCGCGATGCCGTCCGCGATACGGCCGCATCGACCGGAACGTTGGTCGGCGCTCGCCTGACTGATCGGTTCGATCGGCAGCCGCTGGACCTTCGCGGTCTTCGAATAGCGGGAGATGCGCGCGGTGCCCGGATCGACCACATAGCGGATGCCCGGCACCGTCAGCGACGTCTCGGCCACGTTCGTGGCGATCACGATGCGCTGGTGCGTATGCGGTTCAAAGACCCGGTGCTGGTCCTTGGCCGACAGGCGCGCGAACAGCGGCATGATCTCGATCGCATCCGGACGGCGCATGTCGTCGGCACGCGGGCCGTAATGGCGGCGCAGCGCGTTTTCGAACTCGTGGATGTCGCGCTCGCCGGAAGCGAACACGAGAATGTCGCGCGCACCGCGTTCATGGCTCGAATGGATGACCAGCTCGGCGCAGGCGCGCGCCACGGCCGTCGGCATGTCCATATCGGTATCGCGATCCGTGCCGCGGCTGCTACCGCCCCGCTCGGCGGCGCTCGGCGCGGCGGACAGTTCCGCGTACGCCTCCTCTCCGGGCATCGCGCCGGTCTCAAACCCGGGCACGTTGCGCATGAGCGCCGGCGCGGTGCCGAGCGGCTCATACACGATCTGCACGGGGAACGTACGGCCCGACACCTCGATCACCGGAACCTTGTCGTGCAGCGCATGCTCGAAATGTTCCTTGAACTTCACCGAATCGATCGTCGCGGACGTGATCACGAGTTTCAGATCGCGCCGTTGCGGCAACAACGCGGTCAGATAGCCAAGCAGAAAATCGATATTCAGGCTGCGTTCGTGCGCCTCGTCGATGACGATCGTATCGTACTGGTTCAGCTTCGGATCACGTTGGATCTGTGCGAGCAGGATACCGTCGGTCACGACGCGCAAGCGTGTCTTCGGTGAGCTTTCGTCGGTGAACCGCACCTGATAGCCGACCTCGTCACCTAGCCGCACGCCCATCTCCGCGGCGATGCGCTCGGCGACCGTGCGCGCGGCCAGACGACGCGGCTGCGTGTGCACGATCTGCCGGCCATGTGAGCCGCGGCCGAGTTCCAGCAGGATCTTCGGCAGCTGCGTGGTCTTGCCCGAACCGGTCTGGCCGGACACGATCACGACCTGACTGTGACGGACGGCCTCGGCGATCTCGTCGCGCGCGGCCGACACCGGCAATTCGGACGGATATTCGAATTTCATCAGTGAACTGTCCCTAACATGCAGTCGGCTCCCCGATGGCGGGGAGCCGCGAATGGAATATGCTTGCCTACTTGTTGCGCACCACTTCGATGACGCGGTACCCCTTGGCGGAATGGTACTTGCCCACCTCGTAATCGTCGCCGAGCGCGCCCGCCAGCCACGGGATCAGCGAGTCGGCGCCAAGGTTCTTCTGCACCACCAGATACGCGGTGCCGCCGGCAGGCTTCAGACGCGGCAGCCACGTCATGAGCAGTGTGTGCAGCGCCTCCTTGCCGACGCGGATCGGCGGATTCGACCAGATCACGTCGAACCGCACGTCGCTTGGCAGCGGCTCGCAAGCCGTCGCCGTCTGCTCGGGCAGGGGAGCGCCGGACTCGTCCGTCTGCGTCACATGCACGTTCCCGCAGCCGTTGCGCTTCGCGTTCGCCGCGGTCAGCTCGAGCGCACGCGTGTTCACGTCCACTGCCCACACGCTGGCATCCGGGGATGCGAACGCCAACGCCAGCGAGACCGGGCCCCAGCCGCAGCCCAGATCAAGGAACGTGCCGGTCTGCGGAGGTTCCGGCACCTCGCGCAGCAGTACGGACGTGCCCAGATCAAGACGCGATCCGGAAAACACGCCGTTCGACGTCTCGACCGTCGCCTCGTTGCCCTGCAGCGACACCGTCAGCGTACGGCGCACGTCCTCGGACGCGGGTTCGGCGGAAAAATACTGCTCGACCATATATCTCCTTGCACCAGCAAATCACCCATGCGCTGCGGCATGTCTTCCAAAACGATGATAATAAAGACCACCATAGTTCAATCGTGAGTCAAGCAAGAGGTGCCTTTGAGCGAGCAGAGCCAGCAGCAGGCCGTTGACGGCGGCGTCGTGAACCAGCCCATCATGGAAAAAGAACCGGTGCTGACCGGCGTGCTGGCAGACCAGTCCGACGTGCTGCTCGACGAGAACGACCACGGTGCGGGGTTCGGCGAGCGATCCAGCGAGGCCTGGGAGGAGCGAGAGTCCCGCAATCAGCTCAAGCACGTCTCCGGCCTTGGCGAGCTGCAGGACGTCACCGAAGTCGAATACCGCAAGGTGCGTCTCGAACGCGTCGTGCTCGTCGGCGTCTGGTCGTCGGCCGTGACCACCGCCTCCGCTGCCGAGGAATCGTTGCGTGAGTTGGCGGCGCTCGCCGAAACCGCGGGCGCGGTCGTGTGCGACGGCCTGCTGCAGCATCGGTACCGGCCGGACGCGGCCACGTACGTGGGTTCCGGCAAGGCGAAGGAGATCGCCGACATCGTCGCGCGCGAAGAGGCCGATACGATCATCGTGGACGATGATCTGCCGCCGAGCCAGCGGCGTGCGCTCGAGGACGCGACCAAGGTCAAGGTCGTGGATCGCACCGCTGTGATCCTGGACATCTTCGCCCAGCACGCGACGTCGCGAGAAGGCAAGGCGCAGGTGGAGCTGGCCCAGCTCGAATACATGCTGCCGCGACTGCGAGGATGGGGCGGATCGCTGTCGCGCCAGGCCGGCGGTCGTGCGGCCGGCGCGGATGCGGGCATCGGTTCACGTGGCCCGGGCGAGACGAAGATCGAAATGGACCGCCGCGTCATCCGCACGCGCATTGCGCGTCTGCGCAAGCAGATCCGCGAGATGGCGCCTGCCCGCGAGGTCAAACGCGGTTCCCGTCGGCGTTACGGGTTGCCGACCGTCGCCGTGGTCGGCTATACGAACGCCGGCAAATCGTCTCTGACCAATCGGCTCACCGGTTCGGCCGAGCTGGTCGAGAACGCGCTGTTCGCCACGCTGGACACGGCCGTGCGCCGTGCCCGCGCCAAGGACGGCCGGCTCTACGCCTACGTCGACACGGTCGGCTTCGTGCGTCGGCTTCCCACGCAGCTCATCGAGGCGTTCAAATCCACGCTGGAGGAGGTCGCCGAAGCGGATCTGATCGTGCACGTGGTCGATGGTTCCCACCCGGATCCGTTTTCGCAGGTCGACGCGGTCAACGACGTGCTCGCCGATATCGACGGCACCGCGGATATCCCGCGCATTCTCGTGTTCAACAAGGCCGATCGCATCGACCTGGCCGCTCGCGAACGCTTGCGCGCGTTGCAGCCGGACGCGTTCATCGTGTCCGCGTACAACGGCGAGGGCATCGATGCGTTGCGCGAGCGTGTCGAGGGCATGCTGCCGGTGCCGAACGTGCATGTGCACGCGCTGCTGCCATATACGGCCGGCTCGCTGCTGTCGCGCATCCGCGAATACGGCCATGTGATCGGCGTCGAATACCGCGACGACGGCATGATGGTCGAGGCCGAGGTGGGCAGTCATCTGGCGGCCCAGGTGATGGAAGCAGCCATCGACTGAGCCGTTCGACGTGCGTGCTGCGGCAGCGGCGGCATTCCGCCGATTCCACGATGTGAGCCGCGATTATGGACATGTGATGTGAACGCTCTCAAGTGTGACGAAGATCACCATATCCGTCCGCAACGCGAGTGTCTCAAACGTCAGCGTGTGTGGATAAAGTGAATACGTTGTTTGGATGAATGCCGACACAATCGGCAGAGTTTTCAAGAGAGGTCGCAACAACATGGCTGAATTGAACGTCAAGCCCACCAAGCTCGCAGTCGTCGGTGCCGGTGCAGTCGGCTCCACCCTCGCCTTCACCGCCGCCCAGCGCGGCGTCGCCCGTGAGATCGTGCTCGAGGACATCGCCAAGGAACGCGTCGAGGCCGAGGTGCTCGACATGCAGCACGGCTCCAGCTTCTACCCGGCCGTCTCCATCGATGGCTCCGATGATCCCGAGATCTGCCGCGACGCCGACATGGTCGTCATCACCGCCGGCCCGCGCCAGAAGCCGGGCCAGTCCCGCCTCGAACTCGTCGGCGCGACAGTCAAGATCCTGCAGGCCATCATGCCGAACCTCGTCAAGGTCGCCCCGAACGCCATCTACATGCTCATCACCAACCCGGTCGACATCGCCACGCACGTCGCCCAGAAGATCACCGGCCTGCCGCAGAACCAGATCTTCGGCTCCGGCACCAACCTGGACTCCGCGCGTCTGCGCTTCCTGATCGCCCAGCAGACCGGCGTCTCCGTCAAGAACGTGCACGCCTACATCTGCGGCGAGCACGGCGACTCCGAGGTTCCGCTGTGGGCCTCCGCCACCATCGCCGGCGTGCCGATGTGCGACTGGACCCCGCTGCCGGGCCACGAGCCGCTCGACGCCGCCAAGCGCGAGGAGATCCACCAGGAAGTCAAGAACGCCGCCTACAAGATCATCAACGGCAAGGGCGCGACCAACTACGCCATCGGCATGTCCGGTGTCGACATCGTCGAGGCCGTCCTCTCCGACTCCAACCGCATCCTGCCGGTGTCCTCCATGCTCAAGGACTTCCACGGCATCTCCGATGTCTGCATGTCCGTCCCGACCCTTCTCAACCGCTCCGGCGTCAACACCCGCATCAACACCCCGGTCTCCGACCGTGAGCTTGCGGCCCTCAAGCGCTCCGCGGAGACGCTGAAGGAAACCGCCGCCCAGTTCGGCTTCTAACATTTTGTTGAATGACGGAGCGTCCGCTGCGTTGCTCCTCGGTTGCGGTACTTAGTACCGCTTCCCTCGGTGCGCCTTGCGGACGCACGCGTCATTCAACAAAATGTAATAAGCGGTAACCACCTTTCCTCACCTTCGACGCACTGTTGTGCGCCTTCGGGTTCGGACGGCGGTTTCCGCACGCATCAGCCGATATTCGTCTTGATGCGATGGATGGGAGTCGGTTCTGACTTCCATACGTATGTGAAACCCCGGCATTGTGCCGGGGTTTCTTGCGTTGTGGGGTTAATGAGAATGGTTGTGAGAAGCGGTCTCATCACCGTAAGACAGGAAAGGGCGACGTTATGACACATGATCACGGGACCGTGATGCGCAATGGGGAAGACGGAAGGTCTCACCAGAAGCGTCTGTCCATGACACTGGCCCTGACCGGTACCGTGTTCGTGGCCGAAGTGGTCGGTGCGATCGTCACCGGATCGCTGGCGCTACTCGTCGACGCCGGCCACATGCTCACCGACATATCGGTGCTGGCCGCCGCCACCATCACCGCCATCCTCATGCGCCGCAAACCCAACAACACGCGAACCTGGGGATGGGCGCGACTTGAGGTCATCACCGCAGGCGTCGGTGCGCTGATCCTGCTGTTCGTCGGCATCTATGCACTTGCGGAATCGGGCATGAGACTGTTTCATCCCGCCTCGGACGACATCCGAGACCCGAACCTGCTGCTGTTCTTCGGCATACTCGGCCTTGCCGCCAACGTCGGCTCGATCATCATCCTCGCATCCCAGAGCAAGGACAATATGAACATGAAGGCGGCGTTCCTCGAGGTGATGAACGACGCGCTCGGCTCCGTCGCCGTCGTGATCTCGGCGTTGGTGATGATGAGTACGGGATGGGTGGGATTCGACGCGGTCGCCGGCGGCGTCATCGCGCTGATGATGATTCCCCGGGCGATCAAGCTGCTGCATAACGCCGTCAGGGTCCTGCTCGAAGAGACGCCGGAAGGGCTGGACCTCGACAAGGTGCGCGAACATATGGAACGGGTTCCGCACGTCATCGCCGTGCATGACCTGCACGCCAGCACCGTCTCCACCGGCATGCCGATCCTCATGGCGCACGTCGTGGTCGAACGGGGACTCACCATGGAACAAGGAGCGCAGATCCTTGCGCAGCTGCAGGACTGCCTGCGTGAGCATTTCCCCGTATCCGTGCCGCATACCACCTTCCAACTTGAACCGGAAGGCTACACCACCGCGAATGCGGAACACCTGCATCAATAGCGGATAGCGGATCCTGCGCCGACGCAGGATCCGAACGGCGCGGAATGCGCGGAGACATGGCATTGCTGTCCGGGCGGATTGCCACGTCGCACACCCTGTGCATCGACGTTTGGCTACAGCTTGCGCAGAACGGTGACGACACGCCCCATGATCTGGGCGTGTGTGCCATCGATGGGTGAGTAGGCGGGATTGTGGGGCATCAGCCACACATGGCCGTTGTCGTTGCGGAACGTCTTGACCGTCGCCTCATCACCCAGCAGCGCGGCCACGATATCCCCGTTGACCGCAGTGTTCTGCTCGCGCACCACGACGAAATCCCCGTCGCAGATGGCGGCGTCGACCATGGAATCCCCGTGCACCTCCAGCATAAACAGGGTTCCGGTGCCGGTCAGACGTTCGGGCAGGCGCATGACATCGTCGATGTGCTGCTCGGCGGTGATCGGTATTCCGGCTGCGATCCTGCCGACCAGCGGTACATCCTGCGACTGCTGGATCGATGCGCTGGAGCCTTCGGGGAACGGCAGGATCTCCGCGGTGCGTTCCTGTGCGGCGGCATTCGAACCACGTTCGGAGGTGGGGCCGACCAATTCGATGGCCCGGCCCTTGTTGGCGTTCATGCGAATGAAGCCCTTTTCCTCAAGCACCTGCAGCTGATGTTTGACCGAAGAGGGGCTTTTCAGGCCGGCGGCTTCGCCGATCTCACGGAACGACGGAATGAAGCCCTTGGTGGCGATGTGCGTTCTGATCGCGTCGAGCACGCGACGTTGCCGCTCGGTGAGATCGTTCTCCTGAGGCACGCCTGACGGGCGGTGGGGAGTGAAGGGGATGGTGCTCACGGGTGGCTCCTTTCATGTCTTCATCATCATATCGTGACCGTGATAAAAAATCAAACATCTGTTCGACGTGTCGCGTTGCAAAAGTCGAACAGACGTGCCACAATCAAACTGTTGTTCGATAGAACGAAAGTTCGAAAGGGTGTGGTCGCAATGATGTCCGACATGACGAAGACGTCCCGTGCGGCGGTGTGCGGCACGGGACTCGAAACCGATGAACGAACCGTCTGGCGCAGTGTCGCGCGCAACGAATGCAGTGGCTTCTCGTGTGGGCCGATTGCTCCTGACGGGCATGACGGCCGCGAACCGAACGTTGTCGTCCGTTGCATGGCCGCTCTGCTGTGCATGACGCTGGCGTGGATCGCGTATTCGTGGCTGGTCCCGATGCGGGCCGATTCGGCCTCCACCGCGATGGAGGTCACGTGCTACACGGTGCAGCCTGGCGACACGCTCTGGCAATACGCCCAGGCGATCACGCCGGCGGGAGGCGATGTGTCGAGCACCGTTGAACGGCTTCGGCGATTGAATGATCTGGATTCATATTCGCTGCAAGTGGGCCAACGCATTATAGTCCCAGCCGAGTCGGAGTCGTAGCCGGTTGTCTCTCGCGTCATGTGCGATGGAGCGAGGAAGGATGTTTGCATGTATGGTATGGCTCACGCTATTGTTGGGGTCATGCATTGCCCTTTTTGCCAGCAGCCTGACACCAAAGTCGTGGATACTCGCATCAGCGAGGACGGTTTTTCCATTCGACGTCGTCGAGAATGCCTGAAATGCCACAAGCGTTTCACCACCGTCGAAACCACCATGCTCTTGGTGACCAAGCGATCCGGCAATTCGGAGCCGTTCGATCGCGGCAAGGTCATATCGGGCGTACGCAAGGCGTGCCAAGGCCGTCCGATCAGGGAAGAGGATCTCAAAAAACTTGGTCAGCGTGTGGAAGAGGACCTGCGATCGCGAGGGCTTGCCGAGGTGAAGTCCGAGGACGTGGGCAAGGCCATTCTCGCTCCGCTGAAGGAACTGGACAAGGTCGCTTATCTGCGTTTTGCAAGTGTGTACCAGAACTTCGACGGCCTGGATGATTTCCAAAAGGCCATAGACGAGTTGAAGAACGAAGCATAGTTCGTCTGCTATGTTGCCAAGGAGCATGGCGAAGCATGCCCTGAATGAGATACGTATATACGCGAGCATTAATCATCATCACCAGAAGGAACGCTGATCAGTATGTCATATGAGCATCCGAATCGGAACAATGAGACCATTCGCGAAGTGGAACGCGACATTATGCGCCGTCCGCCGGAGCATAACACCACCAACATGGATCTCGACCGCATGAAGCTGATCCTCGACCTGTTCGGGCACCCTGAGGATTCCTTCCGTGTCATCCACGTGACCGGGACCAACGGCAAGGGATCCACCGCCCGCATGGCGGAGGCGATCTGCCGTTCATATGGCATGCGTACGGGGCTGTACACGTCTCCACATCTCGAGCGTATCAACGAGCGCATCGCCATCGACGGCCAGGAGCTTTCCGACGACGATTTCATCGATATCTGGGATCAGGTCAAGGGCCTGATCGATCTGGTCGACGCGAAGATGGAGGAGCAGGGCAAGCCCCGCATGAGCTTCTTCGAGGTGCTTACCGCCATGGCCATCTGGAAGTTCGCGGACGCCCCGGTCGACGTCGTCATCGTGGAGGTCGGCATGGGCGGCCTGCAGGATGCGACCAACGTGCTGAACGCCGATGCCGCCGTCATCGGCCCCGTCGACATGGATCATATGATGTGGCTCGGCGACACCGTCGAGAAGATCGCCGAACAGAAGGCCGGTATCATCAAGCCGGGCTGCGCCGCGATCATTGGCAAGCAGCCGCATGAGGATGAGGTCATGCCCGTGCTCGAGGAGGCCGCGCGCCGCAATCAGGCGACCATGATCCGCGACGGATATGAGATGGAGGTCATCAGCCGTATGCCGGCGGTCGGTGGCCAGGTCGCGACGCTGCGCACGCCGCTGGGCACCTATACGGAAGTGCCGATCGCCAAATTCGGAGAGCATCAGGCGCACAACGCGCTGGCAGCGCTGGCCGCGGCTGAAACGGTGATCCCCGTCTCCGGTGCATTGGACGGCGACCTGGTCGCCGAGGCCCTCAGCGGTGTGAAGATTCCCGGGCGTATCGAGCAGGTGCGTACGTCGCCGACCATCATTGTCGATGGCGGGCATAACGTCAACGCCGCGGAATCATTGCGCGCGGCGATCGAGGAGAACTACGACTTCCAGCAGCTCGTCGGCGTGGTCGCCATGATGGCCGACAAGCAGGTCGAGGAATATCTGGGTGTGCTTGAACCGGTGCTGGATAAGATCATCGTCACCGAGAACTCGTGGCGGGATCGCGTCATGCCCGCCGAAGATCTCGAGAAGGTGGCGGTGCATGTGTTCGGTCGCGACCGGGTGATCCGTGAGGACTCGCTGCCGGACGCGATCCAGACCGCCGTCAACATGGTCGACGTGGAAGACGAACTGGGCGTCGGCTATGGGCACGGCGTGCTGATCTGCGGCAGCTTCGTAACGGCCGGCGACGCCCGAACCCTGCTCAAGGAACGGATGAACGCCGATCTGGCGAAGCCCAAGTCCGAACGCGTCGAGCCGAATCTCGGGAACGGGCCGATTATCCGAGCCGACGAATCGGAAGGGGACTCTGCGCCTCAGACGGATGCCGACCGTGACTTCGAAACCGACGCGAACCCCGATTTCGACGTGGACGACTTCGGTGATTTCGGCTTGTCGACACTCGCCAAAGAGGCCGCCTCCAAGCAGGACGGCACCGACGAGGGCGGCGACGAGACCGGTTCCGAGCGAGACTGACGGGGTCCTGCGACGAATGTATCTTAAGGAACTCACACTCAAAGGGTTCAAATCGTTCGCCTCCGCCACCACGCTGCGGTTCGAGCCGGGCATCACGGCCGTCATCGGCCCGAACGGCTCGGGCAAATCGAACATCGTGGACGCCCTGGCATGGGTCATGGGCGAGCAGGGTGTCAAGAACCTGCGCGGCAATTCGATGGAGGACGTGATCTTCGCCGGCACATCCTCCCGCCCCGCACTCGGCCGCGCGCAGGTGTCGCTGACCATCGACAACACCGATCACGCGCTCGATATTGAGTACACCGAGGTGACGATCACCCGCACCATCTTCCGCAACGGCGGGTCCGAATACGCGATGAACGGCACGCCTTGCCGTCTGCTCGATATCCAGGAGCTGCTCAGCGACACCGGACTCGGCCAGCAGATGCACGTGATCGTCGGACAGGGACGGCTCGATGCGATTCTCAGAGCCGACCCCAGCGGCCATCGTGCGTTCATCGAAGAGGCCGCAGGCATTCTCAAGCATCGCAAGCGCAAGGAACGCGCGTTGCGCAAACTGGCGAACACGGAATCCAATCTTGCGCGCCTCGATGATCTTTTGACCGAGCTGCGCCGCCAGCTCGGCCCTCTCGGGCGTCAGGCCCGAACCAGCCGGCGAGCCGACCTTATCCAGGCCACCATCCGCGACGCCCAGTCGCGCCTGCTCGCCGACGATGCGCAGCGTATCGGCGAGCAGCGGGATGAGACACGCGCCCGCCTGACCGACGTGCGTACGCAGCTCGGCTCGTCACGACACGATCTGGCCCGGATCAAACTGCGCATCGAACAGATCGAAGCACAGTCCGCCGCCTCGTCACCGGTGCTTGCGCAACTCAACCAGCAGTGGCACGACCTATCGCGCATCCAGGAACGGCTGCTATCGCTGTCATCCGTGGCGCAGGAACGGAGTCGTTCATTGTCGGATCGTGTGATCGAGCACGATGACGCTCACCCGGAACTGCTCCGTCGACGGGCCGACGAGCTCGAGGAACAGGCATCACGGCAACGGCAGGCAGCGCAGGATGCGAAAGACGCCGTCGACGCCGCCAGCGCGCGTCGCATGGACGACGAACAACGGCTCGCCACGGTACGTCAGAGCCTGAATGAGCTGCGTGGCATGGCACGGCAGCGCGACGCCTCCATAGCCAACCTACGTGAGACGATCGCCCGCGAGGAGTCCGCGATCCAGCTGGAAGCCGCTCGAGGCAAGGATCTCGCGGCCCAGCGTGAGGGACTGATCCGTCAGCGGGACGATCTGACCGCACGACGAGACGCCCTGAACCTCGAAGCGCGGCCCGATGACACTGCCGACTGTGAAAACGAGCTGAAGGCGGCACGTCTCGAACTGTCCGGGCGACAGGACGAATTGAATGAGCTGCAGGATCGCCAGCGTGAGCTGAACGCGGCGATCATATCGTTGCAGGCCAAGGCGGATGCGCTGAAGGACACGCTGGAAAGCCGCAGCGCGTCACAGACGCTGGAGCATGACCCCGAGGTCGCCTCCATCGGCCGACTTGCCGACTTCATCCATGTGGAGGAAGGTTGGGAGGAATCCGTTGCACGGGCGCTCGACGCGTTCGCCGGAGCCATCGTCGTTCCCGAACCGGGCAATATGATCCACGCGCTCGAACGTGCCAACGAGGATCGGCTTGGCAGAGCCGTGGTACTGACGCCGCTCGACTCGCATGACCGGGACTCCAATCGCGACGCGGATAACAATGCGCTCACGGCGCCGGGCAGGGCAATCCGATGCGCGGCCGACCTGGTATCCGCCAATCCCCATGCCGACGCCGACCAAGCCGACGGCGTGGTGCTTGCGGTCAGGCGTCTGCTCTCCGACGTGGCCGCGACACATACTCTGGACGAGGCATTCGAAGCGGTGGATGAGACCGATGCGGGCCCCTGCCCGGGCCGGTTCTCCAGCGCGGTCACTCAATCTGGAGAATTCGTTAACGCGGTCGGCGCGGTCGGCGGTTCGTCGCTGTCGCAAAGCGACCTGTCACTGGCGTCACGGCGCGACAAGGCGGTCGAACGCGTCGCATCGCTACGTGTGAGCTTCGACGAGCTCGGCGGACGCATCGACCAGGCCAGAACGTTGCGGGATCAGGCGCGACTGCGTGTCGATCAGGCCGTCACCCGTCGAACGGAGATGCGGGTCAGATCAGATCAGGCGGCGCAATCGCTGCGCGTCGCCAACGACCAGATCGTCGCCATCGAACTGCGGATACGTGACGTGGATGGCAGGATCGCTGCGGCCGGAAGCAGCGGCGAAACGCATCAGGCAAAGGTCGAGGAACTGACGCGGACGCTTGAATCCCTGCAACGGGACGATGCCGGCAATGCGGATCCGAATGAACTGACGCAGCGGGAGCAGCGTCTGGATCTGCAGTTGCGCGAAGACCGGGAACATGAGATGAACGCCAACATCGCATGGAACGAGGCCAAACGCGCGGCGGAATCGCTGACAAGACAGGTGGGACTGCTCCGCGACCAGGCCCATGAAGCCGAGATCCGTCGCGCCCGCGTGGAAGAAACGAACGCCCGTCTGCGCCGGCAGGCCGAGCGGCTGCATCGGATCGCACAGGATGCGGCGGCCGTCGCCGATATGGTCGGCCTGTCCGTGCGCGATGTCTCCGACCGGCGTGAACGGGTGCAGTCGGAAGCCGCCGGTCGTCATGAGGAGCTTGGCGGTCTGAGAACGCGACGGGACGAGCTCGAACCCAAGGTCAACGATCTGATCGCGCACGAACACGAGCTGGACGTGACCCGCGAACGGCTGGCTGCGGACTATGACCGGATCGCCGGCAGGATCGCCGACGAGCTCGGCATGGGAGCGGACGAGCTGATCAGGGAGTACGGGCCGGACAAACCCGTACCGATGACGGACTCGGACGCGAAGACGTCCGGTGATACGGCTGCCGAGGCCAAAGCCGGATCCGGCGACGAGCCGGACGAGTTACCTCTGAGCGTCCCCTACGTGCGTGAGGAGCAGGAAAAGCGGCTGGAACAGGCCAAACGCGCCTTGGCGGCGCTGGGCAAGGTGAACCCGCTGGCGGTCGAGGAATACGAGGCATTGCAGACCCGCAACAGGTATCTGCACGAGCAGCGGGACGACGTGGCCAAATCCCGCGACGATCTCATGCAACTGATCCGGGATCTTGACGCCACGATGCTCGACGTGTTCCGTTCCGCGTTCGAAGACACCGCGGAGGCGTTCTCGAAGGTGTTCGCCACCCTGTTCCCGGGCGGCACCGGACGATTGCGGCTGGAGAACCCGAACGACATGCTCTCCACCGGCGTGATCGTCGAGGCGAGCCCGGCCGGCAAACGGGTCAGGCAGCTGAGCCTGCTGTCGGGCGGCGAACGTTCGCTGACCGCCCTGGCACTGCTGTTCGCGATCTTCACGGCGCGGCCCAGTCCGTTCTACGTGATGGACGAGGTCGAGGCGGCGTTGGACGACACGAACCTGACCCGTCTGCTCGACGCGCTCGACCAGTTGCGCGAGCATGCGCAGCTGATCGTCATCACGCACCAGCAGCGCACCATGAGCATCGCGGACGCCCTGTATGGCGTGACCATGCGATCGGACGGCGTGACGGCGGTCGTGTCGCAACGGCTGGAACAGGCCTGAACCGGCCGAAGGTATGCCGCCGGCAGGAATATGGCAAGGGGCTTCCCGTTTCCCGCGGAATCGAACCGCGGGAAACGGGAAGCCCCTTGCCATAGTGGGGTATCGCTACTTGCGCAGCGACTTGCGCAGCTTCTGCACGGCGGCCAGCGTGCCGTAGAACACCTTCTTGATCGGCACGTCACGCGCCGGGGCCACCTGCGTGGTGTCTTCCGCGAACTTGGTCTTGAACATGTTCAGCGATTTGAGCGACGGCGCGAAATCGTTGCCGATGCCCATCAGATCGATCTGCGTGCAGCCCCGTGCGCCGAGCGCGCAGCAGAACGTGTACAGCAGCTTGTCGGGCACGAGGTTGCGCATCACCTCGGTGCGCATGCAGGCGTAGTAGTACACGGCATGGGCGCCGTTCACCGTGACGATCGCCCACGCGACGACGCGCCCGTCGATGCGGGCGGCGAACACGCGGCAATGGTCGGGGCCGAGTGCGGTGATCATGTCGGTGTAGTCGCTCATCGGCGCGGGCGAGAATCCGTCGCGATGCGCGGTCTCGACCATCACCTCGTAGTATTCGGAGAAGTCGGCGACCGCCAGTTCGGTTTCGTCCTTGCATTCCGCCGGGCTTTCGCGCAGCGCCTTGCGCACATCGCGGCGGCCGCGCTTCTTCATGCGCGTCAGGATCGCATCGTCTCCGCCGGTCAGATCAACGATGACGGTTTGGTCATACGGGACAGTTGACAGCACGGGTTCGGTGCCCGCCTCGAACCATGCGTCGATGCGTAGGAACACGATCTTTTTGTCCTTGGCATGTACGGTCTGGACCAAGGCGTCTATGACGTCGCGTTCTTCGGCTTCGGAAGGCTTGGCGACCCAGACCGGTCCATGCACCGAACGCAGATAGTGATAACCGTGCGTCTCGAAATCGATCAGGGACACGAACGCGACCGTCTCGCCGTCGCGCTTGACCAGATACGCGCCCCACGGGGTGCGCCCGTCGATGTCGGCCTGATATGCCGCCCATACTGCGGTCTGTTCAATGGGAAGAT
Organism: Bifidobacterium sp. SO1; assembly: GCF_018555335.1. Lineage (NCBI taxonomy): Bacteria > Bacillati > Actinomycetota > Actinomycetes > Bifidobacteriales > Bifidobacteriaceae > Bifidobacterium > Bifidobacterium sp. SO1. Next base: position 39,235 of record NZ_JAFEJR010000016.1, on the reverse strand, counting down.
TGATGCCGTGTTCGGCGGCGGCCGCTTCCAAGGCTTCGGGGGTGACGGCTTCCAGCGTGATCATGATGCTCCTTGCGATTGACTGGTGACGAGTGTAGTACGGGCCGCGGTGCAGCGGCGGTGTGTCGATGGAACGACTGGGACTGGCGCGACGTGCGGCGTCAGCCCTGCGCGATGCCGAACAGGCGGCGGATGATATGGCCATCGCCCTCGTACAGCGCGTGCTTGCCGCCGACCTTGATCCACTGCTCCTCGCCCTTGCCGATGACCAGCAGCACGGTGAGACGTCCGGCCGCCGCATCGGCACGAGCCTCGTCGACCGCGGTTTCGATGGCCTGCGCCCGGTCGAGGATGATCGTGGACGACACATGCGGGTTGGTGATGTAGCCGCGCATCTCGTTCAGAATGTCGAGCATCGGCTCCTTGACGGTATCCTCCGAGGTGAGGATGATCCGGTCGACCTTGTCCTGCGCGCCGTCGATGATGCCCTGACGGCGATCCACGGCCTTGTCGCCGACCGAACCGGTCACCAGCACGAGCTTGGGATCGCGACCCGCATACTTGCGCAGCACGAACTCGGCGAGCGTCTTCGTGCTCACATAGTTGTGCGCGTAGTCGACGTAGGCGACGATGTTGCCGTCGGCGCTCGCGAAATGTTCCATGCGACCCGAGATGCGTACCTGTTCGAGCGCGGCGAACGCGGGCGAATCCTGCGGCACGCCGGCCTGACGAGCCAAAGCGATCGCCGCCGCGGCGTTGGCCGCGTTGAAGCCGCCCTCAAGCTCGAGCGAGAAGTCGCCGATCGTCGCACCGTGATCGTGGAACACGTACTGTGCGGGGTGCTGCGGGTCGGGGGTGGCGACGACGTCGATACCGTCGTTCTGGCAGACCTTCTCTCGCAACGCGAACGTGACCACCGGCACGCCGGCCCGGCCCGCGTCCTGACGGATCAGATCGGCATGATCGCAGTCCTCCCCGAGCACCAGCTTGCGGCAGTTGTACGAGATCTGCCGCTTGCAGTGCAGATAGTCCTCGAACGTCGGATGCTCGATCGGGGAGATGTGGTCGGGGGAGATGTTCAGGAACGCGGCCACGTCGAACGTGAGACCGTAGACGCGGTGCACCTTGTACGCCTGCGAGGAGACCTCCATCACCAGATAGCGCATGCCGTTGTCAAGCGCCTGCCGCATCATGCGGAACGCGTCGAGGCTTTCCGGCGTAGTCAGCGCGGATTCGGTGTACGTATGGCCGTCGAGGCAGTTGTCGACGGATGAGAACAGGGCGCAGCGGCCGCCGGAATAGGCGTTGAGCACCGCCTGCGTGAAATACGCGGTCGTCGTCTTGCCCTTGGTGCCGGTGATGCCGATCACGGTCAGTGTGTCCTGCGGCCGGCCGAAGAATGCGGCGGACAGCAGACTCATTGCCTTGCGCACGTCGTCCACGATCAGGCCGGGCGCGCGGGTCGCGGTGGAGAAATCGGTCTCGGCCACATACGCGGCCAGGCCTCGCCCATCGACGCCGTTCAGATACTCCGGCTTGAAGTTGCCCTTGCAAAACAGCAGCGTTCCGTCGCTGACCTTGCGCGTGTCGTACGTGACATCGGCGAACGGGCGATCGTGCCCGTCGATGTCACGCGGATCCAGCGTCCAATGGCCGTCAGCGATGATCTCGCGCAGCAGATGATGCTCGGACAGAAGATCCGCCGCCGATTGCAGGGTCAACGATTGCACCGTCAAAGTCATGCCGTGTACTCCTTATCGATTCGCGTTAGTCATCTTAGCGTGAGGCTGGCATGTTCTCCCTTACAATGGGGAGGCGTGGCAGACGAAAAGGTGGCAGCAGCACAGGACGAGGGGGAGCGGACGGTGCCGTCGCCCGGTATGACCCCGGAGATGGCGGCGAAACGCGAGCGGTTCGAACGGCTCGCCATGCCGGCCGTGGACGCCCTGTACCGGCAGGCGATGAAACTGACCAACAACGCCGACGACGCGCAGGATCTCGTACAGGACACGTTCGAGCGCGGGTTCAAGGCGTTCGACTCGTTCCAGGAGGGGTCGAATTTCGAGGCGTGGATGACCACGATCGAACGCAACGCCTATTTCAACCAGTACGCGAAGGCTAAGCGCCGTCCTCAACGGGCCAACGACTCCACCGGCGAATATGACGACTGGGACATCTATTCGGCATCCGAGCATTCGTCGGAGGGACTGAAATCGGCCGAGGACGAGTATCTCGACACGTTTGCGCCCCAGGAGATCATGGCCGCGCTCGACCGGCTGCCTCCCGAACGCAGGCAGGTGTTCATCGACACGGTGATCGACGGCAAGACCTACCAGCAGGTCGCCGACGAGCAGGGCGTGAAGATCGGCACGGTGATGAGCCGGCTCAACCGCGCGCGCACGCAGCTCAAACGCGATCTGTCCGCATACGCGCGCGAGCGCGGATACGTGAAGGACTCGGGCCCCTCCCATGGTTCACTGTCCGCGAAGCACGGTGCGAACGGCGATAATGGAGACGAGAGCAGGAAGACGGTCGGATTCGGACATAAGGAGCGGTCATGAGCGAGCAGGTGGAGCGTCACATCTCGGTGACTCGTCAGACCGCGGACGGTACGGTGGTTCGCGCCGACGTGCATGTCACTACGGTGCATCCCGATCCGGCCGTGCACCCCGGCGTGCAGCCGGATGCGTTGTCCGGCGCCGGCAATGATGCGGGGGAATGCTTTGACCCGGCCACCTGTTGCGATGCGCGCGAACGTGCGCTGATCGAAGCGATGCGTGCCTATCTTCGCCCGCAGGTCGCCCCCGAATGCCTGATGCGGCGCCTCCGCGAGACACTCGACCACTGCTGCTGTGATACGGACGAATGAGCGGCCGGTCGGAGTCTCCCAATTCGGGGGGCGTCGGCTGGACAATATCAGACAATGCGAGAAGCCCCCGTTGCCAATGTATGGCACGGGGGCTTCTCTAGCGTTATTCACGCAGCCTGAAACAGGCTTGGATCAGGCGTTCGGGCGCTTGCCGTGGTTGGCGGCCTTCTTGCGACGATCCTTGCGCTTACGTCCGCGCATGCCCATGATGGACTCCTTTACTTCAAGATTAATAAGCCTACGGGATTATCGCATATCCCGCAGACGTTCGCAACTCGTCGGCGGGATATGTTCAGTGCTGCTCCGCTTTGATGAACAGCTTGGTCGTGCTTGTCTCGCCCGGCTTGATGACGATCAGTTCGTTGCCGGTGTTGAACGCGTTCGCATACGCGGTCTGTGGTTCGACCGCAGTGCCGGCCGGGTGCTGGAACGCCGGGAATCCGGTGCCGGTGCACACCTGGAACGAGGTGATCGTTTCGTCGCCGCCCACCTTGATCTCCAGTCCGTCGGGGCGGGTGAACGTGGCGGTCACGGTGCCGTCGGCGTCGTGGCGCACGTTCGTCCACGCGTCGTCGAACGGCTGGTCGGTCAGCAGCGGGTTGTCGCGCAGATCGTACTTCGTGCCGTCCACCGGCTCGGTGCCGGTCGGGATGAGGTTCTCGTCCACGGTCACATGCGTGTCGGCCGGGACCGTCAGGCGGCACTGCGCGTTGTGGCCGTCGATCTCGTCGCCGTAGCCGTTGAAGCCGTTGTCGAGCCACGGGTGGATCGCCAGCGCCCACGGGGCGTCCGTGTCGCCGTTGTTGTACGCGCTCACGGTGATGTGCAGGCCGTCCGCGTCCAGCTCGTGCTTGGCGGTCACGATCACGTCGAACGGGTAGCCGAGCAGGAACGGCACGCGCCACGACTGGGTGACGGACGTCTCGGTCAGCTCCTCGAGCTTCCAGTAGGAGCGGTAGCCGTAGCCGTGGATGGCGGTGTTGCGGTCGTGCTCGTCGATCGGCAGCGTGTACGTCTTGCCTTCGAACGTGTAGGTGCCGGCCTCGATGCGGTTCGGGAACGGGACGAGCAGCTGGCCGTGGCAGCAGGTGACCGGGTCGTCGGGGCCGAGCGGCACGATCACGTTCTTGCCCTGATACGTCACCTTGCGCATCGTCGCGCCGAGTTCGGTGATCACTGCGGCCCAGTCGCCGTAGTGGATGGAATACTGTTGGCCGGTGCGCGGCGGGATGTTCTTCGTCATATGCATCACTCCATAGTGAGGTCCGTGTGGTTTCGTGTGTCCGGTAACGGATGTTACCGCTAACGATCCAGTCTAGCGCGATGCATGTGCCGAAATGGGCGAAATCGAATCCGATTTCGCCCATTTCGGCATGGACATGAGGAACGGTACAGTGGGGCTGAACATAAGAGGAAAGGTGACGATATGGCGAAACGGATCGTGTTGGCTGACCCGCGCGGCTTCTGCGCGGGCGTGGATCGGGCGATTCTCACCGTGCATACGATTCTCAAGGCCTCCCGGGCGCCGCGCGAGGACGGGCTGCCTCCGGTGTATGTGCGTCGTCAGATCGTGCACAACAAACATGTCGTGGAGGAGCTCGCGTCGCAGGGCGCGGTGTTCGTGCAGGAGCTCTCCGAAATCCCTGACGCAGCAGCTCAGGCCGGCATCCCGGTCGTCTTCTCCGCGCATGGCGTGTCGCCGTCGGTCAAGGCCGAGGCCTCCGCGCGTGGCATGCACGTGGTCGACGCCACCTGCCCGCTGGTGAGCAAAGTGCACCGCGAGGTGCTGCGGTTCGTCAAGGAAGGCTACGAGATCATCTACATCGGCCACAAGGGGCATGACGAGGCGGTCGGCGTGGTGGGGGAGAACCCTGAGCACGTGCATCTGATCGAACACGCCGGCGACGTGGACTCGCTGGACTTCGCGCCGAACACGAAGCTCGTGCTGCTCAGCCAGACCACGCTGAGCATCGACGAGACGGCCGGCACGATCGCCGCGCTCAAGGCCAAGTTCCCGTGGCTCAAGGAGCCGCCGAGCTCGGACATCTGCTACGCCACGTCGAACCGCCAGACCGCGGTCAAGCTCGTCGCTGAACAGTCCGACTGCGTGGTGATCGTCGGTTCGGCCAACTCGTCCAATTCCGTGCGGCTCATGGAGGTCGCGCAGGATGCGCTGGGGAGCCGTGGCACGGCGCATCGGGTCGACGACGCCTCGGAGATGGATCCGGCGTGGTTCGACGGCGTGGAGGCGGTCGGCGTGTCGTCCGGCGCGTCCGTGCCCGACGAACTGGTGTCCGGCGTGATCGAGACGTTGAAGAAGCGCGGATTCACCGACGTGTCCTCGGTGGAGACGGTCAAGGAGAACATGCACTTCGTGCTGCCAGCGGAACTCCGCCGGCAGCCTTCGCGTGCGCAATAGGCGCGCACGCTCACCTCGCCTACGGGAAGCACACAGTGCTTCCCGTTTGACGGCTCGGCCGTCCGAACTGCGCGGACGGCAGCCTTCGCCGCAAGCGGTGGGTCTGACGCGCAGATGAACGGTTGCCGAACGGCGGGAAACATTAGCCTACGATAAGCCGGCGCCACGTACCGTGTCCGTTATGATGGCCTCATCGATGAATAGGGAGCGGTATGCGGGTTTTCGATTTTGACGGCACGATCTATGACGGCGAAAGTCTGTTCGACCTGTACCTGTTCAGCGCGCGCTACGATCCGAAGGTGTTCCGCCATATCGCGCCTGTGCTGCGGTACGCGATCAAATACAAGCTCGGCAAGGCCACGCTCGAGCAGATGGAACGCGGCGTCGGCGACATCGCCCGCAAATACCTGCACGATCTGGCCGGCTCGCGCACGGTAAACTCCCTGTGCGACGGCGAGGAATCCGAAGAGCGGCCAGGCGATCTGGACGCCATTCTGGACGGCGTCGCGCACGACGTCGAAACTGGACGCATCGTCGCCCGGGAGGAACGGCTCAACGGCGGGCTGGAAGCGTTGGTGAGCAGGTTCTGGGACCGCAACATGCGCAGGATCAAACCTTGGTACCGGCCGCAGCCCGACGACGTGATCCTCACGGCCTCGTTCGATGTGACCGTGGGCGAGGCATGCCGCAGGCTCGGTGTGCATCATCTGGTCGCATCCACGATCGACCCGGATACGTTGGAGGTCACCTATCTGAACTTCAACACGAACAAGCCGAAGCGGTTCCGTGAACTGTTCGGCGACGTGCCGGTCGACGAATTCTATACCGACAGCAAATTCGACCAGCCGATGATCGATCTGTCCCGCAAGGCGTACATGGTCAAGGGAGATAGGATCACCCGGATCAAATAGCCATCCCTCGGCGTCTTCCTGCCGTTCGTCTGACCGATAATGGCAAGGACGCGTCGTCGGGGGCGACGTCGCCGGCGAAGGACGGGACTGATATGGACGAAAGGAGCGCGGCTTATGGGAATGCCGCTTGACCTGTATGTGATCCGCCACGGAGAATCCGAGGCGAACGTGATCATCAGCGCCGGTGATCGCGGCGACAACTCGCTGTACACGCAGGATAACGTGACCGTGCCCGACCGCTCGTGGAGGCTTACCGCGACCGGCCGCAAACAGGCCGACTGCATCGGTCGTTGGCTTGTCGACCAGCAGCAGCTGTTCGACCGCTATCTCGTCTCGCCGTACGTGCGCACGCGCGAGACGGCAGCCACGATGGCTCTGCCGAAGGCGAAATGGGAGGAGAACCGCGTGCTGCGGGAGCGCTCGTGGGGCGAGATCAACACGATCACGAAGGACGATTTCCGCAGCAACTATCCGCGCAACTGGATGTTCAAGAACACGGACCCGTTGTACTGGCGGCCGCCGGCAGGCGAGTCGATCGCCGATGTGGCGGAGAACCGCGTGCACAACCTGCTCACCTCGCTCGATCGCAAATCCGACGCGCAGTCGGTGGTGATGGTCAGCCACGGCGACCTCATGCTCGCGCTCATGCTTGTGCTCGAGGATCTCTCGGACGAGGAGTTCATGCACCGGGCCGCATCGAGTGAGTGGCAGATCACGAATTGCACCTGTCTGCATTATTCGCGGCGCGATCCGGCGACCGGACGCACGTACAAGCGGTTCCGCTGGGAGCAGACCGCGCGTCCGGTATTGAGCGAGGAGACCGGCAAATGGGAGGTGCAGGTGACCGACTGGCGTTCGTTCAAGAAGCCGACCCTGTCCAACGGCGACCTCGTGGACGTGGTGCACGCCGTCGACCCGCATCTGTGATCTGCGGCGTGCGGTTCCAAGCCGAAACGTGAAGGACTGGTGAACAGGTTACAATGGCTCACGATGCGCGGGCGCATGACGTAACGCGCCCGCTCGGAGAGAACCGAAGGAGTTCATCTATGAAGAACCTGTTCACATGGGCGCTGCACGGCGACGGCAAGACGCTCGCCCCCGGCGAGGTCGTCGAACCCGACGAACGCCTGACCTGGCCGCGCACCGTCGGCATCGGCGCCCAGCACGTCGTCGCCATGTTCGGCGCGACCTTCCTTGTGCCGATCCTCACCGGCTTCGACCCGTCGACCACGCTGTTCTTCACCGCGCTGTCGACCGCGCTGTTCCTGCTCATCAACAAGAACGTGCTGCCGAGCTACCTCGGCTCGTCGTTCGGCTTCATCGCGCCGATCACCGCCGTCACCACCGCGCACAAGGGACCCGCCGTCGCCAGCTTCGGCATCATGGTCACCGGCCTGCTGCTTGCGCTCGTCGGCGTGGCCGTCCATTACGCCGGCTCGAAGTGGATCGACATCATCATGCCGCCGGTCGTCAACGGCGCCATCGTCGCGATCATCGGCTTCAACCTCGCGCCGAGCGTGTGGAACAACTTCAAGGCCGCGCCCGACACCGCGCTCGTCACGCTGATCGCCGTGCTGCTCATCGCCGTGCTGTTCAAGGGGCTGACGGGCCGACTCAACATCCTGCTCGGCGTGATCGTCGGCTACGTGTACGCCTGCGCCCGCGGTCAGGTCGACTTCTCCGCCATCGGCAAGGCCGCGTGGATCGGCCTGCCGCACTTCCACACCCCGCAGGTCGACTTCTCCATCCTGCCGATGTTCCTGCCGGTCGTGCTCGTGCTCGTCGCCGAGAACGTCGGCCATGTCAAGTCCGTCGCGCAGATGACCGGCCGCGACTACGACAACCAGATGGGCACCGCCCTGTTCGCCGACGGCCTCGGCACCGCGATCGCCGGCTTCGGCGGCGGTTCGGGCACCACCACGTACGGCGAGAACATCGGCGTGATGGCCGCTACCAAGGTCTACTCGACCGCCGCCTACTGGTGCGCGGCCGGCTTCGCCCTGTTGCTGAGCCTGTGCCCGAAGTTCGGTGCGATCATCAACACGATCCCGGCCGGCGTGCTCGGCGGCGTGACCACCTTGCTCTACGGCATGATCGGCATGATGGGCATCCGCATCTGGGTCGAGAACAAGGTCAACTTCGACAAGCCGCTCAACATCATGGTCGCCGCGATTGTCATGATCATCGCCATCGGCCAGTTCGAGTTCGCGTTCAGCGGCATCCAGTTCAACGGCATCGCCATCGGCACGATCGTGATCCTCGTCGCCTACCATGGCCTCAAGGCCATCGGCAAGGCCACCGGCACCATCGACAAGGACGATCCCGACATCCTGTGACCGAACACATGCGATGATCCGCGATCCCGAGGCTCCCGCAAGGGAGCCTCATTCATATGCAAGTCACACGGCTCCGCCTGCGTTCCGGCATGGCGACCCTCATGCCAGGTGATTCTGGACAAGCTCTGGGCATAAGCGGTTCCGCACCTGACGTTACGCTGGGAACATGTCATTTTTCGATGCGTTTGGTCCATTGTTCGACGGCTCCCGACAAGATGATCGCCGGGGAGACGGCAGCGACGACGATCCGGTGATCCTCAACGTCCAGGCGGACGGCGACGCCGCGTCCTCGGCGTATGACGGCGGTACGGGAGCGCGGCCGCCACGCCGCCACGCCACGCCACGCATCGCGCAGCAACCGTCCATCCCCGGGGTGAGCCGCGGTTCGAGGATCCTCATCGGCGTCGCGCTCGCGCTCGTCGTCATCGTCGGCCTGTTCTTCGGCCTTGCCCAGTTCATCACCGATCTCATGTGGTACGGCCAGCTCGGCTTCCAAAGCGTCGTGTGGACGCAGCTGGGCACCAAGGTCGGCCTGTGGGTCGCCTACGCGCTACTCATGGCCCTGACCGGCTTCGTCTCTGCCATGCTCGCGATTCGCGCGCGTCCCGATTCGGACGACGGCTCCACGATCCGCATCAACGGCGACGTGATCGAGATCGGCAAGGGCGTCGCCTCGAAGACCGCCCGCCGTGTCGCCGTCGTGGTCTCCCTGATCGTCGGCGCCGTGTTCGGCGCCCAGTTCAACGCGAACTGGGCTGACGTGCTGCTCATGTTCAACGCGCAGTCGTTCGGCACCACCGACCCGCAGTTCGGTCTCGACAACGGCTTCTACGTGTTCGTGTTGCCCGGCTTGAAGCTCGTGGTCGCCGCCGTGTCCATGCTGCTCGGAGTCGGCATCGTGTTCTCCGTCATCTCCCACGTGCTCATGGGAGGCATCCGCTTCACCATGCCCGTGCACGGCCGCGGCATCCTCGCCGTCACCAAGCGCGCCCGCCGTCAGGTCGCCATCTGGCTCATCCTCAACATGCTCGCATGGTCCGCCCGCCAGGTGCTCGGCGTGTTCACCCACCTGACCGAACAGGGCAGCCGCATCACCGGCGCGACCTACACCACCGTCAACGCCACCATCCCGGTCACGTTCATCATGGCCGCGATCACCGCGATCCTCGGCATCTTCCTCGGCATCTGGCTCATGCGCTTGCACGCGCTCGAAGGCCCGGCCAAACCCACCGTTCGCGCCGTGGCCGCGCTCAAGGCGTGGCGCACGCCGGTCGTCGCCATCGCCGCCGCGCTCGTCGTCTCGATGGTGCTCACCGTCGCATGGCCGATGCTGTTGCAGCGCTTCAAGGTCAACCCGAACGCGCAGGAGATGGAATCGACGTACATCCAGCGCAACATCAAGGCCACGCAGCAGGCGTACGGTCTGAACGACGTGAAGGTCGAGCAGTATAAGGCCACCACCAAGGGCGAGTCCGGTGCGCTGTCCGGCGAGGCCGACACCACCGCGCAGATCCGACTGCTTGACCCGCAGATCGTCTCGCCCACGTTCAAGCAGCTGCAGCAGTCCAAGCAGTACTACACGTTCGCGGACACGCTCGCCGTCGACAAGTACGATGTGGACGGCGAAAGCCAGGACACCGTGATCGCCGCACGCGAACTCGACCTCGACGGTCTCGACAACCGCAACTGGGTCAACGACCATACCGTGTACACGCACGGCTACGGCATCGTCGCCGCCTATGGCAACAAGGTGACCGCCGACGGCCAGCCGAAGTTCTTCGAGTCCGGCATCCCCACCCAGGGCAAGCTCACGGATTCCGAAAAGTACGAGCCGCGCATCTACTTCTCGCCGAACGCGACCGAATACTCGATCGTCGGCGCGCCGGAAGGCACCAAGTCGTGGGAGTTCGACTATCCGACCGGCTCGGAGGGTGCGACCACCACGTTCAAGGGCGACGGCGGCCCGTCGGTCGGCAACATCTTCTCCCGACTGTTGTACGCGATCCGTTTCGGCTCCGACCAGATCCTGTTCTCCGACCGTGTGACCTCCGCGTCGCAGATCCTGTACGACCGTTCCCCGAAAGAGCGAGTCGCCAAGGTCGCGCCGTACCTGACGCTCGACGGCCGTGTGTACCCGGCCGTGGTGGACGGCCGCGTCAAGTGGATCGTCGACGGCTACACGACCTCCGACGCGTATCCGTATTCGCAGATGACCGATCTGGGTTCGGCCACCGCCGATTCGACCACCGAGACGTCGGACACCGTCAAGGGGCTCGGCTCGCAGCAGGCCAACTACATTCGCAACTCGGTCAAGGCCACCGTCGACGCGTACGACGGATCGGTCGACCTGTACGTGTGGGACGAGAACGATCCGGTCATCAAGGCATGGCAGCAGATCTTCCCCGGCCAGTACCACTCCGTCTCCGAGATCTCCGGCGACCTGATGAGCCACCTGCGCTACCCCGAAAATCTCTTCAAGGTGCAGCGCGAACTGCTCGCCAAGTACCACGTGACCTCCGCGAACCAGTTCTTCTCCGGCGAGGACTTCTGGCAGACGCCGGTCGACCCGACCGAATCCGAGGCCGATCAGGCCAAGGACATCCTGCAACCGCCGTACTACCTGACATTGCAGACCGGCGGTACGAACGAGCCGATCTTCTCGCTGACCTCCTCGTACATCCCCGCCGGCACGTCCACGCGCGAGATCCTGACTGGCTTCCTGTCGGTCGATTCGGACGCGGGTTCCGAGAAGGGCGTGATCGGCAAGAACTACGGCACGCTCCGACTGCAGGAGCTGCCCAAGGACTCCAACGTGCCCGGTCCCGGTCAGGCGCAGAACAACTTCAACGCCGACGCCGACGTGTCCAAGGAACTGAACCTGCTGCAATCCGGCTCCACGAACGTGGTGCGCGGCAACCTGCTCACCCTGCCGCTCGGCGGCGGTCTCGTGTACGTGCAGCCGGTGTACGTGAAATCGAGCGGTTCGACCTCGTTCCCGCTGCTCAAGAAGGTGCTCGTCGCGTTCGGTGACCAGGTCGGGTTCGCGGACACGCTCGACGAGGCGCTCGACCAGGTGTTCGGCGGCGATTCCGGCGCGGCCGCAGGCGACGCGGAGAACGCGACCGGCGGTACGGATGCGAACGACGGCACATCACAGAGCGGTTCCGGCGGTTCGGATTCCGGTACGAACGGCAGCGGCAAGGATAACGGTACGTCCGGCAGCCAGTCGAACGGCAACGGTTCGTCGTCGGCCAACGCCGATCTCAAGGCCGCGCTTGAGGACGCCGCGCAGGCGATGAAGGACGCCGACTCGGCCATGAAGAACGGCGACTGGTCCGCCTACGGCGAAGCCCAGAAGCAGCTTCAGGAAGCCCTCAACAAGGCTCTCGAACTCGAACGGTGACGGGAACGACAGACATGTTGAAATACGAGATCCGTTCCGCCGAAGAGCGGGATGTGCAGGCCATCGCCGACATCTACAACGAGGCGGTGATCCGCGGGGGAGCGTCCGCCGATCTTGAACCGGTCTCGCTCGAGGCGCGCCGTGCATGGGTCGATTCGCACAACCCGCGCACAAAGTATCCGGTCATCGTCATCGACGTGACCGATCCGACGACCGGCGAACGCGCGACCGCAGGATTCGGCTCGCTGTCGAAGTTCCACCAGCGTGCCGGTTATGACGGCATCGCCGAATTGAGCTACTACATCGCAGGGCGGTTCCACGGGCAGGGACTCGGCACCGCGATGGTCGACTGGCTACTCGCGGCGGCCCGCGAACGCGGCTTCCGTCACGTCGCGACCATCATCTACGCCGACAACGCCGGCTCGGTCGCGATCATGCGCAAGTTCGGCTTCACCCGATTCGGGCTGCTGCCCGCCGCCGTGGCCACCGCCGGCAGCGACGCGCTTCACGACATGAGCTACTGGTACCGCGTTCTGTAGCGTTGCCGCTCGCCCGTTCCCGCCGTTCGTTCGATGACGGCGGGAACGGGTATGATTCGTGTGTTTGCGTACGATCGACGCGCCGTGACGGTACGGTGAATATGACGATATGAAGAGGACAAGGGGATAGACATGGCATCCGATTTCTGGCTGATCGTGGGACTGGGCAACCCGGGCAAGAAGTACGAGGACACGCGGCACAACATGGGCTTCATGACCGCCGACGTGCTCGCCGAACGCTGGTCGGTCGCGTTCTCCGACCACAAGGGACTCGCCATGCTCGGCAAGGGCGCGATGAACCTGCAGGGGCGCACCGTCAAGTTCTTCCTCGCCAAGCCCCTGACGTACATGAACGATTCGGGCAACGCGGTCGCCTCCATCAGCGCCTACTACCAGATCCAGCCCGACCATATCGTCGTCATCCACGATGATATGGATCTGGAATTCGGCCGCATCAAGGTCAAGGCCGGTGGCTCCGCGGGCGGCCACAACGGCATCAAATCCATCGACAAGGCGCTGAACACGCCCAAGTACGCGCGCGTGCGCATGGGCGTCGGCCACGCCAAGCGCGGCGCGAACGCGCATGACAACACCATCAACTGGGTGCTCGGCGGATTCGGCCCCGACCAGCGCAAGCAGCTGCCCGACTTCCTCGCCGACGGCGCGGACGCCGCCGAAGACATCATCTTCAACGGACTGGCGAAGACCCAGGAGAAGTTCAATGGCCGCTGACGCTCAGGCGACGCACAACGCGCTGGTCAACGGTTCGCTGGCCGGCGTGCTCGCCGCGCTCGAGCGCGACGACACCTTCCACAAGCTTGCCGCCGGCGACATCGAAGCGTATACCGACCGCAACACCAGCCCGATCATCACCGTCGGAGCCCCCGAAGGACTGCGCCCGGCGCTCGCCGCGGCCGTCGCGCACCGCAAGCCGGTCGTGCTCGTCGTCGCATCGGGCCGCGAAGCCGAGGAAACCGTCGACTCGCTGCGCTCCTGGTACGACGGCGACCCGAACGAGATCGCCCAGCTCGAAGCGTGGGAGACATTGCCGCACGAACGGCTCAGCCCCCGCGCCGACACCGTCGCCAGCCGCATGGCCGTCTTCCGCCGGCTCACCCATCCGAGCACGGCGAACCCGATGTTCGGCCCCATCCGCATCCTCGTCATGCCGGTACGCTCGCTCATCCAGCCGGTCGTCAAAGGACTCGGCGACGTCGAACCGCTCGTGTTCACCCAAGGTGAGGAACTGCCGCTCGACGAAGCGTCCCGACGGCTCGTCGAAAACGCATACACACGCGTCGACCTCGTTATGGACCGCGGCGAATTCGCCGTACGCGGCGGCATCATCGACGTCTTTCCGCCCACCGCGCCGCATCCGGTGCGCATCGAATTCTTCGGCGACGAAATCGACACGATCCGTGAATTCCACGCCTCCGACCAGCGCACCTACGGCGACGGCATCCGCATCATCTGGGCCACGCCCTGCCGCGAACTGCAACTGACCCAGGCCGTGCGCGACCGTGCGAAGAGCCTCATCGGCCAGATCCCGAACGCCGACGACATGCTCGAATCCATCGCAGGCGCGATCCCCGTCGAAGGCATGGAATCGCTCATGCCCGCACTCATCGACGACATGGAACCGGTCACCGGCATGCTCGACAAACATGCGGTCGTCATGCTGTCCGACCCGGAAAAACTGCGCCGCGCCGCCGAAGACCTCGCGAAAACCGCGAACGAATTCCTCGCCGCCAGCTGGCACGTCGCCGCGTCCGGCCACGGCGCGGGCGCCCCGATCACGTTCGACCAGGCCAGCTTCCTTGACTTCGAGGATACCGTCAACGCGCTCGCGTACTCGGAACACGACGTGTGGAACCTGTCCAGCTTCGGCGTGGACACGAGCATGCCGAACCATGTGCAGCTCGCCGCACGCACTCCCGGCGAGTACCGCGGCGACGAGGCGAAGGCCGCCGCCGGCATCGAAGGACTGATCGACGCCGGATACCACGTCACCGTCACCGCCGCCGCGCAGGGCACGCTCGCGCGGTTGAAGCGCGCGATCAACGAGACCGGCATCGCCTCGTTCGACGTCATCCGCTCGCAGGCCATCGACGGCTTCGTCGACACGGCCGCGAAGGCTGCGCTGCTCACCGAACGCGACCTGACCGGCCGTTCGTCCGCCGCGGGGCAAACGAAAACACCGAAACGCCGTCGCAAGGCCATCGACCTGATGGAACTGAAGCCCGGCGACTTCGTCGTGCACGAACAGCACGGCATCGGCCGGTTCGTCGGCATGAAACAGCGCGAGATCGGCACCGGCGCAAACAAAAGCACACGCGAATACCTCGTCATCGAATACGCGCCGAGCAAACGCGGCGCCCCGGCCGACAAACTGTTCATCCCCACCGACCAGCTCGACCAGATCAGCAAATACATCGGCGCGGAGGTTCCCAAGCTCAACAAGCTCGGCGGTTCCGACTGGGCCGAAACCAAGGCGAAGGCGCGCAAGCACGTGCACGAGATCGCCGAGGACCTGGTCAAACTGTATTCGGCGCGCCAGCGTACGCCCGGCTTCGCGTTCAGCCCCGACACCCCGTGGCAGAAGGAGCTGGAGGATGCGTTCCCGTATCAGGAGACGGCCGATCAGCTGACAACGATCGACGAGGTCAAGGCCGATATGGAGAAGCCGGTGCCGATGGACCGTCTGATCTGCGGCGACGTCGGCTTCGGCAAGACCGAGATCGCCGTGCGCGCCGCGTTCAAGGCGATCCAGGACGGCAAACAGGTGGCCGTGCTCGTGCCGACCACGCTGCTTGTCCAGCAGCATTACGAGACGTTCTCCGAGCGCTACGAGGGCTTCCCGGTCACGGTCGCGGCGATGAGCCGCTTCCAGACGACCAAGGAGATCAACGAGACGATCGAGGGACTCGAATCCGGTGCGGTCGACGTGGTGATCGGTACGCACAAGCTGTTGAATCCGAAGATCAAGTTCAAGGATCTCGGTCTGGTCATCATCGACGAGGAGCAGCGCTTCGGCGTCGAGCACAAGGAGACGCTCAAGGCGCTGCGCACGAACGTGGACGTGCTGTCGCTGTCCGCGACGCCTATCCCGCGCACGCTGGAAATGGCCGTGACCGGCATCCGCGAGATGTCGACGCTCGCGACCCCGCCCGAGGATCGTCTGCCGGTGCTGACCTACGTCGGCGCATACGAGGATGCGCAGGTCACCGCGGCCATACGGCGCGAGCTGCTGCGCGGCGGCCAGGTGTTCTTCGTGCACAACCGCGTGCAGGACATCTCGAAGACCGCGGCGAAGATCCACGAGCTCGTGCCCGAGGCGCACGTGGGCATCGCGCACGGCAAGATGGGGGAGAAGCAGCTCGACCAGATCATCCGCGACTTCTGGCATCGCGACATCGACGTGCTCGTGTGCACCACGATCATCGAAACCGGTCTGGATATCTCGAACGCGAACACGCTCATCGTCGACAACGCCGACAAGTTCGGCCTCTCGCAATTGCACCAGCTGCGCGGACGCGTCGGCCGCGGCAGGGAGCGCGCGTACGCGTACTTCCTGTACGATCCGGCCAAGCCGATGACCCAGCAGTCGCACGACCGTCTCGCCACCATCGCGCAGAACACGGCGCTCGGGTCAGGCTTCGACGTGGCCATGAAGGACCTGGAGCTGCGCGGCACCGGCAACCTGCTCGGCGACGAACAGTCCGGGCACATCGAAGGCGTCGGCTTCGACCTGTACATCCGTATGGTCTCGGAGGCCGTCGAGGCGTACAAAGCGCCGGAAGTTAGCGTCGAACCGCTGGCGGTGACCATCGACCTGCCGATCGAGGCGTCGATTCCGGTCGACTACATCGATTCCGACAAGCTCAGGCTCGAAGCGTACCGCAAGCTCGCCGCCGCCCACACTGAGGACGATCTGCGCGAACTGGCGGAAGAGCTCACGGACCGCTATGGCAAGCTGCCCGAGGAGTTCGAGACGCTGTTCGGCGTGGCGCGGCTGCGCATGAAGGCGCGCAAGCTCGGCATTTCGGAGATCATCGCGCAAGGCAAGAACGTGCGCGTCGGCAAGATCGACCCGCCCGAATCCATCCAGATGCGCATCAACCGCATCTACCGCGGCGCGCAGTACCGTCCGCTCACACACACGTACACGATCCCCGCCCCATTCGCCGGCTCGCTCGGTTCCGGCCCCATGAGCGGCGAGATGGTCATGGACTGGACCAGCGACCTCCTCAACGACTTCGCATGGAGTCCGAAGAAAAAGTAGGTGAACGGCAGCGCCATTCGTGGACCGGTGTGTGAGCCGACAGGCGAGCCAGCGAAGCGCGGCCGTAAGGCCGTCCGAAATTGCAGGACCGCCGGCGTCAAGCAACCGGCGTGCGGAAGACCGTATATCCGGCCGACGGGAAGGAACCTGAGATGAAGCCGATATCTCGCAGTATGGAGCGGGTGGATCGTCTGGCCGTCCGGTTGACGCGGATTCATGCGGATTGGCTGTTGTATCTGGCCTGGTTCGTCATCTGGGTCGCACCTGGTTCGATGACCCACGGGACGATCGATCTGCCGCAACGGTTGGTGCTCATCCTGCTGGTTCCGTTCCTCCCCATACTGACGCTGGTGTGCTGGCGATGCATGCGTGTCAGGAACCTGCGTCACCCGTACTGGCGTTATCCGTTTGGCATGGCCGGTTTGTGGTTTCTGACCATGATCACGGAATTCATGGCGTTCACGATACTGGCGTCGTAGGATACGGCGGGTCGGGCGAATGACGGGACCCGCCGTCTGACATGAGCAGTGGCGCATGACCGGATAAGTCATGCGCCACTGCTCGCAATGGAGCTCAGCCGATCTTGTCGAAGCGGAATCCTCCGGCGGCCTTGGTGTCGTCGGTCGGGGTGAAGCGAATCCAGCTTTTCTCGCCGGCGTCGGAGACGGTTATGTCGATGGTGCTGCTCGCCACGTTGTCCGGCGTGCAGCTGATCGTCCTATGTTGTGTGCTCGCTTCGTCAACGGTCAGTTCGGCGTCGAAGCTGCCGGTGCCGGAGCAGACCATTGTCAGCCGGTACTTGCCGACCGGCACCGGGGTCAGCGACATGATGGCGGTCGCGGCTGGCGGCACGGTGTCGCCGTTCTTGTCCACGGTGGCCGCCGACCACCACGATGCCTTCGACGAATTGACCACATCGGCATTCTCGTCGTGCGTCATGTCGTCGTCGAATCCGACCGCCTGATTGACGGCGGCCATGCGCCTGACATCGTCGTCGCTGACCGGTTCGGACACGGTCAGCTTGTGCTCGTCCGTGATGCCGAGCTTGACGGCGATCGTCGCGGACAGCGGGAACGAGCCATCCACGTTGCGGATGTTCGTCGGCGTGTTCCGATCGGCGTCCGTCACCTCGAACGTGCTGAGCGCGGGCGTCAGCTGTGCGTACGTGCCGTCGTGGTAGGAGAGGAAGAACACGTACTCGCCGCCGACGGAGAGCTTGCCGGCTCCCGACCCGGAGGCGGTGTAGCCGTGCATGCTGATGATGTCTCCGGACTTCGGCAGTCCGTCCGTCGGATCCGCGTCGTTGCCGTTGGCGGCGCCGAGCACCTCGGCCTTGATCGTGGTGTCGTATCCGTCGTCCTGCGCCGGCGGTTCGGAGCACGAGACGATGCGCGCGTAGACGATCCGGTCGGATGACGCCGTCAGATCATCGATCGTGTCGAACCACTGCCAGTCGTATTGCACATGCTCGTCGCGTCCCTTGCACGTGGTGCCGGTGGTCGTGCCAGTTTGTGATGGCGCGGTGGATGTCGCGGCGGACGGTGTGCCGCAGCCGGCAAGTCCCGTGCACAACAGCATCGCGGTCAGCGCGGCGATGGTGCGGATGATACCCGATGAGCGTGCGGTCAGGCTGTTCATGACGACTCCTTTGTCCCGCGGGACCCGGTATGGGTCCTTCTTGTCTTCCATTGTCCGCCGTCCGCCGTGCCGAAGCGAACGTCCGTAATGCGGCGCATTACACTGGACGGTTATGAGCAACGAACCCGATGACGTGATCAACGAGAGCGTCGGAAACATCGACGGCGGCGAACCGCAGCCCGCCGCGGACGGCATGCATATCCGCCGCGCCGAGACGCGCGACATCCCGCAACTGCACAAACTCTTGCGCGAGGTGCTGGAAGTCCACCACCGGGGCCGCCCGGACCTGTTCAACACCGGCGTCACCAAATACACGGACGATGAACTGGCCGGCATCCTCGCGAACGACGAGACCCCGGTGTTCGGTATGTTCGCTGCCGACGACGCGACGCTGTACGGTTACGCGTTCTGCATCTTCGAACGGCACGAGCACAGTCATATCCTCACCGACATCACCACGCTGTACATCGACGACATCTGTGTGGACGAGTCGGCCCGCGGTCGGCACGTCGGCACCACGCTGTACCGGCATGTGCTCGATTTCGCGCGGGACGCCGGCTGCTACAACGTGACGCTCAACGTGTGGTCGTGCAATCCGGGAGCGCAGGCGTTCTATGAGCGGATGGGACTCAAACCGTACAAGATCGGCATGGAACAGATCCTGTGATGTGGATCCGTCGCGCGTGGCGAGGCCGTCCGATGGCGTAGTCCGCGCGATGTGACACGTAGGCGCATGACCGCATGCGGACTGCGAACATGAACGGCAAGTGAATGGCGGATGACCGGTGGCATGGCGGAGCCGCAAGGTTGTGAGCGCTCACATAATCGTGTCGCGCGATCTTGCGCGTCGTCCACAAAGCCCGGTATTCTTAAGGCTGTCATCACAACCTATACGTTAAAGGAGTAGTTGTGGCAGCAATTGAAAGCGTGTACGCGCGTCAGATTCTCGATTCCCGTGGCAACCCGACCGTCCAGGTCGTCCTCGACACCGAAGACGGCGCCCGCGGCCTGGGTCTGGTCCCGTCCGGTGCCTCCACCGGTGAGGCCGAGGCTTGGGAGCGTCGCGATGGCGACAAGTCCGTCTACGGCGGCAAGGGTGTTCTGAACGCGGTCAAGGCCGTCAACGAGGAGATCGCTCCGAAGGTCATCGGCATGGATGCCTCCGACCAGCGCGCTCTCGACGACCTGATGATCGAGCTCGACGGCACCCCGAACAAGGGCCGTCTGGGCGCCAACGCCATCCTCGGTGTCTCCCTGGCTGCCCTGTACGCCGCCGCCGAGTCCGCCGACGAACCGCTGTACCGCTACATCGGCGGCACCAACGGCCACATCCTGCCGGTCCCGAACATGAACATCATGAACGGCGGCGCCCACGCCGACTTCGCGACCGACATCCAGGAGTACATGATCTCCCCGTACGGCTTCGACTCCTACTCCGAGGCCCTGCAGGCCGGCGTCGAGGTCTACCACACCCTCAAGAACGTCCTCAAGAAGCAGGGCCTGAACACCGGCCTCGGCGACGAGGGCGGCTTCGCCCCGAAGATGAAGTCCAACAAGGACTCCCTGAACTACATCATGGACGCCATCTCCGCCGCCGGCTACGAGCCGGGCAAGCAGATCGGCATCTCCCTCGATGTCGCCTCCTCCGAGTTCTACAACAAGGAGACCGGCAAGTACCACTTCGAGGGTGACGAGCGCGACTCCCAGTACATGCTCGACTTCTACGAGCAGCTCATCGAGGAGTACCCGATCGTCTCCATCGAGGATCCGTTCAACGAAGAGGGCTGGGAAGACTGGACCGCCATCACCAAGCTGCTCGGCGATCGTCTGCAGTTCGTCGGCGACGACCTGCTGGTGACCAACCCGGCTCGCCTGGCCAAGGCCATCGAGCTCGGCGCCGCCAACTCCCTGCTGGTCAAGCTCAACCAGATCGGCACTGTCACCGAGACCCTCGACGCCATCGAGCTGGCTACGGCCAACGGCTACACCTCCATGGTCTCCCACCGTTCCGGCGAGACCCCGGACACCACCATCTCCGATCTCGCGGTTGCCAAGAACACCCGCCAGATCAAGACCGGTGCCCCGGCCCGTGGCGAGCGCGTTGCCAAGTACAACCGCCTGCTGGAGATCGAGGAGGAGCTCGGCTCCACCGCGAAGTACGCCGGCTACAGCGCGTTCAAGGCCTGCAAGAAGTACTTGGCCAAGTGAGCCTGTGACGAACCTTCATAAGGCCATTCGCTTCATGAAGGTCGCATAGTGTGCAATGCCCGCCGCATTCCCCGTCGAATGCGGCGGGTATTTTTATTGCCTATGAGATCACGATCGAATCCCGGCGCATCCCCCGGCAAAACCCGTAAGACCACGGCATCGGGCGCCACACGGAACGGTCGTGCGGCCCGGGGTGCGTCCGCGCCGAGTGCGAAGCGCGGAACGCGACGCACCGCGGCCAAGGCGAAAACCCGCAGCAGCGGTCCCATCGTATTCTTCGTCGCCCTGTTCATCGTCGCGTTGGGGGCCATCCAGCTGCTGTCGACGTTCTACACGTATGCGATCAGCGTCTCCGAACTCAACGGTCTCAAGCGTGAGGAGGCCGCGCTCATCGCAAAGAAACAGGATCTGGAAAACGATATCGCCCGGTGGAACGACAAAGCCTATGTCGCGGCGCAGGCTCGCGACAAGCTCGGCTTCGTCTTTCCCGGCGAACAGGTCGTGCATGTGCTGCACCCGGAGGCCGTCACCGGATCCGCGCCGAACGACAAGACCGATACCGGCGACGAGGATTCCGGCAAGAAATCGCTGCCCTGGTACAGTGAACTGGCCTATTCGTTCGAACAAGCGGACAAGAAGGCCGATGAGGCGACCACTGCCGGCAATGACCAGAAGAATGCGAACGGCACTTCGGGCACCACGCAAGACAACGTTTCCGATGGCACCGGAAGCACCGAAACCGACCACACCACGGAGGATCAGCAACAGTGACGAATCCAGCACACACCCCCGCCGACGGCATCGACCAGGCGATTCTCGACCAGGCTTCGCGGCTGGTCGACCGGTGCATGAACGACCCCGCCACCGATCATGACATTGCCGTCGTCGAACGACAGCTCGGACGGTATCCGCGTGGCATGGTCGCAGTCGGTGCGCGCTGCGTATGCGGCCGTCCGCTCGCCGTCGTGACCCGCCCCGTGCTTCCGGGCGGCATCCCGTTCCCCACCACCTGCTATCTGACCAGTCCGGAAGCGGTCAAGGCAGTCTCCCATGTGGAGGCGAACGGCGTAATGGCCGAGTACAACGATCTGCTCGCCGTGCCCGACGAGGAGGGGGAGCAGCTGCGTGCCGATTACCGGCGTGCGCATGACCTGTATCTCGCCTTTCGGCATGAACTGGCGCAACGGTTAGGCGACAGCGAGGAGCACATCGCCGGCATCAGCGCGGGCGGCATGCCCGTGCGCGTCAAATGCCTGCATGCGCTGCTCGCGCAGACGCTTGTGATGGGCGCCGGCGCGAACCCGATCGGCGACATGACCCTGTCCCGCATCGCCGACGAATTCGACCCGGCCGTATGCCGTTGCGCGGTGGACGCTGAATAGGCTCGGCAAAGGTCGAAAAGCCCGAACGGCATGAACCAGACAATGCAAGGAGAGGATGTTCGATGAACGACGAACAGCGTTCGGTAATCGTGGCCGGCATCGACTGCGGCACCAATTCGATCCGTTTGAAGATCGCGCGGGTGGACGAACACGGCATGCGTGACATCGTGCCGCGTACGTTGCGCGTGATACGACTCGGCCAGGACGTGGACAAGACGCACCGGTTCGCCGAGGAAGCACTGGAACGTGCCTATACGGCGGCCACCGAATTCGCTGCGATCCTCGCCCAGCATCAGGTGGATGGACTGAGGTTCGTCGCCACCTCGGCCACGCGCGATGCGGACAATCGCGACGAGTTCGAGGACAGGATCGAACGGATCCTCGGCGTGCGTCCCGAAGTCATCCCGGGCACGGAGGAAGCTGATCTGAGCTTCCTCGGCGCGACCAGCGTCGCGCCGCGCGGCGATCTGCCGGCCCCGTTCCTCGTGGTCGATCTCGGTGGCGGTTCGACCGAACTCGTGCTCGGCGGCGACGGCGTGACCGCTCCCGACACGCAGGTTCAGGCCGCATATTCGATGAACATCGGCTCGGTGCGCATGACCGAACGTCACTTGCACACCGACCCGCCGACCGAAGCCGAAATCGGCGAGGCGATCGCCGACATCGATGAGCATATCGACGAGGCGTTCCGGACTGTGCCGGCCGGAAGAACGCGCACGCTCATCGGCGTGTCAGGCACCGTCACCACCATGACTGCGCTCACGCTCGGTCTCAAGGAATATGATCACCGTGCGGTCGACGGCGTGCGCGTGCGCAACGAGGATGCCTACGAGGTGGACGATCGGTTCCTGCGCATGACACGTGCCGAGCGCCGCGAATACAAGACCATCCATCCCGGCCGCATCGACGTGGTGGGTGGTGGCGCGCTCGTATGGAACCGTGTGCTCGCCAAGGTGTCCGCCGCGGCCGAAGCCGACCACGGCGAGCCGATCGACTCGTTCGTCGCCAGCGAGCATGGCCTGCTCGACGGCATCGTGCTCGACTACGGCCGCCGACTGCTCGCGCAACGAGCCTGACGATGACGGACGCCGCTTGTCGGCACATGCCGAAAGATGACGTACAATAATACGGTTGGCCTGTTCGCGGGTCAACGCCCCTGTGGCGAAATGGTATACGCAGTCGACTTAAAATCGATCGCTTCGGCTTGCGGGTTCGAGTCCCGCCAGGGGCACCTTATTCGATCGGAAACACGGCGTTTTCTTTTGGCCGGTAAACTGGCCGGCGTTGTTGCCGGACGGCTGCGGAACGTGGCCGGGGAGTAAAGGAACGGATATGGCCGGTTGGTTGGATGTACGCCGTGAATCGAAGGACTCGCTGCCCACGATGCTGATGCAGGCGATCGTCATCGCGGCCGTGCTGTGCGTATGCGAGCTGATCAGCGCCCCGATCTATGTGAAGATGTCCGGCGGCGCGTTCGTGCCGCTGCCATGGTTCCTCATCGCCTCCCTGTTCGCCGTCGCGTTCGCATACACGGTCGGATTCGTGCTGCTGTGGGCCGTCGAATCGCTCACCGACCGGCTGGACATCCCCAGATTGCTGCCGTTCATCTATGCGTTGGCCGGACTGATCGGATTCGCCGCATGGGGATACGCCGTGTTCCCCGCCGTCATCGACTCGGTCCTCACGCCGGCACAAGGCATCGCTCTGACCGGCACTGCAAAGCTTGGCATCGGTGTCAACTGCGCGGCGGCGGGCTTCGTCTCCTTCTTCTTCGGCGCGATCCTGCCCGGCAAACTGGCGAATCGACGTACCGCGGTCATCGCGGCCGGCATCGCGACGATCGTGCTCGCCGTTCTTGGTGGCATCATCTACGGCATGACGCTGTCCGCGCTGTCCTGATCCGTATGCGCATCCGTCGAGCCGCGGGCCCGGCGTCGCGTCGCATGACACAAACCGTCGCTATACTGGCAGCTGATGTTCAGTATTCTCGATATGTTCAAAATCGGTGTCGGGCCGAGTTCGTCGCATACCGTCGGACCGATGGTCGCCGGTCAGCGGTTTGCGTCCTCGCTCGCCGAATCCGGCGTGCTTGACCGGGTCGCTCGCATCCGTGTCGTGCTGTATGGGTCCCTCGCCCTGACCGGACTCGGCCACGGCACCGACCATGCGGTCATGGCAGGACTCGAAGGCGGGCTGCCGGCCACCGT
Source organism: Bifidobacterium sp. SO1 (assembly GCF_018555335.1). NCBI lineage: Bacteria > Bacillati > Actinomycetota > Actinomycetes > Bifidobacteriales > Bifidobacteriaceae > Bifidobacterium > Bifidobacterium sp. SO1. The sequence continues at coordinate 15,041 of NZ_JAFEJR010000016.1, read as the reverse complement.
CAACACCGACCATGTGCTTACCATCCGCCAGGAATGCGAGGTGGGCGGCACGCTCAATCTCGACGGACGTCATCCGGTCGGCTTCGATTACGACCGGGACATCGTATTCGAACGCTGGCAGCGCATGGCCGCGCACCCCAACGGCATGCGCTTTCAGGCGTTCGACGCCGCGGGTAACCTGCTCGACGAACAGGTCTGGTATTCGATCGGCGGCGGCTTCATACGGCAAGGGCACCCCGATGACCTCATGATCGGCATCCATGACCGCCCGCCGGCAGGTACCTCGTTCGCTGACGACGACGAATCGGCATCCACCGATTTCGGCCCGCATGCACCATACGATTTCACGACCGGCGACGAACTCGTCGCGCTGTGCCGCGAACACGACCTGTCCATCGCCGAACTCGTCTGGGCCAACGAAACCGCCGCGCGCCCCGCCGACGACGTGCGCGCCGACCTGCTCAAGGTCTGGAATACCATGCGTGACTGCGTGACCAACGGCTGCACCAGCGAGCTTGCCACCCTTCCCGGCGGACTCGACGTGCCGCGCAGGGCCCCGAAAATGTACGCGCGGCTCGCCGCCAACAGCGACGTGCTCAAACGCAGCCATCGGCTCGACGCCGCGCTCGAAGCGTCCGACGCCGCATGGGTGGACCTGTTCGCGCTCGCCGTCTCCGAGGAGAACGCCGGAGGAGGGCGCGTCGTGACCGCCCCGACCAACGGTTCCGCCGGCATCATTCCCGCCGTGCTGCAGTATTACTGGCATTTCGTCGATTCCGCGAACGAGGACGGCGTGGTGACGTTCCTGCTGACGGCCGGTGCGGTCGGCTATCTGTTCAAGCGCAACGCATCGATCTCCGGCGCCGAGGTCGGCTGCCAGGGCGAGGTGGGCGTCGCCTGTTCGATGGCCGCCGCCGGCCTGTGCGCGGTGATGGGCGGCACGCCGGCGCAGGTCGAGAACGCGGCCGAGATCGGCATCGAACACAATCTGGGACTGACCTGCGACCCGGTGGGCGGACTCGTACAGATCCCGTGCATCGAACGCAACGCGATGGCTGCGAACACCGCCATCAATGCGGTGCGCATGGCCATGCTCGGCGACGGTTCGCACATCGTCAGCCTCGACCAGGCCATCAAGACCATGAAGGACACCGGCGAGGACATGATGGCCAAATACAAGGAGACGTCCGAGGGCGGCTTGGCCGTCAACGTAGTCGAATGCTGACCCGGTTGCGGTTGCGTGCCCGCGCATCGGCGGGTATCCTCGTGTACATTGTGCGTCACTAAGGAGGAACACATGGCGAATATGCCCAAGGTCAACGCCGAATTCGGCGCCGCTCCGGTCATCGAGTTCGAAGGCGAGGCTCCGGCCGGACTCAAGGCCGTGGAACTGGTCGAAGGCGACGGCCCGATGGTACGTCGTGGCGACACCGTGACCGTGAACTACCACGGTGTCGTCTGGGGCAAGTCCGAGCCGTTCGATTCGAGCTTCGACCGTCACCAGCCGGCCAGCTTCGGCATCGGCGTCGGCCAGGTCATCAAGGGTTGGGATCAGACCGTGCCGGGCCACAACGTCGGCTCCCGCCTGGTCGTCTCCATCCCGCCGGAGTACGGCTACGGCTCGCGCGGCGTCCCGCAGGCCGGCATCGGCGGCGGCGACACGCTCGTGTTCGTGATCGACATCATTTCGACCCGCTGACATCCGGGCCGGCACTGTGTCCGGTCCGATCGCGTTTTGCCCGAAACGTGGACGCGCCGGCGCAAGTCGGCGCTTTTTTCGTACCATACAACATCGTTGACAGACTTTGACCAAGGAGGACAACATGGCTGAAGAGAAAGTCGTCCCGCTCACGCAGGATGCCTACGACAAGCTGAAGGACGAGCTCGCCTACCGCGAGGGTCAGTATCGCGACGAGATCACCAAGCGCATCGCCGCGGCCCGTGCCGAAGGCGATCTGTCCGAGAACGGCGGCTATCAAGCCGCCCGTGAGGAGCAGAGCAAGAACGAGGGACGTATCAACGAGCTGACTGTCAAGCTGCGCAACGCGAAGATCGTCGAGGCTCCGAAGGCCGGCATCGTCGGCAACGGCTCGCTGGTGACCATTGAGCTCGCCGGCAACGAGATGACGTACGTGCTCGGCGCGCGCGACATGGCGTCCGTCACCGAATACGACGTGCTGAGCGAGGACTCTCCGATCGGCAAGGCTATCATGGGCGCCAAGGCCGGCGACACCGTCAGCTACCAGGCCCCCAACGGCCGCACGATCAGCGTGACCGTTAAGGAAGCCAAGCCGCTCGAGTAGGCTTGGCCGGACTTGAGATATGCGAATGTCCTGTTGCACGCATTGTCAGGATGCGGGGAACAGGACATTCGCATATCGGTGCGTAATCGCACGCGGATATGTCATTGGTCGTTCAACTATGCATTAATGCCACAGGCTGACGATCACCATGTAAATGGCGACCATGTGACACGCGTATCCGGCGACGGTGCCGGTGTGGAAGATCTCATGGAAGCCGAACACGCGCGGCCACGGGTCGGGCTTGCGTAGCCCGTAGACGATCGCGCCGGCGATATAGCATGCGCCACCCGCAGCCAGCAGGATCACCACGGTCGGCCCCGCATACGGCGAGGTCCAGAACAGGCTCATGAACGCCACTCCGGACACACCGAACACGATGTACACGATCACGTACAGCCAGCGGGGCGCCCCGATCCAGATCACGTGGATGACGAGCGCCACCAGTGTGCAGATCCACATGCCGGCGATGATCGCGTTGCGCCAGCGCGGCTCGAGCGCGAACGAGACGGGCGTATACGTGCCGGCGATGAGCAGGAAGATGTTCATATGGTCGATGCGGCGCAGCACGTCGGTGACGCGTGGGGACCAGTCTCCCAGATGATAGGCCGCCGAATTGGTGAACAGCACCAGCGAGCAGACCATGAACACCGCGCACGCCCATTTGAGGCCGGCCCCTTGGGCGAGGCAGATCAGCACGATGCCCGCGGCCAGTGCGAGCGGTGCCGCCACTGCATGGATCCAGCCGCGCAGCAGCGGCTTCGGACGACCATGCACGTCGAGACGGATCTTGCGTTCGACCTCGGCGGGGGAGATGCCCTCGAGCCGCGCCGCGCGGGCCTCCGCCTTGGCGATCACGGACAGCGCATGCTCCTCGCCGCGACGGCGGATGCGTTCCGCTCTGGCATGGGCCCTGACTCGTACCGCATCGGCCTTGGCTTTGAGCGCCGCCTCCCTCGCCTCGGTCGCGGCGTCGCGCGCCGCCTGTATCGCCGCGCGCTTGCGTGCGACCTCGTCCTCGGAGACTGCCATCGTTTCCTCCCTATCGACGTTCGCCGGCACGTCCGGTCGGCGGTCACTATCATCTTAACCTACGCTAACGTAACCTACGTTAACGTAACTTAAATATTTGTCAAGAAACGCGGGGTGGGAACGGTGCTCCAGTCCCTGTCTGATGGTCAACGATGCCGGTTCGCCCGACCTGCGCATACGATTTTGCGGCGGACGCAACGGTACGGCATTGCGTATGATGGACAGCATGGCAGATTTCACACAAGTACTCGCAACGCGGCCCGATTTCGACAGCACCGACCGTGAATGGCTGCATCATCTGGTGGCCGACTGGCAGGTCATCGCCGACCTGAGCTTCGCCGACCTGCTGCTCATCCTGCAGAACGGCAACGGCGAATACGTGGTGGCCGAACAGTGCCGCCCATCCACAGTGGCGACGCTGCGCGCCGAGGATGTGGTCGGCAAACCGGTGCCCGAAGACATGATCGGCGAACTCGACGCGGCGATGCGTTCGGCCGTGGTATTCCGTTCCACCGTGCTGCGCAACGTCGGCAAGTCCACGGTGTGCAACGTATACGCGCCGGTACACCACAACGGCAAGACGCTCGGCCTGGTGGTGCGCGAGACGAACATGGCGACTCGCGAATCCAACGGCCGCAACGAGTCCGAAAGCATCAACGCCGGCAAGCAGCTTTACGAGATGATCCCGCGCGGGCAGTTCCCGTACATGGATTCGGTGATGAGCCAGCGCCACAACGCGCGCGTGGCCGACGGCTTCATCGTGCTGGCGGCCGATGGCGTGGTGCGCTACGCCTCGCCGAACGCGATCAGCTGCTTCCGCCGTCTCGGCTCGCTCGACCCGATGCAGGGCAAGCTGCTGAGCGAGGTCGGCACCCAGCTGCTGCACGAGAACGACCCGCTGCCCGAATCCCTGCCGCTGGTTCTGAGCGGCAAAGCAGCCGTGGACTCCGAACTCAACGCGAACAACTCCGCCGTGTCCATGCGCTCCATGCCGCTGTTCGATGCGAACGGACGCACCGGCGCCATCGTGCTGTGCCGCGATGTGACCGAGCTGCGCCGCCGTGAGCAGGAGCTGCAGACCAAGGACGCGACGATTTCCGAGATCCACCATCGCGTCAAGAACAACCTGCAGGCCGTCTCCGCGCTGCTGCGTCTTCAGGCGCGCAAGACCAAGTCGGAGGAGGTCAAGAAGGAGCTGGAGGAGGCTCAGCGCCGCGTGCAGACCATCGCGATGGTGCACGAGGGACTGAGCCAGACCGCCGACGAGATCGTCGACTTCGACAAGGTGATCTCCAACCTGCTCAAGATGAGCGTCGATCTGGCTACGATGCGCGACCAACACATCAACATCGAATACGTCGGCCAGTTCGGCATGATGCCCGCACAGGACGCCACGCCGCTGTCTCTTGTGCTCACCGAGCTCATCACCAACGCGGTGGAGCACGGCTTCGAGGGACGCAAGGAAGGCCACATCGTGATCTCCGTGGGCCGTTCGGGTGCGAACCTCAACGTGGTGGTCGAGGATGACGGATCGGGTTTGGCCAACGAGGAGAGCCATGGCATGGCGCGCTCCTCCGGTTCGGGTCTCGGCACGCAGATCATCAACACGTTCGTCACCAACGACTTCGGCGGCAGCGTGCGCTGGGAGCCGCGCCGCGAGGGCGGCACGCGCGTGGTGCTCGAAATGAGACTGCGCGCGGCCCAGGAAGAATAGGCGGTTCGAACGGGCGCATGGCGGTTTCGTTCTGACGGGCGCAGCCCGGCCAAGACAAAATCGCCACGCGGAAACGACGCCGGCCCGTTTCGAATGCACGTGAACATGGGAAGGCCCCGGCAGCGGTGATGCTGCCGGGGCCTTCCCGGTGAGTCTGCGAATGCGTCAGAGGTTCTGCAACGCCTGAGAACGGCGGGCGCGCATCGCACGACGCTTCAGGGCGCGGCGCTCGTCCTCGCTCAGACCGCCCCACACGCCGTAATCCTGATTGGTCTCCAGCGCGCACTTGAGACACGCGTCGATCACCTTGCAGGTGCGGCACACGGCCTTGGCCTCCTCGATCTGCTGATATGCCGCCCCCGTGTTGCCTACCGGAAAGAACAGCTCCGGATCCTTGTCGCGGCACGCAGCCTTGGCGCGCCAGTCAAAAGCACTGCTCATTGTCTTGCCTTCCTTGAGGCCCCGCGGGCCCGTTGTAAAAATCCATTACACAGGTAACCACGAAATCGGCGACTTTTCAAGAGCTTTCGCCAACGGAGCGTAAAAGAAAGCACTGGACGGGACTGGCCCGTCCCCGCTCGAGCAGCACGGCCCGCCCGGCCGTGTCGAAATCCTCCGGTGTGAACCGGCCGAGGACCTCGGGCGGAATGCCGTTCATCAAGTCTGTCGGCCGATCCGCGGTCGGGAACACGATGCGCGTCGCGCAATGCTCGGGAACCCGGACATGACGCGATGTGCCGACGGCGAACACGACCGTCATATCCGGACTGAGCAGCGCACGGTGAAACTCGTCGCGCAGGGGATGCGAGCCGATCGGGTCGAACAGTGGGTCGGCATCGTCCGCCAACCATACCGTGTGAGGGCATGCGGGAGGGCCATCCACGTCTTGCCGTGTGCCCGAAGTCGTCTTGTGCGAGGCGAACGGTTCCAATATGGTCGGCGTTTCAGACTGAGTCCGGTGCACGATCTTGCGGATCATCCCGCCGTGTTCCGCCCGGCTGAACACCAGCTGCATGTGCGGTTCATTCCGCAGCGCTTCGAGCAGTAGACGGATCAGCGTCGACTTGCCGCGCCCGTGCTGGCCGATGATCGCGACGTTGCCGTCGGCGATGCGTATCCGCGCGGTGCCGAGCGTGACGCCGTCATCGGACAGGCCGAACCCGACCAGACGATGGCCTGATTCCGACACGACGACGCATGGCGTATCCTCGGCGGATACATACACCGACCGTGGCAGTGGCGCGCTGAACAATCGCCGGGGCATGGCCGTTCCCCGGAAGCGGTGCGCGACCCCTATGGCCCTGACGATCGAATCCATGTCCGAGACCTGCGCGCACAGGAATGGCGCGAGCCGCTCCCCGTCGTGGCAGTACGCCGCCCCCGGCAATGAGGGGCTGATGGACGCCGCGGCATCCGAACCGACGAGTTCACGCGACTGCATGGCGTCACGCACCCGCAGACAGATGCCGATCGCGATGTTCGCCTTCATGTCGGCGCTCACCTGACCCGACGGATGCTGCGTGCACGCCACCAGATGCATGCCTAGCGACCTGCCTAACGAGGCGATACGCACCAGCCGATCCACGGAATCGGGCAGTTGGCTGCGCAGTGCGTGAAACTCGTCCACGACGATCAGCAGCCTCGGCGGCGGATCACGCAGCTGCCGGACATCCCCGACGCGCCGCTCGGCCACCAGCCGCTCCCGTCTGCGCAGTTCGCCCTCGATGGACTCCAGGGCCCGCACGGCATGGCTGAGGTCGAGATCGCACACGTTGCCCACCACATGGGGCAGACGGGCAAGTCCGTTGAACGCCGAACCGCCCTTGAAATCAAGGAATACGAAGTTCAGCCGGTCGGCGGGATACCGGCATGCCAACGCGATGCACCAGGTCTGCAACAGCACGGATTTGCCTGAGCCGGTCGTGCCCGCCACCAGCGCGTGCGGGCCCTGGCCGACGAGATCGATCTCGAACGGGCCGTCCGTCCGGACGCCGACGGTCGCGCGAAGCGCATGATGACGAGACTCGCCACCTTGCAGCCATACGCGCACGATGTGCCGCCACAGCGCCGGCTCCTCGTGCGCGAATGGCAATGCCAGAGACTCCCATGACGGGCATCGTTCGGGGAAGACGCATCCGTCGTCGTGGACATCGGGGGATATGTGACTGGGCGTCTTCGCGTCGTCTTCCGCGACCGCATCGGTTCTGACCGATGACAGCGCCGCCGACGCGGCGCATCCGATGATTCCCGGCACGACCATCATGGCGAACAGCCAACGGCGTTCCGCCAGCATCGCCACGAGCATCATCATCTGGGCTGCGATCGGCGCCGTCGCTGCGATCAGCGCGAGACGACGGCCATGACGGAGACCGGACCGTCGCTTCGATGCGATGTGCGTGGATGATGTGCCCATGATTCGAGTCTGGCTTCATTGCACGGGCGCGCGCAAGCCGAAACAGGTGATGTGGTCGAACGCTTATCGTGCGGCGTGTCGCCTTACGCGGCAACGGCTCCGCAGGGCGACACGCCGACAATCAGCTTTCCGCGAGTGTACCCACCTCGCCGGTGGCATGCTTGCCCGAGGCGAGTTGGGAGAACAATTCGAGATTCGCGGAATCGTCCAGCAGCACAGAGGATCCGACCCCGTCGACGTAATAATCGGGATTGGACCAGTACAGGCTGCCGGTCACGCCGCCGGACCCCGTCGCATCGCGGAACGCCAAGGCCATGGCGGCCAACGTGGCGGGATCGGTGCTCTCATCCACCGTGATCGACGACAGTCCGGCGTTCGCCAGTGCCATGACCTTCGCCGGATTGAGCAGCGTGCCGGCGCTGAGCGCCTTCTTCATCACCGCGGCGATGACCTGACGCTGCCGCGCCGCACGGCCGAAATCACCCTGTGCGTCCGAATAGCGCATACGCGAGAACGCAAGCGCCGTCGTACCGTCCGCGTCATGGCATCCGGCCTGCCATTGAAGTCCCGAATAGCCGTCGTCGACGTCCTGGTCATAACACAGGTTCACACCGCCCACGGCATCCACCACGTTCTTCAGACCGCCGAACTGGATCTCGGCCACGTGGTCAATCTTCTGCCCGGTGATCTGTTCGACTTCGCCGGTCAACGCCTTGTTGCCGTATACCTGGGCCACCGAATTGATCTTCATGTACTGGCCTTCGACCTCGACCAACGAATCGCGAGGGATCGAGATCAGAGAGCTCGGGCCGTTCTTCGGCTTGGTGAGTACCAGCAGCGTGTCGGTGCGGAATCCGGTTACCGTCGCATCGTCCGAACCGACGACGCCCTCGGTGTTGTCGCGCTTGTCGGAACCGACGAGCAGCCAACTCGTCGCACCGGACGAATCGGCCATGGAAGTCAGCCACTGGTCGCGGCCGATCCGTCCGTCGACCCAATTCCATGCGCCGAACACCAACAGCACCAATGCCGCCAGCAGCACCGCGAACACGCCGAAGACGATCCGCCCGGCATGCAGCCGGCGCTTGGCCCTCGTCACACCTGTGCCAGGCCCTTGTGGCAGCCGTCCGATGTGCCGTTCCGTGAGGCGCCGGGACGCGCCGGTGCCCTTGCCCATGACGGACGGTGCGGCCGGCATCATCGGCGTGCGCGGCTGCGTCTGCGGAACCCTGGACGGTGCCGCGGACACATGCGACGCCACCGTCGAGACGCGCGAGCCGGACGCCGAACGCCGCGGCTGACGCGGTACGGCAGGGGAGAAGCTGTGGGGCTGTTCCGCCGCTGCCGAGACCGGAACGACGCTCTCGGGCTGCGCAGGAGCGGACGTTCTCCGTACGGTCGCAGACGGCGGCACGGCAGCTGCGCCGGTCGGCCGTGCGGCGGACCGGCGTTTTGCCGAGGACGGCGAGAAGGACGGCGGAATCGCGGGATGCTGCGTGCCGGCGGCGCCCGCGTCGGACGGAACCTGGTCCGATGGTTGCGCGGACGGCTGCACGCGATCCTGCGACGGCCGTCTTCTGGAACCGGCTGGGGTGAAGCTGGGCGGTGTCGCCTGATGCATACCTCCGTTGCCGTCGATCATGGAATCTCGCCTCCATAGCCTTCGTTACTGTCTCATGTCACTGTCGCACAGGAACCCGCGAACCGGGCCGCAGCCGCGGCGATCCTGCGCAGGAACGGCACATACGCATCACCACGATAACGGCAACGGTTCCCGTCTGACCGTTCCGCGGCCTGTTCGATACGGCCGAACCGCGCGGTGCGGGCTCCGGGCGTGCGCTCATGCGAACCGGCTGACCCTATGTATCACACCTCCGGTGAAATCGACGGTAATGACACGGTTCCCATGATAAGGGATTTGACAAAACACAAGTCGCATGTGTGTAATTTAACGGTTGACAGCATAAGTGCATCGGTAAGGAGGAAGACGAATGTGGGGTGTCGTCGAGGATTCCTCCGAAGAACCGCTACGGCAACTATGGGGGCTGTTCCATACCGAAGAGGATCTGTCGTGGCAGCACAAGGCGCTGTGTTCCCAGACCGATCCCGAGGCGTTCTTCCCGGAAAAAGGCGGCTCCACCCGTGACGCCAAGCGCGTGTGCGCGCAATGCGAGGTACGGGAGCAATGCCTGAGATGGGCCATCGAGCACGATGAACGGTTCGGCATCTGGGGCGGCATGAGCGAGCGCGAACGCCGTCGGTACAAGAAGGAGCACAGGGAGCAGGCATGAGCCGGGCCTCCGCATCCATGCGTACACTTGAGTCTATGAATCCCACAGGCAGCAACGAACTCCAGCAGACGATCTCCACGCTGCTGGCCAGGCGGCCCTATACCCACCGGCAGGACGTGAACCCCGCCATCGCCGCGGTGATCACCGTGGAACGCGATCTGCGATTCTTCCCTGACACCATGAAGGCCGTGCTGCGGCAAAGCATGCTGCCTGCGGTGATCGTCGTCGCGGACTGCACCGGCCGCAGCGAACCGGTCGTGGCCAGATTCGAGGTTATCCCGTCATCCGCGGGACCGCTGCGTGCGGTTCCCGAAAGCAAGAGCGTCGAGATCCGCGTGGTCCCGGTCAAAGGGGCGACATCATTCGGCGACGCCGCGACCAAGGGCATGACCGCCGCTGGGCTGCCGGCGACAGTGCGCGCATGGTGGATGCTGCACGACGATTCGAGGCCTGCGGACGATACTTGCCTCGCGTCGCTCGCCGACGCGTGGCGCAACAATCCGACGACATCGCTGCTGGGTGCGAAACAGTTGGACTGGCAGGCGAACGACCTGCACGACGTAGGCCTGTATGCCAGTCGGCACCGACTCGAATCGTTGGTCGTGGACGGCGAGGAAGACCAGGAACAGTACGACAACCGGCAGGATGTGTTCGCGGTGTCGCTTGCCGGCGCGCTGCTGCCGGTGCGCACCCTGCACGAAGTCGAAGGCGTCAACCGGTGGTTCACCACCTACGGAGAATCAGCTGACTTCTGCCGTCGCATCTGTCTTGACGGCGGCCGCGTCGTCGTCGTCCCCGCCGCACGCATCGCCCACCGGCGCGCCCGCTACGAAGGCGTGCGCACGCGCGGCGGCGAGGCCGTGGCCGACGGTGAACGGCTGCATTCCACGATGGCCGTGATCAGTGCCGGGCAACGGTACCGGTATACCGACATCCGCATGCTCTGGTGGCCGCTGCTATGGCTGTGGCTGCTGCTGCGCGCCTTTGCGGTCTCTCTCATGCAGCTGCTGTCCAAACAGCCGTACCGTGCCGGATGCGAACTATGCCTGCCCGGGCGGGCGCTGATCTCGCTGCCCGGTGCGATACGCGCGCGACGCCTCGTGGCCCGGCACAGCAACGTGCCGATGACCCGCTTGTCCGCGCTCAGCGTCAACCGTCAGCAGATGAACCAATGGAAAGACCGAGCCCAGGCACTGGAGGATCAGCACAATACCGTGCTGCTCAGTCCTCTGGCACGCGCCCATCTGCGCCGTCGCCGCATACGGCGGTGGGGACTGGCCTCATGCATGATGCTGATCGCGCTGCTCGCCGTCGTGATCCCGTACCACACCGTGATCGTGGGGGCCTTCGTCTCCGGCACGTCCCTGTACTCCGCGCAGCTGCTGCCCACCTCGGCCAGCTTCAGCCAATTGGCGCAGGCGGCAACCACGCCGTGGGTGTTCGGTACGGGAACCGGCATACCGGCGCCCCCCGCACCGTGGCTGCTCGTATGGCTTGCCGCGTCGGTGGTCACGATCGGCCATCCGGCTGCCGCGCTGACGATGATCTTCCTGCTGGCCGCGCCGCTGGCCGCGATCTCGTTCTGGGCGCTTGCCGGCATTTTCACCAGATCGAACGGCGTGCGTGTCGCGGGCGGCCTGCTGTGGGTGGCTCTGGCGCTTGCGGCGGGCCTATTCGATACCGCTGACCTGCCCATGCTCACGGTCATGGTGTTCATGCCTGCGGCGTTCGCGTTCGCGTTCCGCGCGGTCGGCATGTACCGCACCGAAGACCAGCTGCACCCGCACCGCTCCATGCAGTCTTCGGCACTGGCATCGCTGTGCTTCATCCCGGTCGTCGCATCGCAGCCGCAGTTGCTGCTCCCTCTGATCGCCAGTTTTCTGGTGTTCGTGCTGTTCGTTCGCCGCCATCGCGTCATGCTGCTCCTTATGCCGGTGCCGGCGGCGTTCGTCGTGTCCCCGACGCTGGTCAACGCGATCAAGTACTCCTCCGAAGGCATGTGGCGCCAGTTGTTCGGCAGCGTGACGGTGCCTCGTCTGAACATCGAGGGCGGGCCGCGGTCCGCGACCATGATCGACGTGGTTATGCGGGTATTCGCGCTCGATGGCATCGGCACGCTGCGAGCCATCGCGATGTTCTTGGTGCTGGCCGTCATCGTGGCGCTCGCCGTACTGTCCCTGGCGTTGCCGTTCGCGTTGCGTGCGTCCCGCCTGATGTGGGTGACGGGGTTGACCGGCGCGGCGCTCGCACTGTGCTGCACGCGCATCGTCGTCGCCTCGGATACGGGTGCTGACGTGGCGGCATCCCCGGTTCCGGGATTCATGATGATGATGCTCGGCCTGCTCTCCTGCGTCTGTCTGGTCGCCGGTGCTGCGGTCAAGCGCTTCGTGCCGTTACGTACCGTTGTCCAGTCCGCCGACGGGACCTCGAAGAGCGACGGCGCGCCTGTTGTGGGGCGGACTTCGGCGTTTGTCCGTATCGGACGGGTGCTGCTGATCATGGGATTGACCGTGTGCGTGGCCGTGACCGGCTGGGTCGGACTGTCCGTCACCGATCGACGCAGCGTGGCCGTCTCCGATTCGGGATTGCCGATGGTCGCGGTCGACTATCTCGCGCAAGGCGAGGATCATCGTGTACTGGCGATCCACGCCACCTCGAACAACGATGTGGCGTTCACCGTGATGCGTTCCGAACGCGGCGATCTCATCGACAGTTCGCCCGTGCGCCGCATACGTCTGGCGTTCTCGACCACCGACGAGACGTCGCAGCGCGCCGATGCCGTGTTGTCGCGGTCGGTGGCGCGTCTGCTGGCCGGAGCCGACGCGCAGTCCATCCGCGACATCAGCACGCTCGGATTCGGTGGAATCTTCGTGGCCGTGGATCCCGCAGACGACACCGACAGCGCCGCCCAGAGGCTGGTCAGCAACGTCACCGCATCGGACGGCACCCAATCGGTCGTTGCCGCGGCCAACGGCACCTATTACCGACTGACCATCAACAGCGCGGATCAGCAGAACATCGACACCTCCTGGCAGCAACGCACACAGTCGAGTTATTGGCGGTATGCATGGCTGGCGTGCATGGGCGTGGTAATCGTGCTGTACTGCCTGGTGGCGTTGCCGCATCGCACCTATCGTTACGCGGGGGAGGAATCATGAGCGGACAGGCACCGCGCCATCGTGCGGCACGCACCGGACTGACCATCGCCGCGGCCACGACCAGCGCGCTGATCGTCATATCGTTGTTCGCGGCCTCGGTCGTGCTGCGGCCGTTCTCCGGCATCGTGGACGACACGGCAGGCTTCGGATCCCAGTCGTCGCAGCAGGTCAGCCAGTTGCAGCTGTCGTCGTACTGTCCGGCCCGCATGAGTCTGGCGGACACCGGCGAGTTCGGAGACAGTCAGTTCAGGATCTCGTCCGGCAACATCGCGTCGTCGGCGCGTTACGCCGCATTCGGATCCGTCTACCAGTCCTCGGTCGGGTCGCTTGCCGCAACCGGCGACACGACATCGTTGGTCTCGGACGGGCAGTCCGACGTCCTCACCACATCCGGCGACGTCGACCAGGCGGCGACCGTGCTGCGCACACGGCTGCTCGAATCGAAGAGCGGCACCGGTACCGCTTCGTCGGTTGCTTCATGGGCCACGACCGGCGATCTCAAAGGCATATCGGCAGCATCATGCGTAGGCATGTCGCTCAGCCATCAGTTCCTGCTGTCCGGCACGGCCACGGGCACGACGCAGCAGCTGGTTATCGCGAACCCGTCCAGCAAGGCCACCGCCGTGCAGGTGGAGGCCTGGGGTACTTCGGGTGCCGGCAAGCTGACGCTGTCCACCGGCGAAAGCGTCACGGTGCGGGCGAACGGCGAGACGACGATCGACCTGTCGGCCGCCGTCCCCGGGCAGAACGGTCTGTACGTATCCGTCTCGAGTCGGCAAAGTCCCATCGCCGCGGTCGTCCGCACGGTATCGATGGACGGGCTGACCTCTCACGGCTCAGAGTATGTGACACCGCTGGCAGATGCGTCCGCCACGTCGGTCATGCCCTCCGTGACTGAAGGCGACCATGTCGATCTGATCGCCTTCGGCAGGACGGACAGCGCCGTTCGCCTGTCATGGGTTACCAGCAAGGGATTGGTATCCGTGTCGGACGAGCGGCTCACAGCAGGGACTGTGGCGGTGATCGACGCGGGTCGGGCTCCCAAGGATGCCATGGCTCTGGTCGCCGTTGCCGACAAGGCCATATACGCCAGTGCTCGGATCGTCCGCAACGGTGAGAACGGCCAGGAGGACTTCGCCATGGAGAACGCGTCCGCAGCGTACGAGTCCTCGGCCGTGGCCATTCCCGACGGGTTCGAGGATGAGGCCACGTTCGTCAACGTCGGCTCCGCGGATGCGAAAGCCGTCGTCAAGGCGTACGACAGCCATGGCACGCTCATCGGCCAGGAAGAGCTTGCGCTTGACGCGAACACGGCGAAGCGGCTCGACATCATGCAGACGTTCCCTGACGCCGTCGCAGTGCGTGTCGACCGCTCATCCGGAGAACTTCACTGGGGTGTATCCCTCAGCCGGAACGCGCTCGATGACGCGTCACTCGCCGGCGTCGCCTATCTGCCGTCGACGCCGTTGGACGAGCTGCGCGAGACGATCCGTGTCGACCAGGATCCGTCCATCGTCAGATAACGGTCCGGGGCGCGCCGGTCACAGCCCCCAGTCCGGGTCGATCTCCTCGGGACGGCGGCCGTAGAGATCTGCGATGCGTCCCACCAGCTCGTCGCGGATGATCAGCTGCATGTCCATACGGCTTCGCGCCACGGACTGAATCGGCATCCGATACAGCACGATGCGGGTCGGCACGCCGTGCGCCGCAGGAAAATACTGCGAGTTCAGATTCGGTTCCGGCTCCCACGGGGCCGGCTGTGACGGCGGCACGTCCTCCACGGCGAACTGCACCGGCTTGATCAGTTGCGGCCATGCGCCGTTCAGCCGACGGATCTGCGCGGCCACCATATCGTCGAACATACCGCTGCGCGTGCGATATCTGGGCAGACGGGTACCGAACATCGGCGTGCGTGTGCCGCGGCCGTGACGATTGCGATACACGCGGGCGTTCCAAGGAGCTTCGATCATGCCTACCACCATAGGCCCAGGCGGCGGCAAGCGGCGCCCGCTGTCTAAATGAAAGTGCAACACCCTTTAGATTGGAGATTGTCTAGATAACCAGTGAAAGGATGTTGCACCTTGGGTCAAGTGTATTCGCACCTGTCGGAAGAGGAACGGCAGGTCATCCAAA
>NZ_JAFEJR010000015.1:0-80980 GCF_018555335.1 Bifidobacterium sp. SO1 | reverse complement strand
ATCCTGAGCCAGAATCGAACCCTCCACAAAAAAACCTCGTGAAGAGAACCATTGAATGACTCTCAAAACATCAATTGACGGAACATCCTATAAGGAAGGACGTCCACACAAAAACCTCACCCCTCATCAACCACTCTCATGGACTCCCCAAACAGGAAGCGAGGAATGAACTGGCAATCATTGACTATAAAGAAGTAGTACAAACACGCTCTTGAGTTCTCAAACCACCACCACACGACAGACCGGAACCAAACCCCTCCAACCGGAGGAACCCGACCGCTCAGCGGCAGCGAGTGAATAACTTACACCACCCACACCACAAACGCAAACCCAACCCCAAACAACCACCACAAAACCCAACAAACACAACACATCCACCGGCGTGTCGCAAACACCCAAAAAACCACCCACAACCACACCAACCAACCCCACACACCACAACCAACACCACCAAAAAACAACCACCACCGGCGTGTCGCAAGGACAAGATCATTCAAAGTTCCGCCGAACCACTTTCTCAGATGCGCAAAGGGGCGGCTTCCATCGGGAAGCCGCCCCTTCAATCACTGGTCGTGAACTTCGCGCCTCATACAGACATCACTGAATACCGACCATCATCATCCCGACTAGATCAGCCCCAGCATACGGAACGCGTTCGCGATGCCGTCATCATGGATGTCAGTCGTCTGCATATCGCAGAACTCCTCGATCCCGTGCACCGCGTTGCCCATCGCCACGCTCGTGCCGGCCGCCTTGAGCATCGCCGCATCGTTGTCGCTGTCGCCGATCGCGATCGTGTCGGCGATGTCGTAGCCGAGCAGTCGAGCCACGTCACGAACCGCGGTCCCCTTATCCACGCCGTTGATGAGCAGCTCGCCGTTGTTCGGCGAGATCTTGTCGTACGAGCCGTGCACGAGCTGGAACCACGGGCTCATGTCGCGGCGCACGTCCTCGAACGTCACGTCCGGGTTCGGCCCGGAGAAATACGATCCCTTACTGGCACGGATCATGTGGCCGAGCGTGGAGCCTTCCGGCACTTCAATCTCGTCCATCACATGCCAGTAGCGGGCGAACTCGCCGGCGTTCCACACCGAGCCCTTCGTCTCCTGCAGGTGGCGCAGGTAACCGCGTGAAATGTACATGCCGTCCGCGCCCTGCCACTGGTAGTTCTCGATGCCGTGGCGGCGGAAGTACTCGTTCGTCCGGTCGATGTCCTCGGGCGAGACGAAATGCTGGAACAGCACACGGTCGCCGATGTTCGCCTGCGCGCCGGCGACGGAGACGACCCCGTCGAATCCGAGATCGAGAATGCTGTGTTCGATCTTCGGCAGGGAACGGCCGGTGCTGATGAACAGCTTGTGCCCGTTGCGCTGCGCCTGACGGCACGCGTCCTGCGCGGACTGCGGCACGACGTGCCGTTCGTCGGCCAACGTGCCGTCGATGTCGAGGAATACCAGCTTGGGGGTCGCCGTTGCGCTCATCGTAATCTCACCTTTCTTGCAGCGTCATTCATCCTGATCGATCGGACAGAACCCTACCGACCTTACGCGCCCGATCGAACGGTCACCGACCGTAGAACAACCGTTCCGTTACGTCGCGCGCTTTGCGCATGGCCGATAGCAGGTCGTTCTCGAAATGCTGCCCACGGTGCGCGTCATAGCCCAGGTACACGGCGATGCCGCCGAGCGAATAGATGTCGTCCGGCAGGATGTCGGCCTGCGAGACGCGTCCGCTCCATAGGTAGTTGCCGTTGCGCGCGGCGGTGCACATGCGCCACGCCTTGCGCAGCACCATAGCATCGGCCACGCTGACGTACGTCATGTGTTCCAGTTCATCGAGTGTCTCCAGCGTGGAGTTCAGCCGCAATGCGGCGTGGTCGCCGGCGTGACGCAACTGCAGCAGCTGCACGGTCCATTCGATATCCGACAGGCCACCCTTGCCGAGTTTCAAATGCCGGTCGCGCCGCACGCCGCGCGGCAGACGCTCGGCTTCCATGCGGGCCTTAAGCTTGCGGATCTCCCCCAGCTCGGATTCGGTCAGATCGTTGACCGGGTAGCGCAACGGGTCCGCAAGCTCGTGCAGGAAGTCCTCGGCCAGCGCTCGGTCGCCGGCGGCGTACCGTGCGCGCAGCAGCGCCTGATGTTCCCACGTGCTCGCCCACGACGCATAGTATTCGCGGCACGATTCGTAGGATCGCACGAGCGGACCGTTCTTGCCTTCGGGTCGCAGATCCATGTCGAGCTCGATCTTCGGTTCGAGCGTGGTCGGCCCCTGCAGGATCTGGCGCAGCGATTCGCAGACCTTGCGGGCGAACTGGTTGGCGGACTGTTCGTCGAACGCGACGCTTCCGTCGTCATCGCCACTGCCGGCACTGTTCGGCCGGTAGATGATGATCACGTCGGCGTCGGAACTGAAGTTGACCTCACGACCGCCGTACCGGCCCATCGCGATGACCGACATGGCGACCGGCGGCCGGTCTTCCGGTAGACCGAGTTCACGGCACTGGTTACGTATCGCCCAGGTGAGCGAGGCGTCGATGATCGCGTCGTACACGTCGGTCATGCCGTGCAGCGAGTCAGCGTCGTCCATCACGCCGCTCATCCACGCCAGGCCGATACGTTCGATCTCATGACGGCGCATGGCACGCATCGACGTCGCGAAATCGTTGATGTTGCCGGCGTTGCGAGACAGCGACGACGCGCACTGCACGTCGAGACTGTCGCGTGAACGTGCGCGCAGACGCTCGTCGTCGCCCAGCCAGGTGACCGAGACGACGGATTTGTTGAGCGCGTCGCCGAGGAAACGCGAATTGGACAGGATGTGACACAAACGCTGCGCGGCGGAAGTCGAGTCGCGCAGGAAGCCGAGGTATTCGCTGTCGGTGCCGAAGTTCTCCTCGAGCTTGCGCCAACTGAGCAGACCCATGTCGGGGTTCTGGCCTTGGCCGAGCCATTGGAGCACGGCGGGCAGGATGATGCGGTTGATCTTCGCGGCGCGCGAGACGCCGGCGGTCAGCGCGTGGACATGGCGGATGGCCGCATCAGTGTCCGCGAATCCGATGGACGCGAATCGTTCGTGTGCGGCCTGCTCGGACAGGGTGACGCCGTCGCCGTCCGCGGATGCCGCGATCGGCAGCATAGGACGGTAATAGATATCCATGTGCAGGCGGCGGACTTCGCGACGGGTCTCGTCGTATTTGTTGACGAGTTCCTCGGGATGCATGCCGAACGCTCGGGCGAGCCGACGCAGTTCAGGATTCTGATTGAGCGCCTCGTCGCTGATGTCGCGCTTGCGGTCGAGACCGCCGATGCTGCCCTGCCCGAGGTCGGGGAACAGGTGGGTGCGTTTAAGCGCCCACATCTGTTGGCGGTGCTCCATCACACGCTCGAACCGGTAGTCCCACGAAAGCTTCGCGGCCTGCTTGCGCGACACATAACCGCCGTCCGCGAGCCGTTGCAGCGATTCGAGCGTGGACGAAGTGCGCAGGCTTTCGTCGGC
The DNA here is from genome assembly GCF_018555335.1 of Bifidobacterium sp. SO1. Lineage (NCBI taxonomy): Bacteria > Bacillati > Actinomycetota > Actinomycetes > Bifidobacteriales > Bifidobacteriaceae > Bifidobacterium > Bifidobacterium sp. SO1. The sequence continues at coordinate 77,482 of NZ_JAFEJR010000015.1, read as the reverse complement.
GCGGCCGTGCACGAGCTGAAGCATCTGGACGGTGAACTCCACGTCGCGCAGACCTCCGCGGCCGAGTTTGATCTCGCGGTCCTTGAGCGGCGCGGCGATGAGGTCCTCGACACGTTTGCGCATCTTCTGGCAGTCGTATACGAAATTGTCGCGTTTCGACGCCGTCCAGACGAACGGCCGGGTCATGTCCATATATGCCTTGCCGAGATCCTTGTCCCCGGCAACGGGCCGCGCCTTGAGCAACGCCTGGAACTCCCAGTTCTCCGCCCACTGCTCGTAATAGCCCTGATGCGATTCGAGCGTGCGCACCAACGGACCGTCCTTGCCTTCAGGGCGCAGGCCGCCGTCGATCTGCCACAGGGTCGGTTCCGCGACACCCATGATGACGGATTGGCATACGCGTTGCAGCAGTGTACCCATCTTGGTGCCGACGCGGGTGAGCGCCTGATGCCCGGTTTCGGTATCGACCGGTTCGACGACGTAGATCAGATCCACGTCGGATACGTAGTTCAGTTCGCGGGCGCCGAGTTTGCCCATGCCGATGATGGTGAAACGCACGTGCTCGCTGCCATCCACTTCATGCCGGGCGATGGCCAGTGCACCTTCGAGCGCCGCGTCGGCAAGGTCGGACAGTTCCTCGCTGATGCGCGGCTGCAGGGCGATCGGATCGTCGGAGAGCGTGTCCTGCGCGATGATCGCGGCCAGCTGCTTGCGATAGGTGCGTCGCAGCGCGGTGGTCGCATCCGCGAGGCTCAGCGTTGCGACGGGCGCGTTGGAATCGGCGGGATCGGCTCCGACCGCTTCCAGTACGTGGGAACGACGCTGGTCGTGATTGAACAGGTGGGAATTGCAGCCGTCGCTGGCCGCCGCCTCGACCAGATCAAGACGGAATCGCATGAGCTTGCCCATCGCGTCGGACACGCCAAGCACGGCCATGAGTCTGGCGAACGCCTGCTCGTCGGGCAGGATCTCGTCCAACGTGCGCCCTTGACTTTGCAGCGCGTTGATGATGTCGACCAGATTGCCCAATGCCATGTCCGGATCGCAGGCCTTTTCCAGATCGGACAGCAGTTCGCGCAATCGCGGCTCGCCAACCCCGTCAGCGGCGAGCCTGTCGAGCTGTATCCGCGCGGCGTCGAGATCCTGCAATCCGGCATGGATCAGTTCGCGTGCGCCTACTTTGAATTCTCGCGTGGCATCCATACTGTCCCAATGTACTGCATCGTCTGCCTCGGCGCGTGCGATCAGACACGGAAACATCGCGGCAGACGTTGCCGTACTGCGGTTCGGGACAGTCGCCGGCGGCTACTTTGAGAACAGCGTGGACACGTTGTGCCAAATATGCCGTGCGGTGCCGGGGCGGTTCATCGTGTACAGGTGGATGCCGTCCACGTCGTTGGCGACGAGGTTGGTGATCTGCTGGGCGGCGAAGTTGATGCCGGCCGCGCGCAGCGACGGCAGGTCGTCGCCCCACTTGTCGAGCATGGCGGACACGGCCTTGGGGATGCGCGTGTTGTTCTTGGCGGCCATCGACAGGACCGATTTGGCGGAGGTGACCGGCATGATGCCCGCTTCGATCGGCACGGCGATGCCGGCCGCGCGCGCTTTGTCGAGGAAGCGGTAGAAGTCGGCGTTGTCGTAGAACAGCTGGGAGATCAGGTGCGAGGCGCCGGCGTCGACCTTGGTTTTCAGGTGGGCGATGTCGTCGTCCAGGGATTCGGATTCGATGTGGCCTTCCGGATAGCAGGCGGCGTAGATCTTCAAATCCGGCTTGCGGTCGCGGATGTATGCGATCAGGTCGCTGGCGTGCAGGAAGACGTCGACCGGTTCGAGGCCGTCGAGGTGGTCGCCGCGCAGCGCAAGCACGCCGCTGACCTTGGCCTGGGTGAACAGACCGAGCGCGTCGTCGATCTTCGCCTCGTCGGAGTACAGGGCGGTCAGATGCGCGACCGTGGGGATCTGATAATCCTGGCGGATCGTGTTGGCGATGCGCGCGGTGGCGGTGCGATCGGCATGGGTGCCGTGGCCGTAGGTGACTGAGATGAAGTCCGGTTTGAGTCCTTCGAGCCCGTCGAGCGCATCGTAGATCGTGCCGATCGGCGCGTCGCGCTTCGGGGGGAAGACTTCCAGCGAGAACATCGGAGAGTGCATGGTTGATGCTCCTATGAATGAAGAGGCTCCCCTCGTGTGAGGGGAGCCGTTATGCCAGTAAAGACTTAGGCGAGCTTGGCGCGCACGGCCTTGGCGGCCGCGACCAAATGCTCGAGGCTCGGCCAGGTTTCGGCGTTGCCACGGGTCTTCAGACCGCAGTCGGGGTTGATCCACACCTTCTCGACGTCCATCTTCTTGAGGATCTCGTAGATGCGCTCCTCGATTTCGGCCTCGGACGGGATGCGCGGCGAGTGGATGTCGTAGACGCCCGGGCCGGCCTCGGTCTCGAAGTGCGCGTCGTGGATCGCGTCGAGCACGACGAGATCGCCGCGGGACGCCTCGAAGGAGATCACGTCGGCATCCATCGCGTCGATATCACGGATGATGTCGTTGAACTCCGAGTAGCACATGTGCGTGTGGATCTGCGTGGTCGGCTTGACACCGGAGTGCACGAGACGGAAGGCCGGGATGGCCCAGTCAAGGTACTTCTTGTGCCAGTCGGTCTTCCTGAGCGGCAGCTTCTCGCGCAGTGCGGCCTCGTCGATCTGGATGACCTTGATGCCGGCGGCCTCGAGGTCGAGCACTTCGTCGCGGATGGCGAGGGCGAGCTGCTGGGTCTGCTGCTCGTGGGTGATGTCCTCGCGCGGCCAGGACCAGTTGAGGATGGTGACCGGACCGGTGAGCATGCCCTTCATGACATGGTTGGTACGGCTCTGCGCGTACGCGGACCATTCGACGGTGATCGGCTTGGCACGCGAGACGTCGCCCCACACGATCGGAGGCTTGACGCAGCGGGTGCCATAGGACTGCACCCAGGCGTTCTTGGTGAACAGGAAACCGTTGAGGTTCTGGCCGAAGTATTCGACCATGTCGTTGCGCTCGAATTCGCCATGGACGAGCACGTCGAGGCCGATCTCCTCCTGATGCTTGATGCACGCATCGATCTGGCCCTTGATGAACGTGTCGTATTCGTCCTTGGTGATCTCACCCTTGCGGAAGCGCGCACGCTCGGCGCGGATCTCCTTGGTCTGCGGGAAGGAGCCGATCGTGGTGGTCGGCAGCAGCGGCAGGCCGAGTGCCTCGCGCTGTTCCTTCTGACGTTCGGCGCGGGCCGGCTGACGAACGAAATCGGCTTCGGTGAGCTTGGCGATGCGGTCGGCCACGGCCTGATCGGGAGTGACGCGGGTGCCGTCGAACAGCGCCTGATTGGCGGCCAGTTCGGCAGACGCCTTCTTCTCGTCATCGCTCGCGTCGGCCAGCTTGGCGATCTCGACCAGTTCACCGACCTTCTCGACGGCGAACGCGAAATGCTTGAGCACAGCCGGATCGAGCGCGGTCTCGCCTTCGGTGCTGAACGGCACGTGCAGCAGGGAGGAGGCGGTGGACACGGCCACGTTCGGCGTAACCTGCTTGAGCGCGTCGAGCAGTCCGAGGCTCACGGCGTAGTTGTTACGCCAGATGTTGCGGCCGTTGACCACGCCGGCGAAGATCGTCGTCGCGGAGTTCACGCCGTGCTGCTGGACGGCGGCGAGGTTCTCGTCCTTGCCTTCGTTGAGATCGAGGCCGATGCCGTCGAAACCGAGCAGGTTGACGGTCTCGTACACGTCGGCGATGTGGCCGAAGTACGTGTTGAGCAGCACCTTGACCTTGCCGTTGCGGGCGGGCAGGATCTTCGTGTACAGGGTCTTGAACAGTTCGACGTCGCCCGGCTCCTTGTCAAGCACGAGGTACGGCTCGTCGATCTGCACCCATGCGGCGCCGAGCTCGGCGAACTTGGCGAGCACTTCGGCGTACACGGCGGCGACCGCGTTCACGAGGCCCTTGTCGTATTCGATTTCTTCCGCCTGGTCATTGCGGGCGAGCTTGAGGAACGTGTACGGGCCGATGAGCACCGGCTTGGTGAGGATGCCGAGCTCCTTGGCCTCGTTGAACTCGTCGAACGGCTTGGTGCTGTTGAGTTTGATCTCGGTGGACGGCTCGATCTCCGGCACGAGGTAGTGGTAATTGGTGGTGAACCACTTCTTCATCGGCAGGGCGGTCACGTCGCCGTGCTCGCCCTGATAGCCACGGGCCATCGCGAACAGCGTTTCCTCCGGATTGTCGAAGGAAAGACGCTGGTAACGCTGCGGGATCACGTTAAGCAGGATCGCCGTATCCAGCATCTGGTCGTAGTAGCTGAAGTCGTTGCTGGGGATCAGGTCGACGCCGGCGTCGGCCTGCAGCTTCCAGTGCTTGGCTCGCAGCTCCTTGGCGGTGGCGCGAACGTCGTCGAGCGAGGCGGCGCCCTTCCAGTAGCTTTCGATGATCTTCTTCAGTTCGCGGTTCTGGCCGATGCGCGGAAAACCGGAAACGGAAGTCAGTGCGGACATGGTTCCTCCTGAAATCTTACAATTGCAACCCGGCCAACCTATCACAGATCAGCCGGATGTAAGGCATCAAGGGAACTTGGGTGTCGCTATAAGCAAGCCTTATAGCAGTGTCGAGACGGTCGTCGCCGGCCGCGCTCAGTCGAAGTCGTTGGGGGTGATGACGGCGATCAGGTCGGCGTCGTGCAGCTGCCATTGACTGAACGGCTTGTTCGAGCCGAAGACCGCGATGGACGCGGTGGACAGGCCGAGGTTGAGCTGGTCGAGCGTGGCCGGGTCGGAATCATGCGAGGCAAGCCATTGGCTGGCGATCGACATGGTCGGCTCGTGACCGAGCACCATGAGCACGCGATGCTTGTCCTTGGTCTGCACAAGTTCGTCGAGCACGGCCTGGATGCCGCCGTCGTACAGACTTTGCCGATAGTCGACCTTGGGCACGTCGCCGAAGGTTTTGAGCATCTTCGCGCAAGTCTGTTGGGTACGCAACGCGCCGGAGCACGCTATACGGTTGGGCACAAGCCCCAAACCCAGCAGCCCCTTGCCCACGGCCTTGGCCTGCTTGAGTCCCTTGTCGGACAGCGGACGGTCGCGGTCGCCGTATTCGCCGAACGGTTCGGCCTTCGCATGCCTCATGATGATGAGGATATGATCATACGACTTGGCTTTTTTCTCGACCTTGCCCAATTTCACGGCCATGACCGCCCTTTCGGTGAAGCGATAAAACTGCCCCCTATTATGGCCGATGAAAGTGAACTTTCATCCCGCGTGTTGCACGGGATTCACCCGGTTACAGGTGCGAGACCTGCGCGTCCAGATCGCGCAGCACCTTGCGCAACTTGCGGTCTGAGATGTCGCGCAGTTCGAGATCCTCGAGCTGCGCGGCGCGTTCGTCGTCCGTGAGCGAGTCGATGTCGGTGGTCGTGTCCTTGGTGACGCGGTCGCGTTTCTTGAGCGCCGCGAAGCCTTCCGCCATCGCGCGCGAGACGACGAGGAACCCGGTGTGGCCGATCATCTGGTGGTCGGGACGCACGGCCAATCCCTGCGCCTTCCAACTACGTTCCAGCGTCTCCTGAATGTCCGGTTCGGTCCAGCGGCCGGAGTCGCGCAGCGCTTCGACCAGACGCGACATCTGCGTGGTCGTGGTGATGTAGCAGACGAGCACGCCACCGGGGGCGATCACGCGGTACGCCTGTTCGAGCCGGTTCCATGGGTCGAGCATGTCGAGCATGATGCGGTCGTATTCATGTTCCGGCAGACTTGCAGCGACCGAGTCGAAGTCGCCGGTCTTCAGGTCCCACCATGCCGGTTTTTCGCCGTAGTACAGGGTCGCGTTCGCCTCGGCCACGCGCGCGAAGTCGGGGCGCAGCTCGATCGTGGTCAGATGGCCGTTCTCCCCCACCGCATCGAGCAGGTTGACGCTCATAGCGCCCGAACCGGCGCCCGATTCGAGCACGTGCAGACCTTTGCGAATGTCGCCGAGCTGGATGACCTGCGCGATGTCCTTCGGGTACATGATCTGCGCGCCGCGCGGCATCGACAGTACGTAGTCGGCCAGTCGCGGACGCATGACCGCATAGTCCCAGCCGCCGATCGCGCGGGCGGCCTTCCACGGCTTGTTGGCGTCACGTTCAGGATGCACCTGATTGACCTGCGCCTCACGTTTCGCGGTGACGGTGGTCACGACGATGCCTTCCGTACGGCCGATCACATCACCGTGCAGGATCAGGCCATGCTCGGTCTGTGTGGAGCCGCCGGCGACCAGCTGGTCGGTGATCTTCTTGCCCTTGCGATCGGTGAACTGCACCTTCTCGCCGGCGCGCAACGCCCCGCGACGTTCCTGCATGACTGTCTCTCCTTGTGGATCTCTAGTATCCGGTCCCGATATAAAGCGGATACCAGTGTATCCAGTTCCCGGGATCGCGCCGAGCAATCCCAGGAACCGTAATGCCCATTCACTCGTCCCGGTCAGTCCTCTGATAGGTCACGGAGAACTCCTTGGCACGCCGCAACGACTGCTGCCGCGTGAGCGGGTTGAGCCAGTCAAAGCTGTACGGCTGATAGATATCAAGCCCGCGGCCGGGGATGACGCGCCATCCCGTATCGGTGACGATGGAACGGTCGTGTCCGGAGTCGCTGAATTCATATGTGAAAACGATGCCCAGCTCCCCGAACTCGGCCTGCACGGCATTCAGGTCTTCGATCTGCTGATCAAGGAATTGCGGCTCGGTGCGCCCCGTGACCAAGTGCACTTGTACTTCGTCCCCTCGATCGGTGTAGTTAAGCACGGTTTCCAGGAATTCGGCAAGATTGCGAATCTGATAGGGCATCCGGATGTACTGGTCCTTCAGCGTGATGCGCTTTGCGCCGGCCACATACGCGCCGAACAGTTTGTTGTACGTGATGCCCCGTTGGTTTTCGGCAAATTCAAGATGGCCCTCACGGGCCGCTGCGGCGGCGCGTTCGATGCGCGACAAAACAGACTTCTTCACCGCAGTCACGGACTGTATGGAGGAATCTCCCGTGGGCTGGGTTTGGCCATCCGTTGCGGATGGAATCGACTTGGCGTCCACGCCGTTGGTGACGGGATCGGCAACGGCGACTGTCACTGGCATGCCCGGCATCGCGGTATTCTCCACAGCCGCAACGTCGTCACGCCCGTTCCCGTCCCGCCAATACAGCTCCGGGTAGTCGTCCTCTTCGAGCGTATGCACGGCGACGGGTTCCGTGGAGCCGGCACGGATGTAGCTGAAGTCGACCTCGGCCATCGTCGAGTCGATGCGGCACAGCTGGTCCTTGACGCGTTTGCGTCCTTCGATGGCGCAGCGCAGCAACGGTTCCATCTCGCTCATCGTCGCATCGCCGGACGGGTAGATGAGTTTCATCAGTCCGGAGAAGGTCTTGCGCACGCCGTCCTTGTCTCGCGTGGACAGCGACGGCGAAAGCGTGAAGTACCGCTCGAATGCAGACCCGTAGTCTACATTGCGCAAGTTGTGCAGGATCTCGGCCAGATAATCGACCACGAACCCATAACCGGAGGTGAACATCTCGCTGCGGATCTGCTCGAACTCCCAGCCGGGCAGATAGTAGTGGTGCGGTCAAGGAAGGCCGGGTCATGGTATTGGGCGGGCAGTTCCTCGAACAGGTCGGTGTTCTTGAGCATGTACGGCACGTTGTGCGACGTGTTGCCCACGAACACCATGGACGCCTCCGCCTGCATGGTGTTGCGGCCGCGCGAGAACGACTTGTTCGCCATGTAGTTCTTCATGATGTCCACGAGCGCGCGATCGGCCTTCTTGGTTTTGCCGGCGAACTCGTCGAACGCGACCGTGTCCCAGAACCCGACCAGACCGATCTGCCCGGTCGTGTTGTTGACGAACAGTTTCGCCGCGGTCACCTCGCCGCCGGAGATGAGCATGCCGTGCGGCGAGAACTCGGAGTAGATGTGCGACTTGCCGGTGCCTTTCGGCCCGAGTTCGATCAGATTGTAGTTGCGTTCCACGAACGGGATCATGCGCACCAGATGCAGCAGTTTGGCGCGATCCGAGAACTGCGACGGGTTGAATCCGACCGACTGCATCAGCAGGTCGATCCATTCGTCGGCCGTGAACCGCGAGCGCATCGCGAAATAGTTTTCTCGGTCGTCGTGCGACATCTGCACGGGCATGAGCCGGTGCAGCCGCCACGGCACGTCCTTGGGGTCGCCCGAGTAGGCGTAGACCAGCGTGCACATGCACCAGATGCCGGTGACCATGAGCTTGGGATTGTTCCGAACGGTTTGCGAGTCGACGACGACCCGACTGATGCCGAGGTTTTCGAATGTGGCCTCGTACTGGTCGAGTTTTTCGTTGAGTGCGACCTGCACTTTGTCGATGACCTGATAGCGGCCTTTTTCGCGGATCTTCGACTGGATGAGGTTGGCTTCCTCGCGATGCACGTAGTTGTCCGCGAGGATGGCCCGCACCCGTTCCACGCCGGCCTGCACGCTGTTCGCATCGGTGGTGGTCGCGTATTTGCCGAGCAGATACTCCAACACGTACGAGGGAACGAGCGCGTTGCCTTTAACTTTGCTGACAAGATCCTTGCGCACCGTGTATCCGGAGAATTCGGCGGTCACTTTGCGGTCCAGTTCGCTCATCGGAGGAACGCTGCCTTGTTCGGCCGGCGTGTTGTCCGCCGCATGCTCTTCGTTGGTCATGGTTCCTACCTTACCTGTCTGTCGTTGCTCAAGTTGTCTGGCCTCGTGTCAGAAGTCGAAACCGTCGTCGATCACGAGTCCGCGTTGGAGCCGGTATTCCGCCTTGGTGTCGAGTCTGCGCGTCTGGTTGGAGCCGGCAATCCGCTCGCTCAATCGCAGTTCGATGACGGTGTTGTTGAACCGGTCCGCGTCCGTGGTCAGCAGGAATGTGGCCGGGACGTGGCGTTCGGCCGGATCTTTGGATGTGGATGCGAAGGCGAGCGGCACTTCGTTGGAGATCAGCGTGGCGTGGCCGTTTGATTCCACGCCCCATAGTCCGGCGAGCACGGTGCGTTCGGATATCTTGCCTCCCACCGGTTCGGTCTGCAGGAAGTCGACGGTGATCTGTCCGGTGGTGATGCGGTCGGTGTTCTGCAGGATGCGGAATTCCACCTGGCGTGCGTCGCCGGAGGCTGAACGGCCTTTGTTGATGTGTACGACCGGCACCACGATTTCCGGCAGTGCGGCGCCGCCGTGCGCGTATCGTGCGCCGTCGCCTTGGATGCGCAGCCGATGGATGCCGTTGGGAGTCTGTATGGTCACGTGCTCGTCGCTCGGGTCGGCCAGTCCGACCTGTGCGGCGGCGAACGTGACGAACGCGGGTTTGTTCGCAAGGTTGGAGCCGATGACGAACCGCCGCTTCTTCTGCCAGATCACGTCGCCGGATGGGGTTTCGCTCAGCCATTCGGCATCGGTCACGTCATGGTCTTGGTAGAGGAAGCCGTGGTCGGCGGTGACGATCATGTTGGTCACGTTTGCGTTGGCCAGTCGCTTGACGATGCCGTCCAGATCATCGAGCGCGCGCTCGCATGCGCCGAATACGTCCGACGCGCTTGCGGCCTTGTCTCCGGTCGCGTCGATGACGTTGTGGTAGACGTAGAGCACGTTGCAGGATTTGACCAGTTCGCGGTATTCGTCCCGTTTCATGTTCATCAGCGTTTCCGCGTCCACTGCGGTGCCGTTCACTGCGGAAAGGATCGAGTCCCGCGCGGCCGTGCCCTTGGTGGATTGGCCGTCCGCGAGCACGGAGTAGTGGTCCGCCGGGTCCAATGCGAGCGTCGTGTGCGGCAGCAGCGCGGCCATGCCCAGTTGCGTGTATGAGGGCAGCACGCCCAGTTGCGCGTCCATCGTGGCGTTCCAGCGGCTTTGCGAGCCCAGCCGTTCGCGGAATTCCGCGGCCACGTCATAGCGTAGCGCGTCGGAGATGATGACGGCGATCTTCTTGCCGGCGTCGGTCGTTTTCTTGACATTACGCGTGTAGAAGTCGGTTTGCGGGGGGACATCGTCGATCGACCAGTCGGTCATCGTGTTGACCTGCGTCTGCCATGCCATGCCGAGATCGGCCTGATAACGCGCGTATTCCTGTTCGAGGCTTTCCGCGACCATTCTGCCGCTGAACGGCCGGCTGCTCGCTTTCCATGCGGCGACGAACCGACGGTAACAGCCGTCGACGCGACACAAGTCGTCGGCGTAGATCCTGAATCCGGCTTGCGCTGACGTGATGGACGCCATGACGGGCCGGGCCGTGCGCAGTTGCGCCCGCAATGCGCTGGCGGCGGCGATGACGGCATAATCCTTGGCGAAATCATCATGCCAGAGGCCGTATTGGCGGGATGCGACGATGCGTTGCACGTCATCGTCGGTGATGCTCTCGTTGCCGAGGTCCGCGTACAGCAGTTCCACGAGCTGCTCGTCGACTTCGCGGAAAACGCCGCGCGACGTCAGTTCGTCCAATTCCATACGGGCGATGTCGTGGTCAATCGACAGGTCGGAGAACACGTCCTCGGCCAGGGCCCGCATCACCGGCGCGAACCGTGGATCGTTGCGCCACATGTCGAAGTCGCGGCGGATGTTCGCATAGTAGTCGGCGCCATGCTCGGCGTCGCTGAATCCGTTCCATGCCAAGCGGAACAGCCAGAGCACGAAGTCCTTCACCGTGGGATGCGCCAATGACCGGTCCGCGTCGAACCGGTAGATGCCGCGTGTGCCGGTCCAGTGGTAGTCGAGCAGTCCCATCGTTTCGATGCGTTCGATGCCGTCCGTGTCACCTTGCGCGTATTGTTCGAGCAGTTTGCGCCAGATCGATTGCAGACTGTGCTCCCCCGCCGGCAAGCTCAAGAGCACGGCGATCATCTTCGCCTGGAAATCACGTTCGTCATCGTTGGCTCGCAAACGGCTTGCCAACGATTCGACCAGTTCGTCGTCCTCGAAGAACGGTTTGGTGCGCTGCATGATGGCGAGCCACGTATCGCGAGTGACGGCGGACGTTTCGCGCGGGAACAGTTCATGGACGATCATCGACAGCTTGTCGGCGGTGAACAGTGGTCCGTATGCCAGTTCGAGATCCAACAGCCAGTTGTCTTCGTCTTTGGGCAGTTTGCCGGTCAGATACACGAGGAACTTCGCGGTCGGTTGTTCGATGAGCATGCGATGCTTCAACGCGAACGGATTGCGTTCCAGACGCACGATTTGAACATCGCGCAACGTCTCGTCGGCAGCATCCGACCCGGCGATGTCGGTCAGCTGGTCCTCGAACTCGCCACGCTCGTCATACCAGAACACGATGCGCCCGGCGCTGTACGGTGTCCCGTCGAATACCGCGAACCGGGACGCCAGCAATCGTCCGATCTGCATGCCGCTGCTCATGCGGGGTCCTTTCGTTGTTATGATCGAGTGTCGAGTATGGTCGACACTGTACTGGGTTGTACACGAAGGTTTCGAATATAGTCGAAACTCCATTGGCTTTTCTTGAGATGTGTCGAGTATGGTCGACACATCTCAATCACGATTCTCGTTCGCCGTAGTCGTCTCAGCCAGTACATATCGCGTGGAGCGTGCAGCACCGATACGATGCAGTATTCCGCGGTTCACTAGGCCAGCGAGAATCTTCTGGGTCTGACGTTCCTGAAGATTCAACACATTCTTCGCTACCGCGGATGTGATTCCGCCGTTGGCTTGCGCATAGTGGATCACTGCGCGTTCATCATCGGTCAGGCCGGTAGTATCCCGCACCGTTTCGGTAGTATCCCGCACTCCAGACGCAGTATCCCGCACCGTTTCGGTAGTATCCCGCACTCCAGACGCAGTATCTGATGCTAGAGCATCAACTTGACGGTAAATGTTGATACGTAGGTCGGTATCGCCGCCGAGGAATTCCGGTTCGCGCAGACCGGCCTCGCGCACTTCTTCGATGATGCGAGGGACGCCGCTGCCCCAGTGTTCGATGAGCCGCATGTAGGAGAAGGCCGCCGCCAATGCCTCGTTGCGGATCTTCGAATAGCCCTCCTTCATGCGTGCGATGGTCTGGCCCATCGGGAGCCGCCCGGGAGATGTGATTTCGAGCCGGTCGTCGTAGATCGCGATCTGGATGCTGGAGTGGTCGATGTAGCTGCGGTGCACGACGGCGTTGACGATGAGTTCGCGAATCGCGTCCGGCGGAATCTCGTACACATCCTGCCGGTACACACCCTCGAACCGCGCACCCATATGGATGTTGCGCAGCACGTACTGGTACGCCTGTTCGACGAGTTCCCACGGCGCGCCGGTGAATTCGCGACGGTCAACAAACACGGCTTTGGTGGAGCCTTTGAACACGCCGCATTGCACGATGGAACGCACCGGACTGTTGATGCCGGACAGAATCGCATACGCGTTCGTTGGCTTAAGCTCGCCATCACGTTCAACCAGGACGCCCCATGAGAGCAACTGCTTGGCGGTCACCGGCTTGATCGAGTCGACATCATGCTTTGCGTTGGTCTTGGCGACATCGGTCATTGCTTCGCATAACTTGTCGACGTCTTCGTCGGTTGCTTCCAGTCCGAGGCATACGGTTTGGTCGAAGCTGCGATTGCTGCCTTCGAACAGCAGTTCTTTGATGGTCGCCGCGTCGGCTTGCCTCGTGGTGCCGGCGACGCGTACGAAAGTACCTTGGTCTCGCCCCATCGACTTGATGTAGTACGGCCGTTGCGCGCCCGGTAGGATTTCGGCGACGATCACCGTCTTGCCGCCGATGTCACGCATGAAAATATCCGGAATGATCAACGGTTCGCAACTATCGGCGATGGCATTGGAGATGGCGTCCATGATGGTGAACACTTGATCATCTGGCACGCCGACCACGTTCAGCGTCTGATCCTCGACGCCGAAGACGATTCGACCACCCTCGCCGTTGGCAAACGCCACCGCCGTCTTCACATACTTGATGCTCCGATCCGGCAACGCCACCTTATACTCAACGTTCTTGGATTCGCCGGATATCAGATCATTGACGAGCATGCTCTCCTCCAAATTCATCAATCCACGACATCGTACGTTATTTCACTTACCCGTTTGGTATACGTTGTATCGCAGGTGTATTCTTCCGGGGCGAACAGGCATAGGTTCACGCCGTTTTTCTTCAACGTGCTACTGTACATCACGCCGTCATATGGCCCGCCCTGCTCTTCACCAAGGCTTTTGATGAATTCGGCGATGTATTGCGAGGGAATATATTCAAGAGGGTTATCACCTCTGCGCATCGGCCTGGCAATATCTCGGGCCATGCCGTCCAATATTTCTAGGTTCACCGCAAAAAGCGGCAGGTCTTCGGCATCTATGTCAAAGGGACTGATCTCAGAGATTTTTGATAGGTCGGCGACCGTGATCGTTTTGTTCAAAGTGAACTTTCCGAACGTCACGTAATCGTGCATGCCCGCACGAATCTCATGCAGAGCGGTATCGTCGGCCAGATCATCCTCACCTACGGTGGTATAGAGTTCGCTGATGCCAACCGGATTGATACGACCATTCCCAGCCAGACCCGCAGGAGGAGCGCCCATATCACGACCAGGAGCATACCCTTTCGCGTCTGATGCGATACGTGCTCGCGTAAGTACAGTGCCGGATTTGCAGATGGTTCGCGTGCAACTGATGAGTTTTGCCAATTCATCGGTATTGATGAAAGACACGAAAAAACGATTCTGGTATTTCAGATGATTGGCAAATTTCTCCCAATCATGTTCCGGGATTGCATTGGCTTCAGAAGTCTTCAGATGAACGTCACCAGTCAGTAACGATTCCATGTCGTAGCCTGCGAAGGTATCATCCGAGGTCTCCCGGTACATGGCGTCCAGCAACTTCGCAGTCGTCTTTTCCGACAGATTGAGTAAATGCCATCTGCTGGTTAATTCATATACCATTGAATGTCCCATATGGCCGACCGATGAGTCGGCAGTCTCATACAATCCCATGATGGCAAGCATCGAATCTTGCAGGCTGTTATTTCTTGCAAAGTCGTAGACAAAGGCATCGGCCATTCCGCAGAAATCGCAATCACCTTTGATATTCAGGCTTTCGATTCGGTCACGCAAGACATGATCCCGGAAACAGTTCACGCAGCATCGCATTGTAGATCCGGCCTTTCCGAGAAGAACCAACCCATAAGTTCGAGATGGTGCATGATGGACAGCTTCTTGATAGTCGGCAATCCTGGATAGGTACCGGTCTCGGCATGGTTGATAAGCGTTCGCATACCTATGGTCATATGCTCGCTACTAAGTCCATCACGCTCATCATGCCAAGCACTCAGTTTCTCAACAGCTTGAATGAATTTAGCTGGCGTTTCATGAACATCATCACTGGCATAGGAAACAAAATGATGGATGCGCAGATTCCAGTGCTCATCGAAATAGACGATATGCACTGCGACTGCTTTGGGCATGCCACCACGTTCATCGTAATTGTCTCCGACGATGGAATAGTCGCCAAACCCCTCGTATTGTCCTTCATCCTTGTACCACAAATGATCATCCGAGAAAAATTCATCTCGACAATCATCGTCATCATAGGCGGCATTATTCTCACGCTTAATGAAAGGGTCTGAGAACAGAATGCGCTTAGCACTGATGTCATTCCGCTTTAAGTCTCGCCGCAACTGCATACTGTCGGATGATGCGATGGCATGAAACTTGAATTCCTTCAAGTTACGAATACGTCCCCGATCATTTTCAGACACAAATACGATACCGCTTTCTTCCATCAACGTTGCGTCGGTCTGTTCGACTCTATTCGCGACCGTCATGGCATCATTGTTCAAAAGGATCGCAGGGACTATACGTCCGGATTCCCCAATGAGAGGAAGCGTTTGGCTGTTGCCGTATATGTCGAACCGGCTATCAAGATCGGTGTCTGCCGTCAGATCCCCCACATCGGGATTCAGCACAACGCCTAAGGCGCCATTTTCGCGCTCGCGGAAGATCTTCATCGTTTGCCGAAGCTGTGGAGTGTCTTTCACCGGCTCGATGATAGGGGTTACTTGTACGGGAAGTTTGCCTGCCATCAGTAGTTCTCGAAGCGCAAGTAACTCGTACTGTCTCGCTCTGAGATACGGGTAGTATGTCATCCCCAACCCCCTTGTTGCCAATGGTTACGCCGGGAGAGTCTTTGCTCCCGGCACTTTCTCCACCCTATCGTAGGCGAAGTACAGGGAGATGCGCTGCTCCTCTGGAAACTGTTCCAATTCCTCGCGAGTCCAAACCTTGCGTTGTTTAATCGCGTTCATGACCAACGACTGTGCCTTGAGTACAGGAAGCCGGAGAAACATGTCGCGGCAAGCACCATAGAACATAGCCGGGGAAACGTCAGGCAATGCACCGAATTCAGATCGTAGAATCTTCGAGTACTCAGGCTTGCGCAGTACCTTTAACAGCTCAATTTTGCTGAGATCGTCATTGTACTCAACTGGTTTCTTTACACATTTGAGTGCATTACGGTTCGTCAGCGTATAAATGCCGACATGCCGGCCGAATTCAGGCATAGCGGCAAGGCGATCCCGCAAACAAGCGAGCTTTTTTTCAGGAATGACCACATTTGCGTAGGAGAATACCTTGAAGTAATCCTTAAGCTGCCCCTCAAGCCGCTCGAAAGTATCGAGATCAGATTTAATTTCGTATACAGTTCCATGTCCGTTGATGATTACCGTGTCCGCTACGGAGTTGGCGACTCGCATCTGTCGAAAAGCCTTCGACGTCCTCAAACTATGCGAATGCAGCAGCAACCGATACGCCACCACATCCTGATAAAACGATTCGTTTCTTTCTTTCATGGGAATCTCACAAAACTGCTCACGCAATGATCCTGAGACTTTGTCGTGTTTTGATTTTATCGCCCGTTCCTAGTGATACTGACATACGAAGCGTTTGCCGAGAACCCTTCTTGCCGGCAGCGATTTTTTCTGCAGTTTCCATTAACACATACCAAGACTCAGATTCTCCGGCAGGAAGTCGATAAGGCAGAGACGGCCCCAAAGCATCACCTATAGGAACGAATGAATGCATTCCTGCTATTAAACAATATCTATCCACTCTCACAGTAGCTCTGCCAATATTTGTTACAGAAATGCCTATAACTTCGGGGCCAACTATTCCCTGATCTCGTAGGTATTGAATATCCTGTCTCTTGCCGAATCTGTTAACAGGCCCAACATATGCGCCGCTCCCCTGTAATACACCATGCAACAGGCGGACTCGAACACGTCTACCATCGTATGCCCATGACACAATCTGCCACGTAAGAGACACTAACGCTATGCCGAAGCTTAATACAGATAATACTTCGCTTAACATGACAACATCAACTCTCTAACGGATGGGTGGGCCAGGTCCAGGATTGGACGGTGGAGCGTTTTTTCTCGATTGAGGGGATGGTACGGAGGGCGGGGCCTAGGCGCAGGTAGTTGACGAGGACGCCGTCATCGAGGTCGACGGGGAGGTTGCGGGTGGCGAGCGGATACAGCACATCGCGCTCGTAGTCGGTGCATTCCTTGATGGCGGTGCGCAACTTTTCACCCTTGCGCACTTCGGCAGGCTTGCCGGAGGCGAGTAAAGCTTCGGATTGAGCGTTGAGCTTGGCGGTGAACTCGCGCAGGTACTTCAACACCGTGTTCGTGGTGGCGGGCGTGTACCGGTGCAGATAGACGAGCGCCTTGAACGTGCCCTTCTTGTCGGTGCGGCTGGAGTACATCCAGTAGATCGGACGGTTCTTGTACATGCTCACGTGATCGTCGTAGAAGTCGGAGGCGAAGTACTTGCGCAGCGGCTTACCAAGTACCTGTTCAATGTAAGCGATGTTCTCGTTCAGATGCCGTTCGCCGCATGCCACGCTCAGGAAGTCACGGAATCGGGCGACGATATCGTCCTCGAACCATTCGTCGTCGGTCACAGGAATCACGTTGTCCACATCCGGCTCGAACGTGGGATTCGGGATTTGCGCGTGATAGTCGTCGATGGTTTCGCCTTGGGAGGCGAGAATCAGGCCCGGCTTGTCGAGCGAGTAGCGTCCGAACATGCAGCCGACCGCATAGGAGATGATCTCCTTGACAATGTCGCGGGTCATGAGTTCGTCGCGTTCGGCAGGCTTGTTCTTCGGGTATGCAAACGCCGGATTGCGTTTCAGCGAGACGCGCTCGATCGGCACATCGCACGGCACCTCGCTTCGCACGCCGTAGGCGTCCGCCACCAGCTCGTTGTTCTTGATTTCACGCTGACGCTGTTCTTCAACGATGGTTTTGCAGTGGACGATATATGCGTGGATGATGTTAGATAGTGCAGCTTCGTCAGAGTCCTTCAGAACATCCAATCCAGCAAACTCCCACGAAGTTTCATAGGAGTTCCAGTCGACAAGGGATGCAGATATCAGCAAAGAGACTAAATTGCCAATTCGTTCATCAAACATCTTAGAAGACATAGGGTATGTCGCAACTTGTCCAACTTGAAAATCCAGAGTCGGAGAAATGGCTTTTGCAATCTCATTGCCGATAGAACTATTAAGAAATGCCAAAAGTGAAAATAGCAAATCTTTGTTTGCAAAAAAAGCAGGGGCAACTTCATTAAAAATACTGCCAAAAGGTACATAGCGCATTGAAAACTGCCCACTCGTGATTTTTGACCAAGAAGCAGACTCCTTAAAATAGCAATCTTGATTTCGTGGATATGATGCAAGTTGGCCACGCTCATTTGTATAAGCCTTTATTCCCACACCATTATGGAACCAATTCACCACATAATCGTTGTTACCGTACCATTTGCGGAACTCTCCACCTTTATTATGTGGGAACCACATGCATCTCGATCTATTCGCAAATTCACTATTGGGCGCAGTAAAACATGTATTCGTTTGGGAGACCTCCCACCAATACCGCATAAAACGGTCTTTGTTCCCAGTTCCTAAACCTTTCTTAGGCTCGACAACATCATCAATCGGGTTCCCCTCCGCGAAAACGCGACGCATGGCATCAGAGAGCCAATACACAATTGGTGAGCCGGGAATCTGGGCGAAATCCTGCTGGTTGACGGTGAACATGAGATCATCATGCTCGCCCCGCACAGCACCAGTACATATGTTGGACTGATTGTCATCTCCATTCACATCAACCAAACGCAAGTACTTGCCTTTGCCATTGGCCTGACTCTTGTGAATCGTGAATGCCGTGGTGGAAACAACCTCGCCGCCGATGCTGTCGAAGGCTCCGGCACCGAGGTGTGCCATCGTTTCGACGGTGTTCTTCGCAAGCAGGTTTTTGCGCAGTTCCTCGAATGAGGAGAGGAACATCCAGCTCTGCATAGTGATCATACCGAGCAGGGCGTTCGGCTGGATGAGTCGCAGGTTACGCAGGATGAACGCGGCGAAGAGGTCCGCTTTCCCGTCCTTGTAGTGGTCGGTTACGTACTTCTTCAACTCATTGCCCATGTTGCCGGAACCCATGTAGGGCGGGTTGGCGACGACCGCAGCGTATTGGCGGGTGAGGTAGCGGGTTTGGGTGAGGACGGTTTTGGAGCGTTCCTCAAGGTCTGGCGCGAGTAGGGTGTACGCTCCCTCAGTCTCGCTGTGCTCGACAGCTCCCTCAGCCGAGGGAGCCGAGGCTACCGCCAGCTTTTTGAGGTCTGATGGGGGTTGGATGAGGGAGCCGTAGATGTCGGCGTGTTGGTAGGTGTTCCAGGTGTCGGCGTCGAAGGTGACGTTGTACAGGTCGTTGAGTTCTTCGACTTCGGTGTCGGTGAAGTATTCGGGTGTGATGCGCTGGATGTTGGGTTGCACCTGCTTGCGGAAGAATCGGCGGTAGCGGCCGCGGGCCTTCATGGTCAGGGCGAAGGCTGCGAGGTTGGCGGCGCGTTCGTCGATCTCCATGCCGAATAGGTTGTGCTCGAGAATCAGGCCCGGGATCTCGTTGGCGGAGTAGCCGGCTTCGTCGTAGATGTCGTAGAGCAGGTCGAAGGCGTAGGTGAGCATGTGGCCGGAGCCGCAGGCGGGGTCGCAGACGGTCAATTCCTCCGGGGTGGCGATATGGAGGGTGGATTGGGGCTTGAGGACCCCCTCCGTCAGCTTTGCTGACACCTCCCCCTCCCGGGGGGAGGAAAGGCCGACGCCATCAGATGCGCCGGGAGTGCCTTCAGTGGCGGGAACTTCGGGAATGTAGTACTCCCAGGACTTCCAGAGTTGGGATTCGGGATGGGATTGGGTCCAGAGGCGGCCGACGGTGTTCTGGACCAAATACCGCACGATCCAGTCGGGGGTGAACAGCTGGGTGGCGGCGGGGATTTCGGCGGCACCGGCCTTCTTGCTCTTCTTGAAGCCGGCCATCACCTCATCCTTGCGTTCTGCGATGTAGAACTGGTACAGCCAGCCGATGATCTCGACATTGCCTTGCCCCTCGTCGCCCACGCAATCGGCAACGGTCATCACTTCCGCGACCTTGCGCAGCACGGAATCGGACGCGAGCAGATCGGCCGGCATCAGAATCTCATCCGCCGCACCGGCATCATCGAACATGAACGGCAAAAACCTATGCCAATAATCACAGTACGCACGCAACAACAGACCATACGCCTCACCCTGCGGATCGTTGCTGGTTTTGCTGCCATCCAACAGTGCGGTGATCGTGGGCACCAGCTTGGCTTTGACACCAACGTTCGAGCCGAACACGTCCTCGTCGAATTCGCCGCGCTTGGCCGCGGACAATACGGCCGGCAAGGCGTTCGGATTGTCCGCGTCCTCGCCGGACACCACATGCGGGCTGGTGAAGTCGTTCGCATCCATGTACCGCAGGGCGATGATCCGGTTGAACCACCGGTAGGCGTGCCGTTCCGCGGTTCTGGCACGCCCCTGCTCGCCGCCGCCGTTGCCGAGAATCTCATCCTGCAGCTTTGCGAACGCGCGCGGATTGTCCACACTCGCCGCCGAATCCGGCTCCATCGCCGCATCCAGCTTGGCCCGCACCGCCTTCATCAGCTCCATGCGCGCCCCGGCCGCAAAAGCCTGCAACTTACTCGTGTTCATGCTCACTGCTCCTCTCCATCGTCAAGCAGCCAATCCAATGCGTATATCTGTTGAATCCCTTCATGGGAAACCGGACGTTCATCATCCAGTGTGATCAGCATCTTCGGATAATTATCCCGTACCGCACGCAGCGACGACAACTCACGCTCCAATGTATCCGGATCATGCACGGATTCGCTCACTTGGTAATAGCGCGGGCCGTCGGCACCATGGGTGATGAAATCAATCTCACCACCCGCGCTCTGACCGACATACACATCACCTTCCCTGCGCATCAACTCGAAAAACACCACATTCTCCAGAAGACGACCAGTGTCGCGCACCTTGTTGGAACACAACATGCGACGCATGCCTAGATCTACGGCATAATACTTACGCTCCTGCCGCAGAGCACGCTTGCCTTTGACGTCATATCGCTGCACCGGATAGAAGATGAATGCCGCCGCAAGTCCTTCCACATAGTTGGACACCGTAGGCGGCGATATCTTCGTGCCCATCGAGGTCATGGCATCCGCGATGGACTTGGGATTCACGAGATTGCCGACATCGTCGAACAGATAGCGGGTCACCGTTTCCAGCGCCGCAATGTTGGAGACGCCCAATCGTGCGGCTACATCCTTGAACAACACGGTGTTGAGTATGCCGTCAAGGTAATCGTGCAGCATCGTTTCGTTGCCGGAAAAGCCCACCGTGGCGGGAAGCGCACCATCATGCAGGTATTCGGACCATGCGCGCCGCATGGTCGTCCTTGTGTCGGATTGCGCACTCCAGTATTCAGCAAACGAAAGGGGCGTCATGGCGATCTCTACGTATCTGCCGGATATCAAGGTTGCCAGCGTTCCGGATAACAGCATGGCATTTGATCCGGTGACATACAGATCGATGCCGCCCTTGGCCTGCAAGCTGTCAAGCGTTTTCTGAAAGTCCGGCACATTCTGGATTTCGTCGATCAGCACATAACGCGTTCCCTCTCCTTCGCCGCAACGGCGGAGAATTTCCTCATACAGGCGGCGGTACTCGAGAAACGGTTCATTCTCCAACAGTTCGAGGTTGATGTGGACGATAGCCTCCGGCGCAACGCCATACCGTTCAACCAGACGTTGTTTCCAAAGCGTCATCAACGTCGACTTGCCGCATCGGCGCACGCCGGTGATTACCTTGACTACGTCATGGTCTTTCCACATGTCGAGTTTGCGCAGGTACTTCGGTCGGTCGATCATCCACACCATCCCTCATTGAAAACGTATTTTCAATACTATCAGTTTTTGCGTGGATTTAAAACTCATTTTAAATCCACGCAAAAACTGACTCACAGTAAAATGCGTTTACCTTCGCGGATGACGGCCATGAGCTTGCGCCGGTATTCGTCGAGGAACTCATCCACATCGTCTTCCGTGCGCAGCATCGGCTTGGGGCGCGGCGGTGTGACGCGGATGGTGCGCTCGACCGGCTTCGACTCGGCCTGTACCGTCTCGATATGCTTGGGACCGGGCTCGACTGGCGCAACGGTATCGGGCAGCGTCTCCCCAGCTGATGGATTCCGTAAGTCCCGAGACTCCACTGGCTTCCCCGGCTCGTCGTGAACGTCAGCCGGTTCCTGCGGTTCCGGCTGTTCCTTGGCAGCGTCCAACTGGTTGACCAAGGTCAGGTACAGGCTGCCGCGCACGGTGTCCGCGGTCTGCCGGATGTCGGCGATGTACTTCGCCGACTCGATCTTCGCGGCCGCATCATCCAGCGAGCGCAGGGCCTGCCGTTGGGCATCCTCGCGGGCGGCACGGTACGAATCGATGCCGGTGAGGGATTCTCGCACGGCGGCGACGGCTGCCAGCGCCTGTTCGCGTTCCGTGTCGACGAGTTCGCCGAGATGCTGCTGGAGGTCGGTCAGTCGGGTCTTGAACAGGTTGACCCGGTTGCCTTGGAACAGTTTCGGATCGTCCGCCGTGGCACGCGCTTCGTCACGTTCCCGTTGCAGATCGGCGGATGCGAGTGTGAAGTTGGAGTCGTTGGTTTTGATCCAGTCCAGGCCGTTGGCCAACACGTCACGCTGGAAGCCGTTGAGGACCTTGCGGATCGGGGCGATCACGTCCTCTTGGTCGTCCAGCAGTTGATCCGTGTTGTCGTCTTCGTTCTTGGAGGGGAAGGTTTCCAGCATCCACTCCTCCGGCTTGGCGGCAACGGTCTTCAGCCGTTCGAGCGGCTCATCAAGCGCCGTGACGAACGCGAACCGTCCGTTGGCGGCCTTGAGCTGTTCGATCGCGCGTATCTGTTCGCGCAACCCGTCCCTGATGACGCGAGCCATGTCTTCGGCGTCGCCGGGCAGCCTGTCTGCGGTCAGGCCAAGGTAATCGTTGGCGAAATTGCGCAGTTCCCTGAGTTTGGCGGCATCGTAGCGCTTCGGGATCTCCACGCGCATGTTTTCGGTCTTTTTCTGATTGGTCAGATATTTGACCACATCGGTGCGCGGTATCCGATTGCTGTCGATCGTCAGTCGAATCCGTTCGTTGCCATACAGGTAGCACAGACATGCGAGCGTGTCCGCCAGCGGCCAGCCGTACGGTTCGTTCTCGTAGTGCGCAATGACGTCTCTGACCGTCGGCACGAGATTGCGGCGGATCTGCCCGGCCGCATAGTCGTACACGTCCTGTGCCGGCAGATCCAGACGATTCTGCACGGAATCGGTGCCGTCCAGCGACGGCTTGGAGTCCGAAGCATCGGCGAGTACGGCGGGGAGATCACGCTCGGTGTAGGAGAGATCCTCCACCAGTCGGAAGTTGGTGTACAGGCGTCCGATCAGCGTCTGCATCGCCTCCGTGATGATGCCGGTCGCGCTTTCGCGCGCCTTCGTGTCCAACGTGGCGCCGTTGTAGGCGATGACGGCCGAGCACAGCGCCTTGGACACCGTGGACTTCAGTTCCCGTTTCATGATGTTGAGATCGCCGCGCTTGGCGTCGAGGATGTGTTTGCGGGAACCCTGTTCGTTGGCGTGCAGACGGAGATACTTCTCGGTACGTTCGACCATGGTCAGGTCGTTCATGAAATTGGAGTCGTCGTCGTCGAGGATCACGCGCAGTTCCCCGCGTTCGCCGGATGATCGCATGATCTTGGCGTCCAACGGTATGTCGTCCATTGGGGTGACGATGTGCAGCGTGATCGGATAGGTCCGTCCCTGCGCCACGTTGTCGATGGTCAGACCGTACCGGAACCTCACCTTCTGCCGTCCCTGCCCGTATTCGACGGTCAGCGGCTGGCCGAGAATATCCTCGCTGACGATCCTGCCCAAGCGGTCGCGGATCTGCCGGTCCTCGATGTCGACGTTCTTGATTTCACTTTCGACGGCCTGCTCGTCGTTGGTCAGATACTCGTATTCGTCGCCGGTTCGATGCACGTAGTTCTGCCGTTCCAGCATGTTCAGCGTGTCTTGGATGCGCCGTTCCAGTTCGGGCAGATCCTCGCCGAACCGGCCGAGCACAAGAATGCGCAGGTTACGCACGTTGGCCTTGAAGTCATCGACCTGTTTGACCAGCAGCAACGCCTTGAGCAGTGGCAGCGCCAGCTTCTGGACGTCCGGGGCGAGCTCGCGTTCCGCTTCGATGATGCGATGGTTCACCGAGCTCTGGATGGTGCCGGAAATGCCGTCGTACAGGGCACTGAACGGTATCAGACCGCCGATCGCATCGGTTTTGTGTTCGACCAGCGCGCTGCTGATCGTGGACAAGAGCGAACGTTCGCCGACCGAACGATGCTGGCCTTCGAAAAAGCCGGCGTCGCTCATGCCGCGCATCGCGTCCTGGAACAGCAGGAACTGGTAGTTGACGAACGGATAAGTGGCGATGAAGTCCTCTTGGGTGCCGAATCTGAGGTTGTTGAACTGGCGTGCGCCGCCTTCGCCCTGGAAGGTGAACAGGGCGTCAAGCTCGTCGCGGTGGGCCTGCCACAGTTCCTCCGTGGCCGTCTCCCCCTGCTCGTTCTTGGCCAGCAGTCGTTTCTGGATGACCTCGATGGCGTCAGCGCTGGACAGTTTCAGGTTGACGGCGAACCGGCCCTTGATCTTCGTGAAATCAAGCCCCTGACTGACCGAACGGTCGCCGATCACAGCGTCGATGTCCTCCTGCGAGGTGACGATCACCCACACGCGGCCGTTGGTGCGCGCGAACAGCTCCTCCGTCACGGTCTGTAGATTGAGCATGAGATCCGTGCGAGAACCGATGAACTGGCCTACCTCATCCACCAGAAAGATCAGACGACGACCGTCATCCTGCTGCTGCAGCCAGTCGTTCACATCGTCGGCGAAATCGGCGATGGTCGGATTGTACTGTTTCTGGTAATCCTTGAGAATGTCCCTGACCTCGTCGCCGGTGGCCGCGGCGAACGCCCTATCGATCTTCGGTCCGGAAAACGCGGCCTGAGCGCGGCCCTTGGACCACGGTTTGCCGGCGATCGATTCGAACTGACGCACGAACTCAGTCAGACACCCGTTGGCATCGAGATCGCGTTCCATCTTCGCCACGTACTTGTTGGCGCCGTAATAGCCACGGGCCTCGTCGAACACGCGGATGAACGCGTCCATGAGCACCGTTTTGCTGCCCTTCTGCGCCTTGCTGTCGATGTTGAACAGCAGCGAGGTGGCGGGAATGCGCAGGTTGGCGTCCAGCAGTCCCTCAAGCTCGTGATTCTCGGCGTCGCGGGCCTTGGCCTTCATGATGTCGATGACCTGTTCGCGGCTCAGCGATTCGGCGTCGTCCGCGATGAACGGCGCGGGAATATCGCCCAGAATATGCGAGAGCATCTTCAACAGATGGGATTTACCGGAACCGAAGAAACCGGAGATCCATACGCCGTTCGTGTAGTCGGCTGCCGGGTCGTTGTACGTGTCGAGGAACCGTTCGAGATTGGTCTGGATCTCGTTGGTCAACACGTATTCGTTCACCTCATCGGCGAGGTTCCTGTCGTCGCTGGCCTTGATGACGCCGTCGATCTTGTCTTCGATGTTCCTGACGAAGATGTTCCTGAACTGCAATGCGCCGCCTCGAGATTCGCTCGTGTCGTTCATGTCGCTCATGCGTCGGCTCCTTCCATGATCGCGGTGTTGAGACTGAATGCACGGTAGTAGTTGTCCGCGTCGAGCCGGTCGAACAGTCGCATCACCGATACGGTCGACGCGGTCTTCTCGTAGGTTCCCGGGAAGAACACCACCACGGGCGTATGTTCGTCGATGATCTCCTGCACGCAGTTGAGCAGCGCGTGTGTGCGGATGTACGGATACACCTGGCCCACGCCGGTCAGGAACACCAGATCGGCTTCGTGATTCGCCTTCGCCTGCTGGTATCGCGTCTCGAGCGCGTCCTTCAGATCGTCGTTGTCGGGGCCGAGCATGCCGGCGAGCGCCTGATAGAAGTCGTCCTCCTGCAGCGACGGCCATGCGTCGGCTCCGGCATCGTCGGCTTCGCCGTGCATGTCCGGTTCCTGTTCGATGGCGGAGTCGAAGACGTCGTTGTCCTGCATGATCCGGATGGCGAGCTCGTACAGGTTGATGACCAGTATGGCCGGCGCGGCATCATCATCGTCCACGGGGTCCATGCCCTGCAGACGGTTGACGAGAATCGGGATGCGACGTTCGACTTCCAGCTCCTGCTGCGGCCGATACGCGTAAATGTAGTTCGCCGGCTCACCGCCGGTGTCCTCGCCGTCACGAAAACGTTTGGAACGCATGCAACGAAACAGTCCATCGAAGTCCTGCTCGATGTTGGATGACTGCCGTCGTGCGGTGTTGCCCGTCATTGCCTCCCCGCTTCCTTCTGCCGTGCGGATGTCTTGCCTCAACGTTCCCCGATGGGGAAGAATCCGAATGATTCCGGTCTGTGTTCCAGAATACCGGTCAGGGTGTTGCCCAGCAGCGCGGGTTGCAGCGTGTTGTCGGTTTTGTCCACCAATCCGGCTTCGTGTATCGCCTTGAACAGGTTCGAGCGCAGTTTGGCTGCCGTGGTTGTGCTGAGCGTTTCCAGTTCCGGATGCCACATGGCTTTGGCAAGTATGAACCGGTCGTAGTCCTCATAGGTGACGGTCGGCATGCCCATCAGATAACGGTCGCGCAGCACGTCATGGGCGAACTGCCCCACTAGGGCGTAATAGCGGCACATCGCCACCCACATCAGCGCGTGACGATCGGCCGCTGGCGTATCGGCGCTGGCCAGATGGCACAGTTCCGTTCCGCTCAGCGTGCTCAGCCGTTTGATCACTTCGCTGACCATACGCGAGTTCGCCGCCTGCGTGCGAATGGTCAGCGCGTTCTCGTCGATGGCACGCCGGCGGATTCTCGCTATACGTTCCCCCAGTTCGGTTTCATCATGCGCGAGTACATGGGGATCGGCACAGTCCTCATCGTCCACGAACAGCGCGGCGACGATACGCCCCTGCGGCGCGAGCAGTCCGCCGACCGTAAACGACAACCGGTATCGCTGCTCGTTCTGCATCGTTTCGCTTCCGTACGATCCCGGCATTGTCTCTCCTCGCGTCGTATCGTTGCCCGATCTGACAAGAATATTTCAGACTACCCTTTGGACGGGATATATACGAATCGGCATCCACTCATCCGGCACTCCCGCTTTCCATCCGTTTCGCATCTAGTATCATCGTGTTCTTGCCCAGCCAGCTCACTCACTACACTCGTTGGCAGAGGTGATGATCATGCGTTTGCAAATGGCCAGTCGGATCGAGACCGATGGAACAGGGCCGCTGTTCGTGATGTTCCACGGATATGGCAACGATGAGAGCGAGATGATGCGGATCATCGATGCGGTGTATGAGACACGTGAACGCACCGACACCGGCGATGCAACCGAAGTTGGCTCGCGCACCGGACTCGCGGATCATCCAAGTTATCTGTCGTTGCGCGGCATCTATGAGAGACCGTACATGGGCGGCAACTATTGGTATCCGGACGGCTGCGGGGTCGAGGAACGGCGACGCGAATGCGCGGCCGTCGGCAAGGCCGTAGCCGCTCTGCTTGATTGCGCGCTGTTCGCTGGGCGCAGGAAGATACTGGTCGGATTCTCGCAGGGCGGATATCTGTCGTACCGGATCGTCCGGGATTATCCCGATCTGTTCGATGCGGCGATTCTGCTCAGCCCGTCGTTCAAGGGCGAGGAAGGAAACCGGCTGGACTCCACCACGCGATTCTTCCTGGCGTACGGTTCCGAAGACCGTACGATTCCCCTTGCCGACCAGCATACGGCCCGTGCCGTGCTGAGCGCCGCCGGACATCTGACCTTCCATGAATATGCCGGCATGGGCCACGCGATCAGCGATGAGGAAATCGCCGATATACGCGGTTTCGTGCGATCGATATGATTCCGCGCCTCATACGGCCGAGGCGCTGCGAGGCACAGGTCAGTTGCCCTGCCGACTGATACCGCCCTTATGACCGGTGGCCTTGAACGGTTTGGCTCGAGACGAACCGGCCATCACTGGCGACCGGTTTCCTATGATCCCGTGGCTGGCAGCGGCTTCGGCCTTATGCCCGTCCTGGGATTGTCCGCCGACTCCCACGTTAATGCCTTTGGCGCGCAGCGCCTTCATCCATCGTTCGTCCATGCCGTTCATCATACGTCGGAACGGGTGCGGCATCTCTATAGTGGGCAGTGCAGTACCTCATCGGTTCGATAATAGGAGCGATCATGACATTGATGGAACCGCCGGTCATCCCGGTGCGTCGCGCGCATGACGGGCTGGAATTGCCGGCGATCGGGTTCGGCACGTACAAGGTGAACGGCTTCGCCGGCGCCGAGGCGATCAGATCGGCGTTGGAGGTCGGCTACCGGCTCATCGATTCGGCGTTCAACTACGAGAACGAGGGCATCGTCGGCAAGGCGATCCGCGAATCCGACGTGCCTCGCGAGCAGATCATCGTCGCGTCGAAGCTGCCCGGACGCCACCACCAGTACGACCAGGCGCGAACCACCATCGAGGAGTCCGTGGCGCGCATGGGACTTGATTACATCGACCTGTACCTCATTCACTGGCCGAACCCGTCCCAGGGCCAGTTCGTCGAAGCGTGGCAGGCGCTCGTCGACACGCAGCGACAGGGCATCGTCAAGCACATCGGCGTGAGCAACTTCCTGCCCGGCCATATCGATCTGCTCATCCGCGCCACCGGGGTCACGCCATCGGTCAACCAGATCGAACTGCACCCGTTCTTCCAGCAGAACGAACAACGCGCATATGACCAGGCGCACGGCATCATCACCGAGGCGTGGAGCCCGCTGGGCCGCGCCAACCAGATGCTCAAGGACCCGACCATCACGCGCATCGCCGCCAAGCACAGCGTGTCCCCGGTGGCCGCGATCCTGCGCTGGCACCTGCAATTGGGAGACGTGGCGATCCCGAAGTCCATGCACCGCGACCGACAGCGCGCCAACCTCGACCTGACCGGTTTCGCACTCGACGAGCAGGACATGCGCGACATCGCCGCGATGGACAATCCCGAAGGCTACACGTTCGGACAGAACCCCCGCTGGCACGAGGAAGCCTGACACTCAAGCGGGATTCCGGTCACGGATTCGTCAGTGGCGTTCGTCTGGCTATGCGAATCGGGACATTCCGGTTCGCATAGCCAGACGAACGCCACTTTTTGCTTCGTCGCCCAGTCTTCTCTCACACCGTATAGGCGGACCAGCGGCCGCGGGTGTGCTGGACTTCGATGGGCATGCCGAACAGGCTGGACAGCCGTTCGTTTGTCAGGCCGTCTTCGAGCGGACCGGAGTAGACGATGGTGCCGGCGCCGGGGTTGCCCATGACGTCGACGCCTTCGTCGGTGGCGTCCTCGGCCGGGATCGGTTTGCGGCCCATGATGGCGATGTGGTCGAATCCGGCCGGGATCTCCTCGAGCCGGTGCGTCACCAGCACGACGGCACGGTTGGAATCCTCTTGGCCGATGCGGCTCAGCGTGCGCATCACCTGTTCGCGGCCGCCCAGGTCGAGTCCGGTGGTGGGTTCGTCCATGATGAGCAGTTCGGGATTGCCCATGAGCGCTCGGGCGATGAGCACGCGCGTGCGCTCGCCTTCCGACAGTCTCCACATCTGTTTGCCTTCGAGGTAGCTGACGCGGAAGTCGCGCAGCAGCTGACGGGCGCGGGCATACTCCTCGTCCGTGTACGTATCCTGCCAGCGGCCGGTCACGGCGCTCAGTCCGGTGACGACCGCGTCGAGCGGATCCTCGAAGTCCGGGAACTGTCGGCCGAGGTCGGCGGAGGCGAGACCGATGCGCGTGCGCAGTTTGAACACGTCGTATTTGCCGAGCTGGTGGCCGAGGATGAACACGCGGCCTTCGGACGGGAAGGTGCGTGTGGCGAGCATGCCCACCGCGGTCGATTTGCCGATGCCGTTCGGGCCAAACAGCACCCAGCGTTCTCCCGCGTTGATCGTGAGGTTCACGTCGGTGATGATGACGCGTCGGTTGCGGCGGAATTCGACGTTCTCGAGTTTGAGGACTTCGGTGGGCATGGGAGGTTCCTTTATGTACGGATGATCGGAGAAGCAGCCGAAAGCCGTTCTCTCCATATGGATGTATGGGATGTATGAAGAAGAGGGAGAGACGGACTACGCACTCGTCTCTCCCTCCGTCACGCTTCGCGTGCCAGTCCCTCATCGGGAGAAGGCACGGACACGGTTACTTCTGCTCGTCGAGCACGGACTGGTAGACCTTGACGGTCTCGTCGGCGATCGACTCCCAGCTGAACACGTCGCGGGCGCGCTCGTAGCCGGCCTGGCCCATCTTCTTACGCAGCTCGGGGTCGGCCATGATCCTGTTGATCGCATCGGCCATGTCATGCACGAACTTGTCCGG
The DNA here is from genome assembly GCF_018555335.1 of Bifidobacterium sp. SO1. NCBI lineage: Bacteria > Bacillati > Actinomycetota > Actinomycetes > Bifidobacteriales > Bifidobacteriaceae > Bifidobacterium > Bifidobacterium sp. SO1. Next base: position 47,580 of record NZ_JAFEJR010000015.1, on the reverse strand, counting down.
GTTGGTCGGAGTGCCGGTGCCGTCATGCAGCTGTTCGATCGGCACCAGATAGCCGGTCTCGCCGTCCACGACGACCTCGGGGATGCCGCCGGTGGCGGATGCGACGACCGGCAGGCCGCAGGCCATCGCCTCGAGGTTCACGATGCCGAGCGGCTCGTAGATCGACGGGCAGATGAACGCGTCGCAGCCGTGTTCGAGCGCGCTCAGTTCGTTCTTCGGCAGCATCTCCTCGATCCAGATGATGTTGCCACGCTCCTTGTCGAGTTCGGCGAAGGCGTTCTTGACCTCCTCCATGATCTCCGGGGTGTCGGGCGCGCCGGCGCACAGCACGATCTGGATGCCCGGGTCGACGAAGTGCAGCGCCTTGAGCAGGTACGGCAGTCCTTTCTGGCGGGTGATGCGGCCGACGAACAGGAGGGTCGGCTTGCTGCGGTCGATGTGGTAGCGGTCGAACACGCCCCAGCCCGGATCGTCATCGGCCGGCGTGGCGAATTCGGACATGGTGATGCCGTTGTACACGACGACGACCTTGTCCGGGTCGAGGTTCGGGTAGGCGGTGAGGATGTCGTTGCGCATGCCCTTGGAGACGGCGATCACGCGGTCGGCGTGCTCATAGGCGTCCTTCTCGGCCCAGGAGCTCAGGTTGTAGCCACCGCCGAGCTGCTCGCGCTTCCACGGACGGAACGGTTCGAGGCTGTGCGCGGTGATGACCAGCGGCGTGCCGTGCAGCATCTTCGCGAGGTATCCGGCGAGGCACGCGTACCACGTGTGCGCGTGGATGATGTCGGCGTCCACGTCGTTGGCGATCTGCAGGTCGACGCCGAAGGTCTTGAGCGCCGGGTTCGCGTCGGCCAGTTCGGCGGGCGTGTTGTATCCGACGACCTTGAGGCTGCCCTTGGCTTCAGCCGCGTTCGGGATCGCGGGAACGTCGGCTTCGGTGCGCGGGCCGTCGAACGCGCGCACGGTCACGTCGATGCGTTCGGCCAGCGCCTTGGACAACTGTTCGGCATGCACACCGGCGCCTCCGTAGACGTGCGGCGGGTATTCTCTTGTGAGCAGATCAACCTTCATTGGTACACCTCTCCAATCTGTGTAGACAGTGTTATGCCACCAAGTCAACTGTAAGCCATCAGGCAAGAAAAAACGCACAACCGACGCGTTCGTGTTGCGTCAGGCTGTGCGTTTTCCTGATATGCGTGCGGCCAGTCCGATCAGATGGCGGTGCCGTTCTGGTCGAGGTTCGGATTGTGTTTGGAATCGCCGGCCGTGAAGAACAGGCTGAGCACGCCGACGATGAACACGACCGCGACGGTCGCGATCAGCCAAATCGGATGCTGCGGCAGCCACATGACCACGCAGAACGCGACGGCGGCGAGCACGATCAGCACCCAGCTGACCACGCGGAACCATTGGTGTACTGAATGCGGCGCCTTGAACGCCTTCGGATCGCGGTAGTTCGGGTCGGTCTCGAACGTGGACGCGACCTCGTCGGAGTCGAAGTGCGCGGTCGGCTTCCACGGACCGTCAGTGCCCTCCTGGATACGACGGGACTTCTCCTGCAGCGCGTACTCGTCGACCATATGCGCACGGCCACGGCCACGCGTCTGATCGTACTGCTGCGGTACTCCCCTGCGCTGGTCCTTCGCGGCCTTGCGACGTTCTGCACGGTTCGGCATTCCACTACTCCTCTACTGCGAGACGGATAACACTGTGTGCCAGTGTACCGCGCTCCCCCGCCGTACATCGCGCATTGCCCATCGGCACGCCTGCATCGTCACCATCCCATGACGATCATGACGGTGAGTGTCATGATGCCGACGACCGGAAGCGTGACAACGATCATGCCGATGGTGACAAGAACAGCGGCGATGCGCAGAGGCAACGGACGCGCCGCATTGCCGGGCGCATCGTTCGCGCCCGCCTCGACGACGCGCAGCACGGCGACGGCGATCCACGCCGCGTAGCCGACGACGGTGAGTAGCAGCAGTCGCCATATGCCGGGCATGGTGTCGCAATCGGGTTGGGTGAGGTCACAGGACAACGGCAATCCGGAGAATATGTTCGAGACGGCACGGTCGTCGATCCAGCACCATGCGGTCGGCAGTTGGCAGATCAAACCTGCCCACCACAGTATGCGCAGGGCCATACGTTTCGGCATCATCGTTCCGTTCACGTTCACCAAATATAGGCGGGTTCCTCGTTGGATACGATCGCATTGACCATCTCGTGCGCGGTGGCGATATTCAGACCAGCGTAGGCTTCGCCCTGCACCCGATACCACGGGTCGCGATATGTCCAATGGGTGACGGCGCCGGTGGCGTCGGCGTCATATCCGGTGATGACGATCATGTGGTTGGCGTGGGCGAACGACGGATAGAGCGTATGCACATCGATGGCGACGAACACCGGGTATCCGTCGTCGATATCCGTTTTCGCACGTTGCGCGAACGTGCGGGCCACGGCGGGGTCCGTATCCCCTATCTCGACGGTCTGTACACGGTAGCCGGCGTCACTCGGGTTCGCATCGCCGACGCCGAACAGGTACTTGTTGACGACGCGTGCCAGGTCAACGTATTCGGTGCCGGTCTGCGGCTTGGCGCTCATTTCGGAGGCAAGCGCGGATTGGCTGACGTCGATCCCCTTGTACCGCAGCACCATCTGCACGGAGGCCGGCACGCACCAATACCCGGTTTCCTGCACGCTTTGCGGCACGTCGAGACGAACGCTTGTCGCGTTCGCCGACGGGCGACCGTCCGATTCCGGCGGCTGGGCGGTCTCGTCCGATGCATCGACGATTCCTTCTTCTCCACTGGCTTCGCGGAACCATGCGTCGCCGGGATACGAATCGTCCACGCCCATGTTCAGTCCGGCGAGCACGCTCGGATCGAGCAGTTCCGCAGTATTCTCCGTCGGAACATCTGCAAACGGCGGCACGACGGCTCTGTCAAGATCGTCGTGATCGGGTTCGGTCACTTGCGGTGAAGATGGTGACCCGGGTTGAGCCGCATGATGGTTTGTGTCGGCCATCTTCGCGTGCCACGCCGCACCGCCCGCCGCCATTACTGCCACGACGAACAGCGAGCCGATGATCACGGTAAGTTCACGTCGCCTCATCGCGCACCGCCTTCCCTATGGTTCTAGGGTATCCTCCAAACTCATGCGCCACGCGAACCAACCGTGCCCGATATGTGAAAAGCCCTTCCGTCTCGTCGACGGAAGGGCTTTGCGATCATGTCGCCGTCGGAAACCGACGGCGACGGCGCGACGTAACCGATCAGCGCGGCAGCATCATCGGGCGCTGGGAGGCGACGATCGGCGCGGGCAGCTCGGTGGAACCGGTCAGGTACTCGTCCACGGCGGCGGCGCAGGAGCGTCCCTCCGAGATTGCCCACACGACGAGGCTCTGGCCGCGGCCCGCATCGCCGGCGACAAACACGCCGTCCTGCGAAGTGGCGAACTTGTCGTTGCGAGCGACATTGCCACGCTTGTCGAGCTCGACCGGCAGCTGATCCATGAGCGAAGTGGTGTCCGGGTGCAGGAAGCCGACGGAGATGAGCACCAGGTCGGCGGGCAGCACGCGTTCGGTGCTGGGCTGACGGGTGAACGGGCCGTTCTCGCCGGGTGCCACGTCGACGACCTTCAGACCGGTCACGTGACCGGTTGCGTCGGCCACGAAGCCTTCGGTCGCGGTCGAGTTCTCGACGTGCACCTTGGCCTGCTCTTCTTCGGAACCGACGAAGTTGACCGAATCGGTGCTGTACACGTAAGTGCCGCCCTCCTCCATCGAGGAGGTCTTCTGGTACAGGCGGGCGAACGTCGGCCACGGCTGACTGTCGGGTCGCGAGGACGGTTCCTTCGGCATGATCTGCAGCACGGTCACGTCCTTCGCACCCTGGCGGATGGACGTGCCGAGGCAGTCGGAACCGGTGTCGCCGCCACCGATGATGACGACGTGCTTGTCCTTGGCGGTGATGTCGTTGACCGGCTTGACGCCGTACACGCGGCGGGTCGCATCGGGCAGGAACTCCATCGCGAAGTGGATGCCCTTGAGCTCGCGGCCGGGGATCTTCATGTCGCGCGGCACGGTCGAACCGATGGCGACGACGACCGCATCATAGCGGGAGCGCAGATCGTCCCAGCTGATGTCCTTGCCGATCTCCACGCCGGTGCGGAAGCGAGTGCCTTCGGCCTCCATCTGCTTGACGCGGCGGTCGAGCAGTCGCTTGTCGAGCTTGAAGTTCGGGATGCCGTAGCGCATCAGGCCGCCGATCGCGTCGTCGCGCTCATAGACGACGACGGTGTGGCCGGCACGGGTCAGCTGCTGCGCGCAGGCCAGTCCCGCGGGGCCGGAGCCGACGACCGCGACGGTCTGGTCGGTCAGGCGCTGCGGCGGCAGGGGCTTGACGTAGTCGAGATCCCATGCCTGGTCGATGATCGTGCACTCGTCGTTCTTGATCATCGTCGGCGGCTGGTGGATGCCGAGCACGCAGGCCTGTTCGCACAGGGCCGGGCAGATGCGGCCGGTGACCTCGGGGAAGTTGTTGGTGGTGGACAGGCGGTTGTACGCATCCTCCCACTTCTCCTGGCGCACGAGGTCGTTGAATTCGGGGATGATGTTGCCCAGCGGGCAGCCGGTCATGCAGAACGGGGTGCCGCAGTCCATGCAGCGAGCCGCCTGCTCGGTGGTCCACGGCTGCAGGCCGGATTCGGCGTGCACGTCGAGCCAGTCCTTGATGCGCTCGGCGACCGGGCGTTCGGCGAGTTCTCGGCGGGTACGGACCTTCAGGAATCCACGAGGATCTCCCATGTCAGCGCGCTCCTTCCATCACGTGCTCGTACACCTGTTCCCAGGCGCCGGGCGCATTGAAATCGATGTTGTCCTCTTCGGCCTGCTTCATGGCCGCGGTCATGGCGAGGAAGTGCTCGGGCACCACGCGGGTGAAGCGCAGCACGTTCTCGTCCCAGTTCTCAAGCAGTTCCTTGGCGAACGCGGAACCGGTCTCCTTGGCGTGCTGTTCGACCAGATCGCGCACGATCGGCGCGGTCGTCTCGTCGAGCGGCTGGAACAGCAGCGAGCCGTTCTTGCGTCCCTCCGGGTTGACCTGGTTCATGTCGAGGTCGAGCACGTAGGCGTTGCCGCCCGAGAAGCCGGCGCCGAAGTTACGGCCGGTGGAGCCGAGCACGACGACGGTGCCGCCGGTCATGTACTCGCAGCCGTGGTCGCCCACGCCTTCGACCACGAACGTCGCGCCGGAGTTGCGCACGGCGAAGCGTTCGCCGGCACGACCGGCGACGAACATCTGGCCGGAGGTCGCACCGAAGCCGGTCACGTTGCCCGCGATGACGTTGGTATGCGGGTCGAACGTCACGTCGTCGTTCGGACGCACGATCAGTCGGCCGCCCGACAGGCCCTTGCCGGCGTAGTCGTTGACCTCGCCGATCACGCGGATCGTCTCGCCGCTCGGGATGAACGCGCCGATGGACTGGCCGCCGGCACCGTGGAACGTCATGTCGATCGTGTTGTCCGGCAGACCGGCCGCGCCGTAACGGCGGGTGATCTCATAGCCGACCATCGTGCCAAGCGTACGGTTCACGTTGCGGATCGGCAGGTCGATCGTCACCGGCTCCTTGTTCTCGAGCGCCGGCCGGGCGAGCTCGATGAGCTTGTTGTCGAGCGCCTTGTCGAGCTCGTGGTTCTGCGGCTCGGTGTTATGCAGGATGGTGCCGGGAACCGGACCGGGCTGCATGAGCACGTTGGTCAGGTCGATGCCGTCGGCCTTCCAGCGCTTGATGGCCTCGTTCTGGTCGAGGCACTCGACGTGGCCGACCGCCTCCTCGAGCGTGCGGAAACCAAGCTCGGCGAGGATCTCGCGCACCTCCTCGGCGATGTACATGAAGAAGTTGATGACCGACTCGGGCTTGCCGCGGAAGCGGGCGCGAAGCTCAGGATCCTGGGTGGCGATGCCCTGCGGGCAGGTGTTCTTCTGGCATGCGCGCATCATGACGCAGCCTTCGACGATCAGCGCGGCGGTCGCGAAACCGAATTCCTCGGCACCGAGCAGCGCGGCGATGACCACGTCGCGGCCGGTCTTCAGCTCGCCGTCGCACTGCACGACGATGCGGGAGCGCAGGCCGTTGAGGATCAGCGTCTGCTGGGTCTCGGACAGGCCGATCTCCCACGGGGTGCCCGCGTGGCGGATCGCGTTGAGCGGGGCCGCACCGGTGCCGCCGTCGTAGCCGGAGATCAGCACCACGTCGGCATGGCACTTGGCCACGCCGGCCGCGATGGTGCCGACGCCGAACTCGGAGACGAGCTTGACGTGGATGCGCGCCTTCGGGTTCGCCATCTTCGCGTCGTTGATCAGCTGCTTGAGATCCTCGATCGAGTAGATGTCGTGGTGCGGCGGCGGGGAGATGAGCTCCACGCCCGGGGTCGCGTGACGGACCTTGGCGATCCACGGCGGGACCTTCGCGCCGGGCAGGTGGCCGCCCTCGCCGGGCTTGGCGCCCTGCGCGAGCTTGATCTGCAGGTCGGTGGCATGCACGAGGTAGTCGGAGGTCACGCCGAAGCGGGCGGACGCGATCTGCTTGATGCGGCTGTAACGCAGCGGGTCCTCGATGCGGTCGTCGGACTCGCCGCCCTCACCGGAGTTGGAGCGCGCGCCGAGCGTGTTCATGGCGATGGCGAGCGTCTCGTGCGCCTCCTGCGAGATGGAGCCGTAGCTCATCGCGCCGGTGGAGAAGCGCTTGACGATCTCAGAGGCCGGCTCGACCTCGGAGATGTCGATCGGCTTGCGGTCGTGCTTGAACTTCATCAGGCCGCGCAGGGTCATGATGCGGTTCGACGTGTCGTTGATGTGGTGCGAGTACTTCTTGAACATCTGGTAGTCGCCGCGCGCGGTGGACTGCTGGAGCAGGAAGATCGCCTCGGGGTCGTTGAGATGGTCCTCGCCGGTGCGGCGCCACTTGTATTCGCCGCCGGTCTCAAGGTTCATGTGCGGGGTGGCCGTCCACTGGTTCGGGTAGGCGACGCGATGGCGGATGGCGACCTCCTCGGCGATCTCGTCGAGGCCGACACCGCCGACCTGGGAGACGGTGCCGGTGAAGTACTTGTCGACCGTTTCCTTGCTCAGGCCCACGGCCTCGAACAGCTGCGCGCCACGGTAGCTCATGATCGTGGAGACGCCCATCTTGGCCATGATCTTGAGCACGCCGATGGACAGCGCCTTGGTGAGGTTCTTCACGGCGGTGGGCGCATCGACCTTGAGGTAGCCGGTGCGGGCGAGGTTCTCGACGGATTCGAACGCGAGGTACGGGTTCACACAGGCCGCGCCGTAGGCGATGAGCAGGGCGACATGGTGGATCTCGCGCACGTCGCCGGCCTCGACGGCCATCGAGATCTGTGTGCGGGTGTGGCGGCGCAGCAGATGGTGCTGCACGGCCGCGGTGAGCAGCAGCGACGGGATGGGGCCCCACGTGTGGTTCGATTCGCGGTCGGAGAGCACGATGAAGTTGCTGCCGTTCGCGATGGCCTCGTCGACTTCAGAGAAGATTTCCTCGAGACGCTCCTCGAGCGCCTTGCCGCCGCCGGCAACCTGATAGAGGCCCTTGACGACGAACGGACGGTAGTAGCCGCCGAGCACCTTGGCCTTGTCAAGCCGCTTGAGCTGGGCCATCTCGTCGGAGTTGATGACCGGCAGCGGGATGAGGATCTTCTTGGCATGCAGCTCGGAATCCTCGAGCAGGTTCGGTTCCGGGCCGATCGCGGACTCGAGCGAGGTGACGATCTCCTCGCGCTCCCAGTCCAGCGGCGGGTTGGTGACCTGCGCGAACTTCTGGTGGAAGTAGTCGAACAGCATGCGGCTGCGCTTGGAGAGCACCGGCAGCGGGTTGTCGTTGCCCATCGAGCCGAGCGGCTCCTTGCCGGTGTTGGCCATCGGGGCGAGCAGGAGCTTCAAGTCCTCCTCAGTGTAGCCGAACGCACGCTGGCGGCGCTGCACGGACTGGCCGGAGTGGCTCACGTGCTCGCGCTGAGGCAGGTCGCTCATCTCGACCGAGTTGCCTTCGACCCACTGGCGGTACGGGTGCTGCGATGCGAGGCTCTTCTTGATCTCCTCGTCGGGGATGATGCGGCCTTCGTCGGTGTCGACAAGGAACATCTTGCCCGGTTCCAGACGGCCCTTCTCGACCACGTGCGCATCGTCGATCTCGGGCAGCACGCCCGCCTCGGAGGCGAGTACGAGGTAGCCGTCGTCGGTGAGCTGCCAGCGGCCGGGGCGGAAGCCGTTGCGGTCGAGCAGGGCGCCGACCTGCGTGCCGTCGGTGAAGATGATGTCGGCCGGGCCGTCCCACGGTTCGATCAGCGTGTTGTTGTACTCGTAGAACGCCTTGACGTCCGGGTCGAGCTGGTCGTTGTTCTCCCAGGCCGGCGGCAGCATCATCGAGATCGCGTGCGGCAGGGAGCGGCCGGCGAGGTGCAGCAGTTCGAGACATTCGTCGAACGTGCCGGAATCCGAATAGCCGGGCGTGGTGATCGGCAGCAGCGGCTTGAACTCGCCGAGCAGTTCGGAGCTCAGGCGGCCCTCGCGCGCGGACAGCCAATTGCGGTTGCCCTGGATGGTGTTGATCTCGCCATTGTGGGCGAGCAGGCGGAACGGCTGGGCGAGCGGCCAGCTCGGGAACGTGTTGGTGGAGAAGCGCGAGTGCACGATCGCGATCTTCGCCTTCATGAGCGGGTTGCTCAGGTCGGGGAAGAACGGGGTGAGCTGCATCGTGGTGAGCATGCCCTTGTAGGTGATGGTGCGGGCCGACAGCGACGCGAAGTAGATGCCGACCTCATGCTCGACGCGCTTGCGGATGCGGAACGTCTTGCGGTCGAGGTCGATGCCGGCGAGTTTGCCGTCCGGGTCTGCCACGACGAGCGTCTTGAAGCTCGGCATGGAGGCGAGGGCCTGCAGGCCGAGGCCGTCCGGGTTGGTCGGCACGACGCGCCACGCGAGGACTTCGAGGCCCTCCTCGCGCACGATGTTGGCGATGGCCTGCTCCTGCTGGCCGGAGGTGGCAATGTCGCGATCGAGGAACGCGATGCCAGCCGCGTAATGGCCCGCCTCGGGCAGTTCGACGCCGGCGGTGGCGCGCATGAACTCGTCAGGCATGCTCATGAGGATGCCCGCGCCGTCGCCGGTGTTCTCCTCGGCGCCGACCGCGCCGCGGTGGTTGAGGTTGACCAGCACCTCGATGGCGTCGTCGATGATCTTGCGTTCGGGCTGCTTGTTGAGCGTGGTGACCATGCCGACGCCGCAGGCGTCATGTTCGGCGCTGGGGTCGTACAGACCTTGTGATGAATGAATGCTCAGATCGAGCGGGGCGTGGAAAGTCACCGAAACCACCTTCATGTCTATGATTCTTTTTCGGCAGGTCTTGACAACCTACGGTTCTTTAGGTAATGCGTAGGACAGAGTACCGCTGGGATATGTCAAATACGTTTCCCTGTCCATATACCGAGTCGGAGCAAAAGTCAATACCCAATTCTAGAGGATTTTACGAATGTGCGCGGTCACGGTGTCGTCGTGGCGGCCGACGTCTCAGGATATCCCGTATGCCGCGACGCTCCCAGCGAACCGCCGGGCCGGCTGTGGGATAATGGCGGGCAGCGCAATGGCAGACCGTGCCGCACCGGCGGCGCGGGCGCAGGGAACGGAAGTGACGGATATGGCAAGACACAGCGCACGGGCGAACGAGTCTACGGCCCCCTCGGAAGGACTGATGGACTGGCTTCCTTGGATCGTGGTGCCGGTGGTCGCGGTGGCGCTGATCCGCATGTTTCTGCTGGGCACGTACGTGATTCCGTCCGGCAGTATGCTTGACACGATCCAGCTGAAGGATCGCGTGGTCGCGGTCAAGGTGATGAAGCCGCAACGCGGCGACATCGTCGTGTTCGAGGATCCGGACAACTGGCTGTCGGCCGGCAAGGGCAAGTATCTGATCAAACGGGTGATCGGCCTGCCGGGAGACACGGTCAGTTGCGACGGCGACGGCGCGCCGCTCAAGGTCAATGGCGTGGCGATCGACGAGTCGGCGTATCTGAAGTCCGGGGTGAACCCGTCTGATCAGGCGTTCAGCGTCACGGTCAAGGACGGGATGATGTGGATGATGGGCGACAACCGTTCGGGCAGCGCCGACAGCCGGGCCCATCAGGACGATGCCAACGGAGGTCAGGTGCCGATGAGCAACTCGGAGGGCGTGGCCGTGTTCACGTTCTGGCCTCTTGATCGCGTCCATGTGCTCGATTCGCACCATGAGGTGTTCGCGGCCGTACCCGACGCGCGGTGACGACTGGCTCGTTCCGTTTCATATGCGTGTGGCCTTCCCCATCCGGAGGAAGGCCACACGCATATTGTCTTGGATGCCTCGAATCGCTCTCGGCCCGCCGCGGATCACTGGTGGTAGTACGACAGGAAGTCAGTGAGCTTGTCGACCGCGTCCTTGAGCACTTCGATGCGCGGCAGATAGACGATGCGGAAGTGGTCCGGCTCCTGCCAGTTGAATCCGCCGCCTCGCGTGATGAGAATGCGCTTGTCGTGCAGCAGGTCGAGCGCGAACTGTTCGTCGTCGGTGATGTTGAACTTCTTCACATCGAGTTTCGGGAATATGTAGAACGCGGCCTTCGGCTTGACTGCGGTGACGCCGTCGATCGAATTGAGCGCGTTGTAGATGTAGTCGCGCTGGTCGTGGATGCGGCCGCCGGGCACGATGTAGTCGTTCACGGATTGATGGCCGCCGAGTGCGGTCTGCACGATCGACTGGGCGGGAACGTTCGAGCAGATGCGCATGTTGGCGAGCATGTTGAGTCCCTCGATGTAGTCCTTGGCTATGCGCTTGTTGCCGCTCAGGACCATCCAGCCGACGCGGTAGCCGGCGATCATGTGCGACTTCGACAGGCCGGAGAACGTAACGCAGAACAGGTCGGGCGCCATCGAGGCGATCGAGACGTGCTTGAGGCCATCCATGACGAGACGGTCGTAAATCTCGTCAGAGAAGATCATGAGCTGGTGTTCGCGGGCGAGGTCGACGATCTGCTGGAGCACTTCGGGCGGGTAGAGCGCGCCGGTCGGGTTGTTCGGATTGATCAGGACGATCGCGACCGTGCGGTCGGTGATCTTGGAGCGCATGTCGTCGATGTCCGGATACCATTCGGACTGCTCGTCGCACACGTAGTGCACGGCGGTACCGCCGGCAAGGTTCACGCACGCGGTCCACAGCGGGTAGTCGGGGCTGGGCACGAGCACTTCGTCGCCGTCGTCGAGCAGGGCGGACATGGACAGGTTGATGAGCTCGCTCACGCCGTTGCCGGTGTAGATGTCCTCGATGCCGACATTGGGGATGTTCTTGAGCTGCGCGTACTGCATGATGGCCTTGCGCGCGGAGAACAGGCCCTTGGACGCGGAGTAGCCTTCGGTGTCGGTCAGCTGGCGCGACATGTCGTAAACGACCTCGTCGGGCGTGCGGAAGCCGAACGGCGCGGGGTTGCCGATGTTGAGCTTGAGCACGTGCATGCCCGCTTCCTCCATGCGGGCGGCCTCGTCGACGACCGGGCCGCGCACGTCGTACAACACGTTGTCGAGTTTGGTGGATTTGTGGAACTGACGCATGGGGATTCCTTCTTCCGTGAGGATGGTCTGGTGGTCTGACGCCGTGTGCTGAGATGATGCCCGTGTGGTCAACGCCGGTGCGGCGGGTGCCGTGGATAGCTGCGGACCGCTTGACTGCGACATATCATGGCCGAGCAGCCATTCCTCGTCGACGCCGAGCGTATCGGCGAGGAAGCGCAGCGTTTCCGTACGAGGTATGGTCTTGCCGCCGACATACTGGCTGATGTGGCTTTTGCCGAGTTTGATCCCAGCCCGCTGGGCCGCATGGACGATGTCGACCTGTTTGAGATGACGGGCGCCCATCGCCGTCTTCAATCGCGTCGCGAAACTTTCCATGTCACTCCCCCGATCCCGGAAAGTTCAAAGTTCAAAACCATTGGTTCAAACCATAGCACTACATCATCCCCGAAAACACCGTAAGTTCAATTCACGTCACATTCCGGAAACACAAATTGAACCTTTCGATCGGCGTGTGCCCCTCCTCTGCAGGCCGTGTGCAATCAGCGCCCCACGCACCCGGACACGGTGCGAGGATAGACGGACGAACACCCAACCCCGTCAATCGACCGGATCGGGCACATCGGACACGCCGGCATCGCGCAACGATCCGACGAACGCCGCAGCCGAGGGATTGAGCGTGCGCCCTCGTTTCCACACGACGGCGGACGGCACGTCGAGACGCGGCGTCAACGGCACGAACCGCAGGCCGTCTCCCACCTGCCCCACATCGATGCACAGGGCGATGCCGAGGCCGTGCCGCACCGCGGTCGCCGCGTTCAACGGCAGGTTGTAGGTGCCGGCGACGATGATCTCGTCACGCACGCCGCCGAGCCAGCTGTCCAGCATGCCGCGCACCTGCGGACGGTACTGCATCAGCACTTCTCTCCCCCTGAGATCGACGGGAGCGATCTCGCCGCGACCGGCCAATGGATCGCCGTCACGCATCATCACGCCCCAACGGTCCTGATGCGGTAGATGCAGGAAATCGAACCGTTCCGCATCGATCGACCCGCCCATCACGGCGACGTCGGACAACCCCTGCTCCAACCGCTCCTGCATCACGTCGGCCGTCGCGGAGAACAGCGCGAACCGCACGTGCGGGTGCCGCGCCCGAAACGCGACCATGCGATCGGCCAGCCAATCAACGCCACGCAGCTCACCGCAACACACCGCGATCTCGCCGTTCAGCTCTTCAGCCGAACGGTTCGTCACATCGTTCACGGTCTTGTCGGCGAGTTCGACGAGTGCCCGTGCCCGATCGCGCAACAGCATGCCTTCAGGCGTCAGCGCGACGGACCGTTGGCCCCGTTCGAACAGCGTCACGCCAAGCTCGCGTTCGAGCTGCTGCAGTTGGCGCGACATCGTGGGCTGGGATATCCGCAGCAGTTCGGCGCCGCCGGTGATGCTGCCTTCCTCGGCCACCGCCAGAAAATACCGCAACACACGCAATTCCATGCCCCGCTCCATTTCCTCATCGCCCGCATCGTCCCACGCATCGACAGGATGACACTACGACGTCAGCCATACACTCTAAGCATAGACAACCATATGCTCATGCTATTGGACAATGGATGATAGTGGCGGTTCAATGATGGCGATCGTCGGAAGGAATGCATCATGACCGCCAACGCAACCCTCGCCGTCGCCGCCGACGCATCCACTGTCCGCGACGGCATCTCCGATACGGAACCATCGTCCGAACCGTCTTTGCAAACGACGGATCTGCTTGCCCGTGACCGCGGCGGCGAACCGGTCGATCCGCGCGAGCCCGGCTACGACGCCGCCATCGGCACCATCATCCGCGCTACGAAACGTCTGTGCATCGAACTGAACACCGGATACCACGACTCCGAGGAGACTCATGCGCTCTTCGAACGGATCGTCGGCCATCCGGTCGATCCGTCGTTCCGACTCAATCCGCCGTTCTACACGGATTTCGGCCACAACATCACGCTCGGGCGCAACGTGTTCATCAACTGGGGGTGCATGCTCATGGACCGTGGCGGCATCAGTATCGGCGACGATTCGTTCCTGGGGCCGAACGTGCAGCTCATCACCATCAACCATATGAAGGACCCGGCCCGGCGGGCCACGACCGTCAGCCGGCCGATCACGATCGGCAAGCGCGTATGGATCGGCGCGGGCGCAATCATCCTGCAGCACGTGACGGTCGGAGACGGCGCGATCGTCGGCGCGGGCGCGATCGTCACGCACGACGTGCCGGCCGGCACGATCGTCGCCGGCAATCCGGCACACGTCATCGGCCACGTCTGATCGTGGCATCGCTCACATAATGGCATGGCGAAAGGAACGCATCATGGAAACGAATACCGCGACCGCCCCCACAGCGGCGATGCCGACTCGCATACTGGGCACGGGCCCGGCCGCATTGGAGGTGTCGGCGATCGGCTTGGGCTGCATGGGGTTCACGATGAGCTGGCCGCCGTTCCTGCCGCACGATGAGTCGATCCGCGTAATCCGCGCGGCGTACGAGATGGGCGAACGGTTCTTCGACACGGCCGAAGTGTACGGGCCGTTCACGAACGAGGCGCTGGTCGGCGAGGCGTTGGAGCCGTTCCGCGACGACGTGGTGATCGCCACCAAGTTCGGATTCGCCTTGCACGGCGACCCGAACGGCGACGGCTCCGACGGGAGCGCGGCGTTGGACGCGTCCGGCCGCGTGCAGCAGACCGATTCGCGTCCCGAAACGATCCGCAAGGCGGTCGAAGGGTCGCTCAGACGACTGCGCACCGATCACATCGACCTGTACTACCAGCATCGCGTGGACACGACCGTGCCGATCGAGGATGTGGCCGGAGTGATGGGCGAGCTGATGGCCGAAGGCAAGATCCTGCACTGGGGGCTGTCGGAGGCGGCGCCCGCCACGGTGCGCCGCGCGCATGCGGTCACGCCGGTCACGGCGGTGCAGAACGAGTATTCGATGTGGTGGCGGCGTCCCGAACGAGAGCTGATGCCGATGCTCGAGGAGCTGGGCATCGGGCTCGTGCCGTTCAGCCCGCTCGGCAAGGCGATGCTGGCAGGCCGGTTCACCGCGGCCACGCGCTTCGCCGCCGACGACTATCGCAGCAAGATCCCGCGCTTCTCCCCCGAGCATATGGCGCACAACATCCGCATGAGCGAATACGTGCAGTCGTTGGCGGACGAACGCGACGTCGCGCCCGCGCAGATCGCGCTCGGCTGGCTGCTCGCGCAACGCCCGTGGATCGTGCCGATCCCCGGCACCAAGCACGTCGACCGGCTGCGGCAGAACCTCGGCGGCGCGGCCGTCACGTTCACGCCGGACGAACTGGCCGAGATCAACCGCACGCTCGACTCGATCACCATCGAAGGCGCCCGTTACGCGCCCACACAGGAGGCGCTCACCAACCGGTGACGAACGCAGTTCGACCGACTATCATGAACAAGCATACAAAACTACTCATATGGCTTCTCCATCACCCCATTGAGCCTGCCCCTGCGGGAAGGGGTGTTCGTCTGTCCACTGTGATGCATTACACCGCACATCAATCGCCATGTCCAATAGGCTCTTTCAATGGCCGGCCATACGGTTTGTGAATGGAATCGGACGCGGCTTATACGATGGGATCATGCAGTTGACGGTGAAACGGCTGGAAGAGCTGAGCGCGGCGGAGTTGTATGAGATCTACCGGGCGCGCGTGGCGGTGTTCGTGGTGGAGCAGCGGTGCGCCTATCAGGAGGTGGACGAGGCGGACCGGCATTGCTGGCATGTGTTCCTGCATGACGAGGATGGCATCGCCGCCTATTGCCGCGTGATCGATCCGGGCGTCACGTTTGCGGAAGCGTCGATCGGCCGTGTGCTGGCGACCCGCCGCCGGCAGGGCCTCGGCACGCGGATCGTACGCGAGGGATTGCGCGTGGCACAGGAACGCATGCACGCCGACGTCGTGCATATCGAGGCGCAGACCTACGCGCGCGGCCTGTACGAGCAGCTCGGCTTCACGCAGATCTCCGACGAGTTTCTCGAGGACGGCATCCCCCACATCGGCATGATGTGGCGGGCGCAATAATACGTGCAAGTTTCGCAATCACTCTCTAATCTTCACTCCGGCAACACAGGACGCCGCAAAACCCGTCCGGCAACGGGCACGATATTCCCTTGGCGTGCATCCATAGCGCTGCCGAAACCGTTTGGCGAAATAGCTGGCGTCGTTGAACCCGCAGACATGGGCGATGAGCGCGACGGAATCGTCGCCGGAGACGAGCATCGCCGCGGCCCGACGCAGACGGTAGGAGATCAGGTACTCCCCCGGGCTGACTCCGGCGAGACGTGTGAACAGCCGGAAGCATTCGGTGCGACCGATGCCGGCGCTGGCCGCGATGTCGAGCAAACCGATGCCGGCATCGAAATGCCGTTGAATGAACGTCATCATGGTGCGCATGCGCCGTTCACGAAGCAGTTCCATCTCGTCCGGCCGCTCGTCCGGCACCTTGTCGATCGCAGACAACGTCAGCCGCCACAGTCTCGCCACATGTTCGACGTATTCCAGCGGTGCAGTTGTCTCGCGTTTGCCGATCGACGTAACCGTCAGTATTTCCGCAAGCATGTCACGGTTTCGGCTCGCGTCGAGACGTAGTCCGGCGAGCGGCCGGTTCACGACCGGCAGTATGTGTTCGCCGTAGATCGTGCCGGACGGCTGCCCGGTGAAGAACAACGGAGAGAACGTGACGCAGCTCATGATCGCACCCGGCGTGGGATTGTCTGCCGAGTGCAGCGCTTCGGAATTGACGAAGATGCCATCGCCCTGTTCGAGCCGTATCGCGTCGCCGCCGCCCAGATGATAGTTGCAGGCGCCACGCAGCATGATCGCGAACTCGAAGTCGCGATGCCAGTGCACGTTGATCTCGTGGCCAGCAAGCGTGTCGAAGTAGTCCATGCAGAAGTGGATCGGCAGAGTGGGGTCATCGTACTGCACGTCCTCCAGATAGTCGGAGTTCACCCGAACCGCAATGTTCGCCATGCCACGTCACCTCCATACATCTTCGCGCAGTGAATCCATCAGGGAATGATCCTTCTATATTTTGGAATCATCATACCAATATTTCACCAAAGCAAGCGGAATTTGAGAGAGCTTACGGAATTATCATCATAATCAATCATCCCAGCCAAACGGGGATACGCAACCGGGCACCGATCCCGGATCACCGATAGAAAGGAATCCCATCATGCTGCGCGCAAACTCAGACAACGTCACATTCAACATCAGCGGCAACGTACTGACCATCGAATCCATACCAGGCAAGGACTTCTTCGTCAATCCCGTGGACGACAGCGTGGTAGCCGACGCGGCATTCGTCTACCGTCCGGTCGTGGGCGACTTCGTTTGCCGAGCCAAGATCTCGCTCGAGCACAAGGCGAAGTTCGACGGCGGCGCACTGTTCGCCTATCAGGATGACACCCATTGGGTGAAGGCCTGCTTCGAGCAGGGCGATTACGGGTTCAAGTCGGTGGTCACCGTGGCGACCGACGGCGTTTCGGACGACTGTTACGGCGTCACCGTTCACGGTGATTTCGTCTGGCTGCAGCTCGCCCGCACCGACGATGTGTTTTCGATCCACTACTCCTTCGACGGCATGCAGTGGTTCATGTCGCGCCTATGCTCCTCCATGCCGTTCGACCGGCTGCTCAAGGTCGGGTTCGAGGCCCAGTCCCCCACCGGCGAAGGCGGCACGCGCACCTTCACCGACTTTGAGATCCTCGACCATCGCCTGTCCGATCCGCGTGCCGGACAGTGACCGCGCAACTCCCGGGTCATGTTCGGCTTATCCGATTCGATCCGGGTACATCGAGCATGTCACCTATAATGTACGACCGTACACAACTTCGGCGAAGGAGCGAACAATCATGACCACGAACACCTACGACGTCACCGCGGATCTCACGCCCGAGGGCCGCGTCGAATGGGATCTTATGGTGGCCGGCGAGGTCTATCAGGACTCGCATCCGGAGATCGAGCGCAAGCGCGTGGAGGCCAAGAAGCTGTTCCGCGCCTACAACACGCTCGACTACGATCAGGAGGCCGAACGCCGGGCGATCATGGAACAGCTGTTCGCCGAGGTCGGCGACGACGTGTTCATCGAGCCGAACTTCCGCTGCGAAATGGGCCGCAACATCTCGATCGGCTCGCACGCGTACATCAACTTCGACTGCGTGATGCTCGACAACGCGCCGATCACGATCGGCGACTACGTGTGGATCGCGCCGATGGTCGGCCTGTTCGCCACGAATCACGCGCTCGACTTCGAGGAGCGTAAGGCAGGCGCATGCCAGGCCAAGCCGATCGTGATCGAGGACGGCGTGTGGCTGGGCGGCCATGTGACCGTGCTCGGCGGCGTGACCATCGGCCGCGGCTCGGTGATCGGTGCGGGTTCGGTCGTCACGCACGACATCCCGGCCGGCGTGGTCGCCGTGGGCAATCCGGCCCGCGTGCTGCGCCCGATCACCGAAGCGGACAAGACCGGCTTCTGCGAGCGCATCACCGCCCGCGACGCGGCCCGCTGACGGCGCGGATGGATAAAAGAGCGACCGACTATCAGCGAACGATTACTTCCTGTCGCGCCGTCGATCCGACTATCACTTCGGAGGAGGAGACGGCCACCGACACCTTCACGCCGGCGTTCGCGATCCCCATCGTCATAGTCGTTATCACCGCAACGTTCGTTCGGTGCACTGACGCCGGGACTTCCCCACGTTTCGCCACGGCAATCAATCCAAGACCATTCCGCACACCCACCCATCAGTGGAGCCGTACGGAATGGTCTTGCCCCGTTCACGTCAAGCATGACGACGAGACGGTTCGCGTTCCCGGACACCATCCCGTGCACCCGAATCGCACACGGTCTAGTCGCAACGGCACAGTCCGAGGCCGACCTCTCCACACCAAGTCGACACCATAATCCGTCCTCGCAAAGTTCGCATGATTTCAAGGGTTGCGCGAACTTTATGAGGTTTGGGAGGCCTTTTTCCTCGCAAAGTTCGCAAGGTCGTCAAATCATGCGAACCTTGCGGAGCCGGGACCGAGCCGAACGATACAACACGCCGAAGCATACCTTTCGACCACATACCCCTGTTTTCATTGCGCGGGTAGCCGCATGCGCCCATCATTAGCCGTATGCGCAAGAATACGGACATCGACAACCTGTGCAACGAAGCCGAAACTTTCCGCCGCTGCTTCTCCCCTGCAACCGGCGCGCAACGTCACGCCGTGATCACACGGCTGCGATCGGGGCTGCTGGTCCGCCCCCATCGCGGCATCTACGCGCGAGCCGAGTACTGGAACGACCTGAATGCCAGCGAACAGGCACGTCATGTCATCCGCTCACTGGCGTACCGGCAGCCATCCCGCGTATTCGCCGGACTCAGCGCCGCCGCCATATTGCAACTCGAATACAGTTGGCGGCTCCACAGAGACGATGCGGTGTTCATCGCCTCGCCCACCGGCGGCAATTCCCGCTGTCACACGAACATCCGCCGCATCTTCATGCGGCATATGCCGGTGGTCCGGGTAGCGCATCGTCCGCGTCCCGGAGGCCTCACGATCTCCGTCACGCCGGAGCATGCGTTGTCCGCCGCGCCGGCTGATCCGGGGACGGAGATCGTGCGAGTCACTTCGCCGGCAAGGACGCTGGTCGATTGCGGTTTGCGATATCCGTTTGCGCAGGCGATGCCCATGTTCAATTCGGCGTTGCGCAGGGGGCTCGTCACCTTGGATGAGGTAATGGAGACGTGCGACGGATTGCATACGGACCATGGCCCCGTGCTTCGCTTGTTGCATTATGCGAACCCGTTGTGCGAGAACGGCGGCGAATCGTGGTGCTACGCGACGGTCCTCGATCTGGGGTTCGCGGTGCCGCAATTGCAGCATGTGTTCGTCGACCCCGATGCCCCGTGGAAACGGTACCGCGTCGACTTCGTATGGCATACGCAGGACGGACGCATCATCGTGCTGGAATATGACGGCACGGGCAAGTACGTCGATCCGAAGATGACGGGACGACGCGGCGTACAATCCGTGGTACATGACGAACGCGAACGCGAGGACGCGTTGCGCCGCGCCAAGGTGACCACGATTATCCGGACGACGTTCGACGAGGTTGCACAACGATCGCCGCTGATGCACAAATTGTTAGACGCCGACGTGCCGATGACCGGCATGCATCCGTTCTACGAACGACGGACGGACGTCAAAGGACGTGAGTATTGACTTGGAAGACCGGCAGGTATGGGCTCGAGCACGCCGTTCTCCTCGCAAAGTTCGCATGATTTCGTGAGATGTACGAACTTTGCGAAGTTTGATCCACTTGTTTCCTCACATAGTTCGCACGGTCGACGAAATCATGCGAACTTTGCGAGGAGAAACTATGGAGATTACGACGAAAGCGGACTCCGGACAAAACAGGACCAGGAACCGCATAACAAATCATTCCGAACGAACGATGACGTTCAGCTCCGCACCATGATCAGGACCATCTTGGACGCTTCCGCGGCGTACACCGCATGCGGCAGCCGGGTCGGGAAATGCAGGATGCCGCCCGGCACGAGATCCACGGTCTTGCCGCCACCGGTGACCTTGAGATGTCCTTCGAGACATTGCACCAGCACCGGCACTGCGGCGGTGTGCTCGCTCAATTCCTGCCCCTTGTCGAAGGAGAAGAGCACCACGTTGGCGCCTTCCACCTGCATCACGGTACGCGAGACCGTGGCTTCGGGCTGCACCGCCACCAGCGATCCCAAATCATCGATGAACTCCATCACCTCAGACGGCTGCGGGCCACTCGTCTGTTCGCTCATCTTCGAAATCCTTTCATTCATCGCCGCAACGCACCGTGTTTAGTTGTTTGATGGGTTGAGTGGCGACGCTGACGCTCGCACCATGCGTGGTGTTGTTTGAAAACCTACGCGTGGGAGCGGACGTGGCGTGTTAGCGTGTGCCTCGTCGGATGGCTCGTTTGCGGTTGCCGGCCGTGGCGACGCGTGCCTGTTTGCCGGTCGTGCCGTTGCCGTCGTGCAGGCGGTTGGCCTGCGTGGCGGTCAGCGGGGGTTTGAGCTGGTATTGCTCGGTTTGTTCGAGCGTGACATGGGTCGTGGGACGTTTGTCCGCGGGAGCGCATGGCGCGGGCGCGAGGGTGAGTCGGCCGGTGCCGGCCAGGCTCGAGCGGCAGCGGACCATGCTGTCGAGCCCCGTCACGCTCCACGCGAGCCCGGTGTGTTTGGTGCGCGCGCAGACCACGTGCGCGTTCGTGGCCTCCATCGTGCCCAGCGAGGCGTCGGCGATTCTCGCCTGGTTGGACGCGATGTACTTGTACAGTTCGGTCAGTTTGCCCATGGTCGCGGCGAACCGGTCGTTCTCGCGGCCGGCGCATTCGTGCGCGGCGACGCTCATCCAGTCGGCTATGGTCTTGAGCGCGAGGTCGGGGCGGATCGCGTCGATGGCCTTGAGGATCGGCGTGACGAGGGGTCTGGGCGCGAGTTTGCGGGTCTTGTCGCTCAGGTGCCAGCGGTCCATGACGCCCGCCGCGTCGGCCCTGACGAGTTCGCCGATGTCCCGGTAGGCTTTCTCCCCGTCGCATCCCCAGTACGCGCGTTTCACGTCGCTCAGGTCCCATTTCATGTTGACGAGTCCGGCGAGCCGGTCCGCGAACGTGATCCCGTCCTCGACGGCCGCGTACACGAGCGCGTTGCGGCACCGGTTGGACGTCGTCCCGCCGTCCGTCTTCGCGACAGACGTCTTGCCCTCGTACGCCTTCGCGTCGCGTACCTGCGCCCATTTCGGCATGTTCGCCTTTTTCATGGCCCGGGTGCGCTGCAGATGGCAGTACACGCCGTCGGCCTCCATGAACAATGTTGCGGTCTTCTCCTCGCCGACGACCTCGCCGCCCAGCCACCGCCTGCTGGCCTCCTCGGCCCGGGCCGTGAGCGGTGCGGCGCATGTTTCGATCGCGTCCTTGACCGCGGACGGGCTCAACGCCTCCCGGGAGAACACGGCCACGTGCGCGGCCGCGGGACGATACGCCTGATCGCACGCCATCGACGCGACGAACGCCTTCAGACCCCGGCTTGCCTTCTCGCGCGGCATGCACATTCCCGTGTCCTCGAACAGGAGATACCGCGGCCTGCCGTCCGCGTCCCGGTAGCGGCGCACGCGGAACTCGACCGTGCCCGCGATCGTCAGCAGCCGTTTCACGTCCCGTCCGATCACCCTCAACGAACGATCGCGCGAGGCGAAGATCTCGTCGTCGCGCGCGCTCAGACGCGCGCCCAACGCGGTCAGGGACAGGCGGGTGAACGGCGCGACCGAACGCGATTCGAGATCCAACGCGTCCGACGCCGCGCCGATCGCCCCGCCGGACTCGCGCCACGCGTCCGCCAAGCCACGCACCATCACCGAAAGCATGTCCTCGTCACCGGCGAACGCGCGCTGCAGGCAACGCCACGCACGCGCATGCTGCTGACTCATCGACACACTAACACTGCTACCCTTGACCACGGAGGCTCCTTCGCTAGAACGGTTAGGTTTAAGGCACCACCCATTCTGCCTAGAAGCCTCTCGTCATACCAACCCCACCATCAAAACAACAAACACGGTCGCCGCAACGGTGCGTCTGACGGCAAGCACCGTCCAATGCTACGATCATGCATCACACGACGACCGATCCGTCGCCGGACGCATCTTCCAAGCGTATCCGCTTCCCGACCGGACATTGTTTTCGGCGCGCCACGAACGCCGATCCGGTATCGCTTTGGTTTGTTACCCCATCGGACCGTCGGCCGAGGAGCCGCGCGCGTCGAGCAGACGCTGGCCCCATTTCTCGAATTCCTTGAGGGCGGGGATGATGGCGTAGCCGTTGGCGGTGAGCGCGTATTCGACTCGCGGCGGCACCTCGTTGTATTGGGTGCGGCTGACGAGCCCGTATTCCTCGAGGTCGCGCAGCGTGTTGGTGAGCATCATGTTGGTGATGCCGAGCTCGCGTTTGATCTCGTTGTACCGGGCGGCGCCGCGCACGGACAGCACGTACATGACCGGCAGCTTCCACTTGCCCTCGATCGCCTTGAACGCGTAGCCGATGGCGCAGGTCGGCGCGGTGAGACTTACGTCGGCTTCCGCGGCGACATGTACGTCAGGCAGCGTGGCCGTTTCGTTTGATTCGACTTGCTCGTTCATGGTTTCCCATCCTAACATCGTTGCCATATTCCAAAAATCAGTTTTTTATTCTAAGAACGAAAAGTATATGTACTCATGCATACTGTCCTTATCGGAACACCGCGGAACACGTATCCGCGGCAAGACAACCAAACCGATCGAAAGGACCGATCATGGCCAAGCACATTCTCGTCATCCAGGGCAGCCCGACCAAGGGCGGCAACGCCGACATGCTCGCCGACGCGTTCATCGAAGGCGTCGAGTCCGCCGGCAACACCGCGACCAAACTCACGCTCGCCGACATGAACATCGCGCCGTTCACCGGCTACGACCAGCCGGCCGACGACATGACGACCGTGATGGAGCAGATGAAGGCGGCGGACGGCATCGTGATCGCCACGCCGACCTATTGGATGCAGTTCTCCGCGCAGATCAAGGCGATGATGGACCGCCTGCCGTTCGACGCGCACGACGATCTCGCCGGCAAGGAGTCGGCACTGCTGGTCGCCGGCGCCAGCCCCGAGGAGGTGCTCGCCAAGAACGTGCTCGGCTACTACGAGATGTGCTTCGGCGAAAGCCTCGGCTGGAAGATCAAGGGTTCCGTGCTGGCCGCCGGCGTGTTCGCGCCCGGTCAGGTCGCCGGCACCCCGTATCTCGACAAGGCGCGCGAACTCGGCCGCGAGTTCTGAGCCGCGCATTCCACGCATCCCCCATCGCACCGCATACCGAACAGCACGCCCCGAAGGAGCATCATCATGCAGATCGCACTCATCACCGGCTCAGGCCGCAAGGGCGGCCTCGGCTACGAGACCGCCCGTCAGCTCGGCGAGGCCGGCTATCACGTCATCCTCGCCGCACGCCGGCCGGAACTCGCGCAGCTCACACAGAAACTCATCGACGCCGGCATCTCCGCCAGCTATGTGCGTCTCGACACCACCGACGAGGCAAGTGCCGCCGCGGCCGCCGCGGAAGTCGACCGCCGCTTCGGACGGCTCGATGTACTGGTCAACAACGCGGCGTCCATGCGCGCCGGCGCATCCGTCGAACAGCAGGACATCGCCGAGATGCGCGCCGTGCTCGACACGAACGTGATCGGCACGTGGATCGTCACGCAGAAGTTCATTCCGCTGCTGCGCAAGTCGGAGCACGGCCGCATCGTCAACGTGTCCAGCGGCGCCGGCTCATACGGCGACCCGCAGTACGGGTTCCTGCACGGCGCGATGGGCATCCCCGCGTCCGGATACGGCATCTCCAAGCTCGCGCTCAACGGGTTGACGATCAAGACGGCGAAGGAGCTTGCCGCCGATCGTATCCTCGTCAACGCGGTCTGCCCGGACATCACCGACACGTTCGGTTCGGGCATGTTCGGCCGTCCGGTCGAGGTGAGCGCGAAAAGCGTGACGTGGGCGGCGATGCTGCCCGACGACGGTCCGACCGGCGGCTTCTTCCGCGACGGCCGGCCGCTGCCGTGGTGACGGCCTACTGAGCGTCAGTCTCCCGAATCGATCGTCCCATGCGGTACAGTAGTGGCAATACGCGCAAACCGTATGATCGCCACCGCCACAACGCAGTCGAAGGAGACATCATGAAAACGCTGGTCCTCGTCTTTCACCCCGATCTGAGCCGCTCCCGCGCGAACGCCGCGCTCATGGCCGCCGCGCAACAGGACACCGATGGCAACGTCACCGTGCGTGACGAATACGCGCTCTACCCGAACGGCAAGATCGACGTGGCCGCCGAACAGCAGCTCGCCGAGCAACATGATCGCATCGTGCTGCAGTTCCCGCTCTACTGGTATTCCGCGCCCGCGCTGCTCAAGGAGTGGGAGGACAAGGTGCTTGAATACGGCTGGGCGTACGGCACGGACGGCGAGGCGCTTACGGCCAAGCAGATCATGGTCGCCACGACCGCCGGCGGGCCGGAATCCGAATACCAGCCGGTCGACGACGGTGCGACGATCGACGAGGTGCTCTCGCCGTACCGCATGATGGCCCGGTACACGCATGCCGTGTGGTTGAAGCCGTTCGTCGTGTTCGAGTCGATGGAACTGGACGATGCGGCGCTCGCCGACGCCGGACGGCGGTATCGCGAGTCGCTGCTGGCCGAATAGCACAGTCGGCGATACCTTCGTCACATATGATTCCGCGCGCTCAGTGCTCTCATACGCATTGGGCGCGTTTCTATTGCAGCACGGCGCCGATCGCGTCCACGAACGCCTGGACGGCGGCGGACGGTTCCTTGGGATAGAACAGCCCATAGGCGATGGTCAGATCCCAGTCCACCGGCATCGGGCGGATCATGGGATGGATGCCGGTGCCGAAGGTGCGGGCGAGGATCAGATCGCCGCTGGCCGCGCACGCGTTGAAATCGTCGAACGTATACGACCGCATGTCAATCAGCGTGACGCCCGGCACCGCGGACAGCACGGCCCGCGCCCGATCCATCGCATCGTTGACGCCGGGCGCGGGGATATGGATGCGCTGGCCTTCCAGATCATTCAAGTGCAGCGTCGAGCCGGAGCGGACCGATAGCTGATTCGACAGGGGCACGCCCATGCGCAGCGGATACTCGCCCAGTTTGAGCACGTTGCAGTCATGCTCCCGACGCCCCGGAGAGAAGCCGTTGGCCGTCATGTCCACGTCCTCGCCGAGATGGTCGAGCGCAGTCATGAATCCGTCGGGGCCGTCCGCCAGCGAGACCAGCTCCAGACTCACGTGACGTCCCTGGTTCGCGAGCCAGACCGATGCGCGCGGCCACAGTTCGAGCAGCGGGGTCGCCGGACGCAGCATGGATACGGCGAGCCGGACCGTCTCCCCCGCCGTTCGTTCCAGTTGCCGAGCATGCTGCAGCGACCGTTCGCTTTGCCGGATCAGGCCGCGCGCGTCCTCGATCAACGCGCGTCCGGACGCCGTGGGGGTCACGCCGTTGTTGGTCCGGTCGAACAACGTCAATCCGTATTCGTGTTCGAACCCGGCGATCTGTTTGATCACCGCGGTCGCCGACAGATGCAGCCGTTGCGCCGCCCGGCTGAAACTGCCGCATTCCTCCGCCGCGATGATGGCGTCCAATCGCCTGTCGTACATGCCGCCTCCGTCCCGCGCGCGCCTGTTGCATTCTTCCCAACATCAGTTATAACCAAAAGAGCGCACTCGAATACCACAAGGCGTCACGATACAGACCGGACGCATAGCCGGCGACCATACAATGCGATATCGGAAGCATCCGTCGATCATCATGTCCGACGCGACGGACGATATCGTGAAGGGAAGTCGTTATGCCGGCAATGGCAAGGAGACAGCGCATAACCGAACGTGCGAACGAACGCGGATTCATGACCGTCGACATCGCGCTCATCATGGCCGCGGCATTCTTCTACATGGCCGGCACCATGATGGGCACCACATTGATCGTCGGATACTCGCACTCTCTGGGTGCGAGCGCAACGCTGGCGGGCACGATAGCCGGCACGATGAACATCGTCTCGCTGCTGTGCCGGCCGTGGGCGGGGCGACTCAGCGACCACGCCCCGCTGCGCCGGTTCGCGATGGTCGCGATCATGCTGCTGATCGTCGCCAACGCCGGCTACGCGGCCTCGCCCGATGCGACGTCGATTCTGGCGGCCCGCATCGTCAACGGCGTCGGTTTCTCCGGCCTGTCCGTATGCCTTGCGGCCTGGCTGACCGCATTGATTCCGTTGGACCATATCGGCAAGGGCATGGGGTACTACGGCATGGTCAACGCTCTGGCCATGGCGCTCGGTCCCGCCGCCGGCATCCGCCTGCGTTCGGAGTTCGGATATCATGTGACGTTCGCGGTCGTCGCGGCGGCGATGATCGTCGCGCTTGTGCTGGTGTCGTTCGCGCGCGACGACACGGCGTGGCGCAACGCAGCAACGACATCGACGGCGGGGGCTGCGATGCCGCAGGCCGATACCGGTCTTCGGGGATTCGCCGAACGGACGATTTCGGTGCGCGTGATCCCGGTGGCGTTCGTGTTCATGCTGTTCGCCATTCCCTACTGCGCCACGCAGTCGTACATCGTCACCTATGTGGAGGCACGGCGGCTGCCGGTGGACGTCGGCCTGTTCTTCCCGCTGTATGCGGTCGCGTTGCTGGTGTTGCGCGTGGCCATGCGCAACCTGTTCGACCGGCGTTCGTTCCGGTGGTTCCTATGGTTGTGCGCGGCGTGCATGATGGTTTCGCTCGGTGCGCTCACGGTCATGCGCGGCAACGGGGTCATGCTGGTCGCCGCCGTGTTCATGGCGGCGTCCTACGGCATCATGAGTTCGGTCAGCCAGTCCGCCGCCGTGCGTCTGGCCGGGGCCGGTCATGGCGGGCGCGGCAACGGCACGTACTACATCGGGCTGGATCTGGGCATGGCGTTGGGGCCGATCATCGGCGGCGTCCTGTATGAGCGGGTCGATCCGGCGTGGTTCTATCCGATGCTGATGATCGCCATGCCGGCGGCGGTCATCGTGTATCTTGTTGCGGGGCGTGCCCGCGGACGGCGGTGAAGAAGAACCTCGGGAACGGGAAGATGATGCTGCCGTCCGACTGCGTCGGGTAGGCGTCGCGGACCCGGTCGAACACCGCGGTCTCGAATGCCGCCCGTTCGCCGTCGTCCGCAAGCACCTGCAGGTACGGGCGCAGCCCGGTGCCTCGATACCAGTCCATGATGGCTTCGTGCGAGGGCAGCGTGTGCAGGTACGTGATCTTCCAGATGCGGAAGGACACGGCGTTCGCGTGCAGCAGCTCCCAGTATTCGGGTGGCGTGAGGTTGTAGAACTCGCGGCTCTGCGGCAGCCGGTCCGCGTATGCCGGCGAGTGCACGAGGTCCGCGATGATGCGGTGGATCGGCTCCTCGTAGTTCATCGGCGTCTGCACGGCCAGCGTACCGCCTTCGCGCAGGAGGCCGAGCATCGCGGGAATGAGATGTTCATGGTCGGGCACCCATTGGATGCATGCGTTGGAGAACACCACGTCGAAGTCGTGCGGCAGCGCGGCCAGTTCGTCCGGCTTCGACACGTCGCACAATGCGAAGTCGATGTCCGGATGGGCGGCGCGCGCCGCGTCGATCATGTCCGGCGAATTGTCGACGCCGAGGATCGTCGCGTGCGGATAGCGTTCGCGCAGTACGGCGGTGCTGTTGCCCGGCCCGCAGCCGATGTCGAGCACGCGCGCGACCGTCCCGTCGTCCGGCGGCAGTTGCGCGGCGAGATCGCGCGACGGCTGCGTGCGTTCCGTCTTGAATCGCAGATACTGTTCGGAATCCCATACGACCATGCGATTCACGCTAGTCCCGCGCCTGCCGCGCGTCCATAATGCCGTCCGCATGTCGGTCATCGATCGTCGAACCACTCCACGTCACGCTCCGAAAAGTTATTGCTACACGTTGCGGAACGGATCGATCCGATCGGATGATCACCGACGGCAATCGTTGTCCCGTCTGGCGCAACGACGATTCCGCCAGGCGGACATTCAGTGTCGCATCATGATGAGCATCATCTTGGACGCTTCCACGGCGTAGACCGCATGCGGCAGCCGGGTCGGGAAATGCAGGATGCCGCCCGGCACGAGGTCCACGGTCTTGCCGCCGCCGGTGACCTTGAGATGGCCTTCGAGGCATTGCACGAGCACCGGCATGGCGGCGGTGTGCTCGCTCAATTCCTGCCCCTTGTCGAAGGAGAAGAGCACCACGTTGGCGCCCTCCACCTGCATCACGGTGCGCGAGACAGTCGCTTCGGGCTGCACTTCGACCAGCGGTTTCAGATCGTTGATGAACTCCATCACTTGGGACTGCTGCGTTTCGTTCTCATTGTTCGTCTGTTCGCTCATCATCGAACTCCTTCATGCTCGTTGTCTGCCTGCCGGTGCCGGCTCCGCGAAAAAGCCGGCACCGGCACGGTCATACGGTCAATCTTCGTGAGGCGACCGACCCGTCGCCTCACGCATCCTTCCAGCGTATCCTGTCGCGCGGAACGCTATCGTCGGCGCGCCACGAACGCGACGCCGGTCAGCTTGTCGCCGTACGTGTTGAACACGCGACGCATCTGCATGACGCGCGCCCGCAGATCACGATGGGTCAGCACGTTGCGCATGATGCGCAGCACTCCGACCACGCCCTCGTCCGCCAGATTGCGGCGCATCTTCAGCAACGCCATCGGCTCGCCGCCGCTCCACAGCACGTCGAATCCGGCGGATTCGAGCAGTGCGCGCCATTCGGACTCGGTCAACGGTCGGGCGTTGACCTTGATGGCCCGGGCGAGATCCTTGCGGATCGCGTCCTTGACGGATTCGTCGAGATCGTCCGGCGCGAGGCTCATTTCATGGATCGCGTACAGTCCGCCCGGGGAGAGCAGACGATGCGCCTCCCCGATGATCGCCCGCTTGCCGCGTTCGGACTGCATGGTGAGCATCGCCTCGCCGACCACCACGTCCGCGGACGCGTCGGGCAATCCGGTCTGCGCGGCGTCGGCCAGCACGCAGGTGCCGTTCACCGATGCGGCCAGCGGCTTGATGATGTCCACCACCTGCGCATCCCGGTCGACGCCGGTGTATGCCGACGGTCCGGCTTCCATGATCAGCCGCGTGGTGCGGCCCAGTCCCGGCGCGAATTCCACCACACGACGGCCGGCGATCGTCACTTGCGCGAGCATGCGCTTGGTGAGCCGTTCGCCGCCCGGCCTGAGCACGCGTTTGCCAAGCTGGGCCAGCACCCAGTGTCCCTGCATGTGTTCCGCATCGCGATCGGCTTGCGGAAGATTTGCGGACGGAATATCCGCGCCCGCGGCGCGTTCGGTCTTCGTATGTTCACTCATTCGTCCCAGCTTACGGGATCGATCCGTCGCACAACAGACTGGTGTCCCGCGCCAAATTGTGATATGCGGCGCCCCACCGGCTCACTGCGCGACGTCGGTCAGGTACGGCGCGCAGACTTGTGCGCAGTAGTCCCAGATGCGGCGTTCTCCGTCCGGCGATATCCACTTGGCGTCGATGCGCTTGCGCCGCATGTTGCCCCAGAATTCGCCGCTGACGCCTTCGACGGCCGGCGACGAAGCCATGAGCACGCTCGTGCGCGCGCCGTGCCGGGCGGTGCGGATGAACGGCAGCCATAGGATGATCAGCGGCAGCATCCACGGCGACTTGCGGAGCGATTCGCGTTGCAGCGCGGTCGCGGCCGAGCCGGGTTCGACCGTGTTCACGGTGACGTTGCGCACGCCATCCGCCTTGAGTCGCGCATCAAACTGCCGCATGAGCCACCAGACGTACAGTTTGGAGAATCCGTAGGCCCGTGCCATTGAATAGTGACGTTCCAGCTCGATGTCAGCGAGGATCGGCCGGCCGGCCTGACGGTAGGATTCGCTGGCGACGGTGACGATGCGCGCGGACGGGCTGCGTCGGAGCTTCGGCAACAGCAGGTTGGTCAGCAGGAACGGCGCGAGCGTGTTGATGGCGAATGTCTTCTCGTGGCCTTCGGCGGTGACCTCGCGGGTGGAGCCGAACTGTCCGCCGGCGTTGTTGACGAGCACGTCGAGCCGGTCGTAGGTCGCGTTGATGTCGGCGGCGAATCGTGCGACTTCGCTCATCAGCGACAGGTCGGCGACATGGGCGTGCACGTCGCGGTTGCCGGTGCGTTCGATGATCCAGTCGCGCGCTTCCTGTGTTTTGCGCGGGTTACGGCCGTGCATGATGATCGTGTGGCCTTGTGCGGCGAGCGCGAGCGCGGTCTGTTTGCCGATGCCGCTGGAGGCGCCGGTGATGAGGATGGTTTTCTTGGGATGGGTTGCGTTGGATGATTCGCGGTGCATTGTTGTCGGATGCCTTCCGGTTATGATGGTACAAGTGTGACATCAACGACGGTAATCGGCGACTGGCGGCCGGCGCAAGTCACTCGGGTACGGCGATGACAGAACGGGAGGAAGTGTGACATGACATACGACGACCAGTCCGGCGATCGGACGCTCCCCGATGATCAGGCCATTGGCGATCGACCCGAAAACCGCCGCTCCGCCAACGATCAAGCCAGCGACCGCCGGCTCGCCACACTGCATCGCAACAACGAGGAGTCGAACGCATTCGTTCGCGACTGTATCGAGGGCGCGCTCATCCAGCTCATGGAAACGAAGCCGTTCGAATCGATCACCGTCACCGACATCGCACGTCGCGCCGGCGTCTCCCGCAACGCCTACTACCGCAACTACGCGTCGAAGGAGGCGATTCTCGACGGGTTCCTCGCCACCATCTTCGAGGAGATCAACCGCAGCCTCGTGCAATACGATCCGATGACGGACACCCGCGAGGCGTGGCTGGCCCTGCTGGCCGGCGTCCGGCGCATCGCCCCGCAATACCGGCTGATCCTGCAGGCCGGCCAGTCGGATCGTATCCGCGAGCGCATGCGTGCGAGCATGAACCGCAGCGTCGACCGCCATAAGATCGGCCCGCGTTATGCCGCGGCCTTTTGGGCGGGCGCGATCTGCGAGACGGTCGACCAGTGGGTGCTGGCCGGCATGGACGCGCCCGACGAGGAACTGGCCGACGTCATGACCGATCTCATGCTGCACGGCGTCGCCACCGCCGGCCGATATCATACTGGCTGTCAGGCCGGCTGAATCAGCACACCTACGACATCATGCGCACACACGAATAACACACAGTCCGATCCGCCCCCGCCGGCAAACGAATCACAGCTCGGATCCGCCTTCCCCCTATTCTGATTGCGGCAAGGTCACTATTCAGGTGAGCGCGACCACGAGGATGGAAGCAATGCACAGCACGGCGGCGACAACAACCATGCCGATCCATACGGGCGTCCGGTTTCGGTCGGAGAACAGACTGCATGCGGCGATCGCATCCAACGAGAGACCGACCACTCCGAACACGCTCACTTTGTCCCATAACGGCATCAGGGCGAACACCGCGGCCATGACGGCGAGCACGAGCCCCGCCACGGCGAAGCTGCGTGAAACTTCGTTCGGCTTCTGCCTCTGCGGATCGACCGGTGGAATATACGGCGACATCGTGGGCGGATAATCATACGGCTGACCGGACGCGGGTTCGACCGACGGTTGCCGGCACTGCGCCTGCCGCTGATATTGCGGCGGCAACGAAGCCTGTGGCTGGCGGGACGGCTGGGATGACGGCGGGTATGGGTTCGGATTCATCGCGAACTCCTTCCAATTCGGCATGCGTACGCCATTGCGTTTCCATTATCTCGCCGATTCGACGTCATCACCATACTTGCCAACGCTGAATTTGCGGGGACGAGTCCGCAATAACCCAGAACACGGGAGGGCGATCACCGCCGGCCTTTGCGGCGGCGCGGGGCGAGAGCGGAAGGACCGTGCTGTTTGACGGCGAACAGGAGCGCACGCATGCCGCCGATATGCGGGCCAGGGCGGCGTCCGCGCGCGATGCGGTGCATCTGCAGTTCGAACCAGCTGATGACGAGAATGCCGCCGAACGCCTTGTCGAGCGGCTTGATGCCGGCCGTGATGCGAGGCAGGTCTACAGAGCCTTGCCAGCCGTCACAGATGATGCGGTTCGGCAGGTCGGGCACGAGTGCGAGCGGCCGCGCGATGCCGATCATCTGCGCGATGCCCTCATCCAGCGCACGGTTCATGTCGGTGGCGTTGCGGAAGCCGCCGGTCAGGGCGACCGGCACGCTCAGTTCGCCTTTGACGCGACGCGCGAAGTCGGTGAAGTAGACGCCGCGACGGCGGTCCTCGGCCGCGCCGTCATTGGTTTGGATGACCGGTTTCGCATAGGTGCCGCCGGAGATGTCGATGAGGTCGACGCCGCGCGCCTCGAGCTGTTTCATGACCCAGATGGATTCCTCCTCGTTGAAGCCGCCCGGAGCGTCGTCGTGATCGCCGACTTTGACAGCGATCGGCACGTCGGACGAGTTGAGCTTCACCGCAATCGGGAATTCCGGCCCGACCGCTTTGCGCACCGCGTCGAACACATCGAACAGGAAGCGGGCGCGGTTGGCGAGACTGCCGCCGTATTCGTCGGCACGCCGGTTGTCGAGCGGCGACAAAAACTGGTTGACGAGATAGCCGTGGGCCGCATGGATCTCCACGCCAGTGAAGCCGGCCTTCTTCGCGATGCGCGCAGTGTTGGCGAACCGGCGGATGATGTCGCGGATCTGCTCATGGGTCAGTTCGGTCGGCTCGGCGAAGAACTTGCCGTACTCGCCGTCGACCTTGCCGGCGCTCGGCGCGAGCGGGTGCGGATTGATGGTGATAGGCGACTGACGGCCGGGATGGTTGATCTGCATCCAGCAGCGCGCGCCGTTCTCAGTGCCGGCGGCGGCCCAGCGGCGCAGCATCGCAAGGTCGCGTTCGTCCTCGACGGCGACGTTGCCGGGCTCCCCCAGCTGCGTGCGGTCGACCATCACGTTGCCGGTGACGAGTACGCCCGCACCGCCTTGCGCCCATGCGCGGTAGAGGCGCACGTGCGCTTCGGTCGGCGCGCAGTCGCGTCCGGCGAGCGCCTCGTTCATCGCGGATTTGTAGAACCGGTTCTTCACCGTCACGCCGCAGGGCAGGGTCAGCGGTTCGGCTATCGGCGTGTTCACGGTGTCTGTCATCATCATCACCTTTTCATTAGTCCAGTTTTTTACAACTGTCCAAACAGTAACACAAAGTTGGACAACTGTAAAATTATGGACGATAGGCTATGATGCGGAAACGGACGCAAGTACGAGAACCACGAACAGACGCCGAAGGAGAGCGGACCATGAAGAAAGACCTCAACGGCAAGATCACACGCGGCACGCAACGCACACTCGACGCGTTCTTCGACGCGATGACGGCACTGCTGCAGACCAAGCCGTTCGCCGACATCAGCGTCAACGAACTGTGCGAGCGCGCCGGTTATCCGCGCGCCACGTTCTACAACTACTTCGAGGATCGCGACGACCTGCTCACCTACTGTTGGATCGCACTGTCCCAACGGGCGGATTCCGCGGATCTCGCATCGGTCGAATCGTCACGCCGAGTGGACGTCGCACTCGACGCGATGGCCGATCTGCTGGAGTCGAACACCGCCATGCTGCACGCGGTGCTGGCGCACAATCCGCCCGACGGGCCGCTGTTCGCCAGTCTGCACCGGTTCATCGAACACAACGCCCGGCAGCTCATGCTCACCTGCGTCGACCGCGACCGCTTCGATCTGCCGGCCGACCTGATCGCCGACCATTACGCGAACACGCTGCTGCTCGTGCTCGACTGGGCGTACCTGCGCGGCCACACGCTCACCCGCGCGCAACTGCACGACTACGTGCACACGCTGCTTCGCGGAGTGGAATAGAGCAACTACTCACCTATTCGAACAGCGTCGTCCAGTCGGGGTCGCGGTGGGCGGCGAAACACATGGCGATCTGCTCCGCGGTGTTTCTTGTCGTGGAGAGCCGGGGAAGCCGATCTTCGTCGAAGTAACGGATCTCCGTCGTCTCGATATTCGATTCGAAGCACCCGCCGACACGCGTGCAGAGCACGAAGAACTTGATCACCCCATATGGGAATGACAGACCGTTGTGGTTAGCGCAATCCTGCACTGCGACGAGCCGGTCGGCGGTCACGTCAAGCCCGGTCTCCTCCTTGACTTCCTTGATCGCGTTGGAGCGTACGGATTGATTCTCATCGACCCAGCCACCGGGAAGCGACCATTCGCCGCTGTTTTCGTAAGTGAGCAGGATGCGTCCGTCAACGTCGAAGATCGCCGCCCTGGTGTCGAGTCTCGGCGTCGGATATCCGGCGCTGATCAGGCCGCGGCCGAGGATTTTCTGGTAGAACTGCGCCGGATAAATGCCGCGATACCGCGCATAGTCGTCTGACACACGTCCCCAATCAAAGGGAACACCGTTATCTATGCTCTCATCTGATATCATCCGGCCGCCTCCCGTGGATGACTTGCACCATCAGCAGATATACCAACTTCAAGCGCTCGAAGTCAATATCTCGGCAATGTAATAGGCACAGGCGCCCCACCCCCGGTGGCGAAGGACGCGGCCGACGGATCATTCGCCCCGCGTCTCGCGCACGAGTTCGTCGTCGGCGAAGGTCATGCCTGGGCGGTATTCGGTCATGTCGCGTTCGTCGATCTCACGCAATACGCGGCAGGGCACGCCGACCGCGACGACATGCGCGGGAATGTCGTGCGTGACGACGCTGCCCGCGCCGATCGTCGTGCCTTCGCCGATGGTCACACCGGGGCAGATCGTCACGTTCGCACCGATCCAGCAGTCGTCGCCGATCACGACCGGATCGGCGAACATGAACTCGCGCATGGCCGGGTTGATCGGATGGCTGACGGTCGCGATGTTCACCGACGGACCGAACATGACGCGCTCGCCGATGGTGATCCGACCGTCGTCGATGAACGAACAGTTGACGTTGACGTATGTTCCGGCACCGAGCGTGATGTTCGTGCCGTAGCAGAAGTAGAACGGCGGTTCGATCCATACATCCGAGGAGCATCCGAGAATCTCGCCGATCAACGCGGCGCGGCTTTCCATATCACCCGGGTCGAGTTCGTTGAACCGCTTCATGCGGCGTTTGGCCGCGAGACGATCCTCCGGCAATCCTTCGCAGTAGTCGGTGAACAGTTTGCCGGCGGCGATGCGCTGGCGCATGGTTTCCTTCACGATGGTTCCTTTTCCTCGGGGTCGGCCCGGCGTCGTGCGATCGGTCATGCAAGCGGCGACGAGCACGCATCATTGTCGTCTGCCAACCATTACACACGATGCATATGCCGCACAACACATGACTACTGGTAGAATTTACGTCAGTTTTTGCACTATTTACCGAGGACTTGAGAAAATGAACGACATTGGTCGCATATGCGTCGATCACGGCAACCGCAGCGCCTCGGTCGACGGCGGCACCGCCGGGCCAACCATCGTGCGCGCAAACGGTTCGGAACGGGTGCGCTACGACTATCCGTCGTTCTTCTCGTATGCACGGCGGGGACGGCTCTCCTCCTATCCACTCATGCGCGCGCAATGCCATTGGCATGACGATTGGGAGTTCCTCCTAGCCGAACACGGTCATCTAACGTATTTCGTGGATGGAGAGCACGTGCCGGTCCGTGAAGGTCAGGGAATTTTCGTCAACGCGCGGCGGTTGCATTATGGCTATTCGGACGACGGTTCCGATTGCGAATTCTTGTGCGTGCTGCTCAATCCCATGCGTGCAGGCGCGGCCAAGGACATACTGGAACGCTACATATTGCCGATCGGCATCGCATCGCGCCCACCGTACCTACTGCTCGACGGAGACGATGCCGACTCGGCCGCCATCCTGCATACGATGAACAGTATCGTCTCCGCGCGCGAAGCCGACGAGCCGACCGCACCGTTGACGGCGTTGAGCGGATTCTATGCGATCGCCCGACATCTGACACTGATGACGAACGACGTCGGAACGAACGCGGACGCGCAACGGAACGGCCGCGCGAACATGCCCCGCACGCGTGAAGGACGGCACCGCGCAGACAGGATCTCTTCGCTGACGGCAATGGTCGACTTCATCCAGGAGCACTTCGCATGTCAGTTGACGCTGGCCGAAATCGCGAGCGCCGGTTCGATCGGTCGCAGCAGTTGCGCATCGATATTCCGTGACTATCTCAATCAATCGCCCATCGAATATGTCACCGACGTGCGTATCCGTGCGGCCATCGATCTGCTGGCCGGAACCGAATTGCCGATCGCCGAGGTGGCCGCCCGCTGCGGCTTTCATTCCCCCGGCTTCTTTTCGCGCACGTTCCGCAATATCATCGGCGTGCCGCCGTTCGCCTACCGCAAGCAGCGGCGAGACCGCGCCGTTTAAGCACGAGCGGGATCGCACGACCGCATGCTCACGTATGGCAGCGGTCATGCGTGCGGCAATGCTCCGTCGGCGTCCCGTCAATTTGCATGACGATCCGCCATCTCGCCGCGCAGGAAGACGAGCGGGATGATGATCAGTGGGACCGCGCATGCGCCCATCGCCAGGAACGTCAGGTTCAGGCCACGCATGTCCGCTGCGGCCAAATCCATGCCGCCGGAATGCGCAGAGGCCGCCAGCGCGGTCATCATCCCGACGAATACGGCCTGGCCGATCGCGCCGGCGATAGTGCGTAACGCGGTGAGCAACGCGTTCGCGTCGGCGAGTCGCCCCTCGCCCGCGCAGCTGGTGCCCCAGGTCACGAGCGGCATCATCAGGCAGCCGATCGCAAGCGAACGCGCCACGTTGATCGCGCCCGCGACCCAGATCGATGCCGCCAACGGCAGCAGTCCCATGCACAGGTTGCTCACGGTCAGGCAGATTCCGCCGATGAGGAACAGCCGCCTCACGCCGAACCGGTCATACAGCCTGCCGGCCATCGGGCTGATGACCGCCATGGCGAGCGAGCCGGGCAGACCCACCAGGCCGGCCATCGATGCGGAACCGCCTTTGATGGTCTGCACGTAGAGCGGCAGCATGACCGACGAACCCATCATCGCGAAGTACAGCAGCATGCTGCCGATCACGCTCAACGCGAAGCCGCGGTTGCGCAATATGCGCACGTCGAGGAACGGGCGCTCGCGCTTGAGCTGCAGCATCACGAACCATACAGAGGCCGCGACGCCCAACACCAGCGGCAGCAGCACCGTCGTGCTCACGAACGGCATGGAGCCGATATTGCCGATGCCGAGCGTCACGCCGCCGAACGCGACGACGCTCACCGCGAAGGACAGCATGTCGAACGATCGCCGCGAGGTCTTCAGCACGTCGCAGAACACGAAGCATGCCGCGATCAGCGACACCGCCATCACCGCGATCACCAGGTAGAAGATCGACCGCCAGCCGAACGTGTCGACCATCAGGCCGGACAAGGTCGGCGCGATCACCGGCGTGACGCCGACGGCGAGACCGTACCAGCCCATGATCGTGCCGCGGTTGTCCGGATAGATGGTCATGAGCACGACCTGTGCCATCGACATGAGCAGTCCGTTGCCGCACGCCTGAATCACGCGTCCGATCATGATGACGGCGAACGGCACCGGCGCCACGCAGACCAGCGAACCGACGATGAACAACGCCGCGCCGGCGAGGTACAGCGGTTTGGTCGGGAACCGGGTGATGAGGAAGGCGGTCAGCGGCATGACGATGCCAATGGCGAGCGAGTAGCCGCTGGTGAGCCATTGGCCGGTTTGCATGTTGATGCCAAGGTCGGCGACGATGGGCGGCAGTGCCGTGGTGAGCGCCGTGGCCATGATGGTGGTGGCAATGCACGAGAGCATGATGTTGGCGAAGATGAGCGCACGGCGGCGATCGCTTAATGAAAGTTGTTCGGGATCTGACATGGTGTTGCTTCGCATGGTTGATGGTGTGTGATGACGACGTGTCCGAAGGAAGCGGACTAGCGCTCGCGACGGTCAAGCTCCTGATAATGGCATTTGATCGCGGTGAGGATCTCGCCGAATTGTTCACGCTGGTCTTCGTCGAGCGCCGCGAGCAGTTCGCCGGAGGCGCCGTTGCCGGCCGATCGCCGGCGCATTGCCTCGGCCTTGCCTTCCTCGGTGAGCGCGACCATGTACGTGCGCCCGTCCTCGGGATGCGGGGTGCGCGTGATCCAGCCGCGCATTCCCATCTTGCCGAGCAGTTCGCTCAACGACGCCGACCGGATGCCAAGGATCGCGGCGAGCCGGCGCTGACTGACCGGACCAAGACCGCTGAGCGTCAGCAGACAACGCGACTGCCCGCTGCCACGCGAGAGCGCGTCGTTGTGGCGCACCTCCCGCTGGTGGCTGATACGCGCCACGTCATGGAATAGCTCCACCAGTTCCCGTTCATCCATCGGCATGATTCGCGCCAGCCTTCCCGGAAATACAAAATTGCTAGGTACCTTGCAAATAATACAAGGTACCTAGCAAAATGCAAATCGGCGTCACCAACCACACGCCAACGAGTGCACGTCAATCGCGTTTAGCAACCCAACGTTTGCAGACCTCGCCGCACTGCCGATACGCAACGATGGCGGGCTATCGCACATCGGCCAGATCCGAATGCGAAACACGTCGCGGCGTCAGGGAGACTCAATCTTCCTGACGCCACGTCATGCTCGCAAACAGCACGACAGGTCTTCCGCCGCCGGCCTTTATTCCACTGATTTGAGGGCTGCGAGCATGTCCACGTTCTTGAGCTGCCGGTAGACGACCACGCCGAGCGCGGCCAGCACCGCGGCGACGAGCACGGCGGGCGCCACGAACGCGGACCAGCCGAGTGCCGGGTCGAACATGACCTCGTCCGGCGGTACCTCGTCGATGATGTACCGGTGCAGCCCGGCGCCGAACCCGTAGCCGGCGAGGATGCCGAGCACGGACAGCACGATGGTTTCGCGGTAGATGTACATGGTCGTCTCGTTCGAGTGGAAGCCGAGCACCTTGATGGTCGACAGTTCGCGGATGCGTTCGGACACGTTCAGGTTGGTGAGGTTGTACAGGATCACCACGGCAAGCATGCCGGCCACGAGCACAAGCACCTCCATGATCTGGTTCAGGGAGTCGACGATCGTGGTGGTTTGGTTCTTCATCGTGGTGTTCTGCACCACGCCGCGCACGCCGTCGTTCTTCATGAATCGCGCACCCTGCTTCTCGGCGTTCTCGATGGAGCTGTCCTTGAGCCGCACCAGATACGCGTTCGACTGGTAGTCTTCGCCGAACACGTGTTCGTAACCGCCGGACGTCATGACCATGAGATGCCCGATGTACATTTCGCTCACGCCGTCCACGCGCACGGAACGCTCGGTGCCGTCCTCTCCGGTGACGCGGATCGTGTCGCCGGTTTTCGCGTCGAGCATCGAGGCCATGCGTTCGGAGATGACCGCGCCGCGGTCGGTGAGGATCTGCGGTTGGTGGCTGACCCGCGAGCGCAGGGTCACGTAGCCGTTGAAGTTGTATGCGTCGTCGGTGACGAGCAGTGTGATCGACTGCTTGTCGCCCTGCTTGCCGGCGGTTTTGGTGAGTTCCTCGTAGCGGATCGGCATCGCCTCATCCACGGCCTTATCAGTCATGTCCTTGGCGACAGCGTCGCGCTGTTCGTCGTTGTTGTCGGATTTTTCGGCGACGATCATGTCGTAGTGGATCACCTCGTCGAACTGGCGTTCGCTGATCTGGTTGATCGACCCCTGCACGCCGAGTCCGGCGACGAGCAGCGATACGGCGCCCATCACGCCGAAGATCGTCATGAAGCCGCGCGTCTTGTAGCGCAACAGGTTGCGCGCGGTGACCTTGCGCGTGAAGCTGAGCCGGTTCCAGATGAAGCCGAGCCGTTCGAGGAAGATCTTCGACCCGTTCGCCGGCGGTTTGGGCAGCAGGAGCGCGGCCGGCTTGTCCCTGAGCTCGCGTGCGGCGGCGAGCATGGCCGGCACGACGGCGCTCGTCCAGGCGAGCAGGAACGCGGCCACGGTGACGGCCGGATGGAACCTCAGTTCGATGACCGGCATGGTGAACCCGTCGCTGTACGCGCGGTAGACGATAAGCGGCAGGATCGTGTGACCGGCCGCGACGCCGAGGATGGTACCGACGGTGGATGCGGCGAACCCGTAGACGACGAACTTCTTGAGGATGTCCGCGTTGCCGTAGCCGAGCGCCTTCAAGGTGCCGGAGTTGACGCGTTCCTCGTCGACCATGCGGCCCATCGTGGAGAACGTGACGAGCGCGGCAACGAAGTAGAGGAACACGGGGAAGATCATGGCGAGTTTGCCGACGATGTTCGCGATGATCTCGTACACGCGGTAGCCATTGGACGTGAGCCCTTCGCGTCGGCCGTCGATCGAATAGGCGGGCACTTCGAGCGTGTCGATCTTCTCGCGGGCGAGCGCGATGTCATGTTCAGCAGTCTTGATCTTCGCTTCGGCGGCGGGTTTCGCGTCGTTGAATTCCTGGAGTTTTTCGGCGTACTGGTCTTCGGCCTTTTCGATGTCGCGCTGGCCTTGGATGAGCTGCATGGCGCCGGACGAAATACTGCCGGCCGAAGCATTGCCGTCGCCCGACGTGCTGGCCGGTGCGGTGGAAATGGCCTGGCCGAGTTCGGTCTGCTTGTCGGCGAGCTGCCGGGACGCGTCGGCGAGCGCGACCGCGTTGTTGCGGTATTCCTCGCTGCCCTCCTTGAGCTGTCTCGCTCCGTCGTTCCATTGTTGAAGCGCGGTGTTGTAGGCGTTGAGCTGGGCGTTGTATTGCGAGACGGCGTCGTTGTAGGCGGCGAGCGCTTTGTCGTACTGCGCCTTGACGGTGTCGTACACGCTGCCGGTCAGGCCGCTGTTCGCCCAGCCGGCCAGTATCGTGCCGGTGTTGTCGAGGACGGGTTTGACCGATTCGAGGACAGTGCGCGCGGCGTCGAGCTGCGTTTTGGCTTGCGTGAGCTGTTGCCATGACGAGTCAAGCTGCGCCTGGCCTTGGGTGAGCTGTTGGGCGGCGGCCGCAAGCTGGGTCTGCCCGGAGGTGATCTGCGAGCCGGCCGCGGCGATCTGTGCAAGAGCACCGGACAGTTCGGCGGCTGCGGCGGAGCCTTGGTCGACGGCAGTGATCTCGCCTTGGGTCATCTGATCTTTGGCCGATTCGATCTGCGTTTTGGCGTCCGCGAGCTGCTGTTCGGCGTCGGCGAGCTGCTGTTTCGCGTCGTCGACCTTGGCTTGCGCCTTGTCGATCTGCTTGCGTCGGTCTTCGCGGATCGAGGCCTCACGTGCTTTGGGCTGGCCGGCGAGACGCTTGGTGAGTATGTTCTTGTGCGCCTGCACGCGGTCGCGGTATTCGCCGGTCCAATAGTCGACGTGCTGAGTGTTGTCGAAGGTGACGCGGCCGATCATCGTCACGTCCGAATCGAACGTATCCGGTACGACCACGCCGTAGCCGTCGAGTTCGCCGGTGCCGGCCGTGGATTGGCCCATGTTGAGGTTGGAGACGATTTCGCTGGCGTCGACGAAGCCGACCACGGTGTACTTGGTCTGCTTGAGGATGGTGTTGCCGGCGATGTCGGGCAGTTCGGTGACCTGCACGGTGCTGTCGATCGCATACCGGTCGCGTTCGGCCGAATCGAGCGCGATCTCGCCGGTTTTCTTCGGCAGTCGGCCTTCGATGACGCGGTATCCGGAGACGGTGTTCGGCTTGGAGTAGATGCGTAGGCTGTGGTTGCTGCCTTTGATGGTCACGTCCTTGAAGTAGCCGAATTCGGTCTGACGTACGCCCGCGGTGTCGCGAATGATCTTCTCATCGTCTTTGCTCAGTCCGTAGTCGCTGATGATGGTCACGTCGGCGAGATTGTGCTCACCGTAGAAGGTGGTGCCGGTCGCCTGCATATCAGGGCCTGTGACGAACAGGCCGACGAGTGCGAACGAGCCGAGCATCATGAGACTGACGATCGAGATGAACCGGCCCTTCGATTTGGCAAGGGTGACGCGGATGTCCTTCCACAGCATGTGCTTGCGGACGAGTCCGCCGTTGCCGCGCTGTTTGCGTGTGGAGATGCGGCGGTGCGCGGCGACGGTCGAGCACTGTGCATCGTCCGGTTCGATGAAGTCGGTGAGTTCGGTCATGGTTACCACTCCAGGTCCTTGATGTCCATCGGATGTTCGTTGACGTCGATTGATTTGACGCGCGCGTCGTGCATGTGGATGACGCGGTCGGCGATCGGCGCGATGGCCGAGTTATGGGTGACGATGACGACGGTCGCGCCCTTCTTACGGCTTTGATCCTGCAGGATCTGAAGCACCTGCTTGCCGGTGTTGTAGTCGAGCGCGCCGGTCGGCTCGTCGCACAGCAGGATCTTCGGGTTCTTGGCAACCGCTCGCGCGATGGCGACGCGCTGCTGTTCGCCGCCGGACAGCTGTGCCGGGAAGTTGTTGATGCGGTCCTTCAATCCGACGTCGATGAGCGTGCGCACCGGGTCCTGCGCATCTTTCACGATTTCGGAGGCGAGTTCGACGTTCTCCTTGGCGGTGAGGTTGGCGACGAGGTTGTAGAACTGGAATACGAAGCCGATGTCGTAACGGCGGTAGTCGGTGAGCTGGTGGGCGGTGTAGTTCGAGATGTCCTTGCCGTCGATGATGACCTGCCCTTCGCTGTTGGTGTCCATGCCGCCGAGGATGTTGAGCACGGTCGACTTGCCCGCGCCGGACGAGCCGAGAATGATCGCGAGCTCGCCTTTCTCGATGCCGAAGCTCACGTCGTTGTTGGCGGTGATGGTCGTGTCTCCCATGTGGTAGCGCTTGAAGCTGTGCACCATCTCGATATAGGCCATGGCTTATGTTCCTTTCACCCTTACCTTGGCTCCCCTTGCTAGGAGAGCTGTCGGCGTAGCCGACTGAGGGGTAGTCATACGTTTTGCGCAGTCATTCATCAGCATCTTGTTTGAACAACATGTT
Source organism: Bifidobacterium sp. SO1 (assembly GCF_018555335.1). Lineage (NCBI taxonomy): Bacteria > Bacillati > Actinomycetota > Actinomycetes > Bifidobacteriales > Bifidobacteriaceae > Bifidobacterium > Bifidobacterium sp. SO1. Next base: position 4,365 of record NZ_JAFEJR010000015.1, on the reverse strand, counting down.
GATTTAACTGCCGCAATGGTAAGAACAGCCGTAAACCCAAGTCAATCAACGATTTTCACCGATCTGTTCAGATTAAACAGATCGAAAAATATTGTTGATTCAGTCACTAAACAGACAACGTGTTGATAGAATATCGGTCAGCATCATCCCGCATCGGATCATCCGGACACATCAGTCAAGGAGAGTTCATCATGGCAATCGCAACGACGGACGCAACCGCCACACCAACCAAACGCAACACGAAAACCGAGGCCAAAATCAAGGCCGCGTTCACCACGCTCGTCAAGACCAAGGGCTTCGACGCGATGACCGTCAGCGACATCGCGCGTACGGCCGGCATCAACCGCGGCACGTTCTACATGCATTACGTCGACAAGTTCGACCTGCGCCGTCAGCTCATCGACGACACCATCGACGATCTGACCGAGATCCTCATCGCCAACGCCGAAACGGACACGCAGATCACGACTCGCACCGGCAAGGCGATCTGCGACGCGTTCCAGACCCGCGCCATCGCCGAGGCGCTGCGCTACATCAAGGCCGATTTCGCGTTTTTCGACGCGGTGTCTCGGTCCGGCAACGACTTCCAGCTGTACGACCGGGTCAAGGCCGTGCTCAAGAGACTCATCGTCGCGCAGGCCAAACGATTCGGCGCGCAGCCGCAGCCGTCATATAACGGTATCCCCGCCGACTACGCGATGGAGATCCTCGTCTCGGCCGTCGCCTCGATCATCTGGCTATGGCTGCGCCGCGGCTGCAAGGAGTCACCGGACGAGATATGCCTGATCATCGAAAAGAACAAGACCACCGCGCCGATCGACGTGCTGTGGTGACCGGTCAGATGCCGGCAAGGTCGAAGAAGCGTTCGATAACGGCGTCGTTGAGCAGACGGCCTTTGCGGGTGGGGATGACGCGGTCGGTCGCGGAGTCGATGATGATGAGGCCGTCGTTGACCATCGGACGAAGTTCGGCCGGGTCGATATGCCGGAACGGCGCGGTTTCGCCGTTGGATTCGGATGCGGCGACGGCCCGGTTGATGAGGTTCAGGTCGAGTCCTTCGCGCAGTCGCAGACCGAGCATGATGAGTTCCTCGAGGTTTTCGCCCGGTGTGATGGTTTCGCTGCCGTCCCACGGGATGCGATGTTCGTTGATGGCGGTGCCCCATAAGCGCGGGTGGGCGATGTCCCAGCTGCGCAGGCCGTGCGCGGTAGCGTCACTGTCCGCATTACCGTTGCCGGTTGCACGGTTGTAGTGCGAGTGCGCGCCCGGCCCAAGTCCGGCCCAGTCGACATTGCGCCAGTAGCCGAGATTGTGCCGGCTCTCGTAGCCGGGTCTCGCCCAGTTGGACACCTCATACCATTCGAGGCCGGCGGCTGTGAGCATATCGTCGGCGATCTCGTATTTCGCCGCCTCATCGTCGTCATCCGGCTTAGGCAAGGTGCCGGCGGCGATCTGACGGCCCATTTTCGTGGTCGGTTCGACGGTGAGCGCGTACGCGGAAATATGGTTCACGCCGAGGTCGATGGCCGTGCACACGGAGGTGCGCCAGTCATCCAAGCTCTCCCCCGGAGCTCCGTAGATCAGATCGACGCTGGATCGCAGACCGACCCTGTTCGCCGCTTCGACGCCGGCGGCCACGTTCGCGGGCGTGTGCGTGCGGTCGAGTGTGCGCAGTACGTGCGGCACGGCGGACTGCATGCCGAAGGAGATGCGCGTGAAGCCGCCTTCAGCGAGACGGTTGATGTAATACTCGTTGACAGTGTCCGGATTGGCTTCGGTCGTAATCTCCGCACCCGGCGCGATGCCCCACGTCTTACGGATCGCGTCCAGCATGGCCACGAGGTCGTCCGCGGAGAGGATCGTGGGCGTGCCGCCGCCGAAGAACACGGTGTCGGCCGCCGGCTCCTCGATACCGTGGTCGAGCTGCCACCGCCTGGTCAGCTCCATCTCGCGGACGACCATATTCGCATAGTTGCCGCGCGAGGCTCCCGCGCCGAGATCGACCGCAGTGTATGTGTTGAAATCGCAGTACCCACAGCGACGGAGACAAAACGGAACGTGGATATAGATTTCGTAGGTCATCCTGCAGAACTCTCCTCGGTCACCCAAACGGATCTCCGTGGAACGGAGAGCCAACCTACTTGGAACAATCAGACACGAACGTTGAAGAGCAGTCAGCGGCTTCTGCACGTCAGCCCTCGACGCTCCCCCAGTCAGCTGCGCTGACAGCCCCCTCAGCCGAGGGGGCCAAGAAAAGGATAATCAGCCTTCCGTCTTCTGGGCGGCGCGGATCTTGTCCTTGGTGTCGCGGTCGTTGCCGCCGTCGCCGGTGGACAGCGCGGCGATGAACGCCTCCTGCGGCACCTCGACATGGCCGAGCATCTTCATGCGCTTCTTGCCGGCCTTCTGCTTTTCAAGCAGCTTGCGCTTGCGGGAGATGTCGCCGCCGTAGCACTTGGCGAGCACGTCCTTGCGCAGTGCACGGATGTTCTCGCGTGCGATGATGCGCGAGCCGATCGCCGCCTGGATCGGGATCTCGAACTGCTGGCGCGGGATCAGTTCGCGCAGCTTCTTCGTCATCATCACGCCGTAGCTGTACGCCTTGTCGCGGTGCACGATCGCGCTGAACGCATCGACCTTCTCGCCCTGGATGAGAATATCGACCTTGACCAGGTCGGCGGCCTGCTCGCCGTCCTCATGGTAGTCAAGCGACGCATAACCCTTGGTGCGCGACTTCAGCTGGTCGAAGAAGTCGAACACGATCTCCGCGAGCGGGATGCGGTAGTGCATCTCCACACGGTCGGCGGAGATGTATTCCATCGTGCCCATGATGCCGCGGTGATCCTGACACAGATCCATGACCGCGCCGATGAACTCCTTCGGCGTGATGATGTCGGCGGCGACCATCGGCTCGACGATCTTCTTGATCTTGCCGTCCGGGAACTCGCTCGGATTGGTCACGTGGTGTTCGCTGCCGTCCTCGGCAGTCACATCGTACGGCACGTTCGGCGCGGTGGAGATCAGGTCGAGGCCGAACTCGCGATCGAGTCGCTCGGAGACGATCTCCATGTGCAGCAGGCCCAGGAAGCCGCAACGGAAGCCGAAGCCGAGCGCGACGGACGTCTCCGGCTCGTAGATGAGCGCGGCGTCATTGAGCTTGAGCTTGTCGAGCGCGTCGCGCAGTTCGGGGAACTGGGCGTTGTCGATCGGGAACAGGCCGGCGTAGACCATCGGCTGCGGGTCGCGGTAGCCGGGCAGCGGCTCGGTGGCGGGGCGCACGGCGGAGGTCAGCGTGTCGCCGACCTTCGACTGGCTCACGTCCTTCGCGCCGGTGATGATGTAGCCGACTTCGCCCGCGCCGAGCGCCTTGGTGGGCATCATGTCGGGGCTGATCACGCCGATCTCGATCGGGTCGTGGGTCATGCCGATGCCCATCATGTGCACCTTCTCGCGGGCGTGCAGTTCGCCGTCCTCCATACGGATGTAGGTGACGATGCCGCGGTACGAGTCGTACACGGAGTCGAAGATGAGCGCGCGGGCCGGGGCCTTCGGGTCGCCGTGCGGCGCGGGGATCTCCATGACGATGCGGTCGAGCAGTTCGGCCACGCCTTCGCCGGTCTTGCCGGACACGCGCAGCACGTCGCTCGGCTCGCAGCCGATCAGGCCGGCGATCTCCTCGGCGTGCTTGTCCGGTTCGGCGCTCGGCAGGTCGATCTTGTTGAGCACGGGGATGATGGTCAGGTCGTGGTCGATGGCCATGTACAGGTTCGACAGGGTCTGCGCCTCGATGCCCTGCGTGGCGTCGACGAGCAGCACCGCGCCCTCGCATGCGGCGAGCGCGCGGGAGACCTCGTATGTGAAGTCGACGTGGCCGGGGGTGTCGATCATGCCGAGCGTGTATTCGGTGCCGTCGAACGTCCACGGCACGCGCACGGCCTGCGATTTGATGGTGATGCCGCGCTCCTGCTCGATGTCCATGCGGTCGAGGAAGCGGTCGCGCATCTCGCGTTCGGGCACGATGCCGCTCAGCTGGAGGATGCGGTCGGCCACGGTGGACTTGCCGTGGTCGATGTGCGCGATGATGCAGAAGTTGCGGATCAGCGACTGGTCGGTATATCCGGGCTTGTTCTTCGGTTCGATCACCTGATCCGTCTCCTTACGGTCGTCGTTCACGGTTGTATTCGCCAAATATTCTAGTCTACCGGTGCCTATCGGCATTTTCCCGGCGACACTCCTAGCACCGTGTTTGGTTGTTTGATGGGTTGAGTGGCGACGCTGACGCTCGCACCATGCGTGGTGTTGTTTGAAAACCTACGCGTGGGAGCGGACGTGGCGTGTTAGCGCGTGCCTCGTCGGATGGCTCGT
>NZ_JAFEJR010000014.1:0-89191 GCF_018555335.1 Bifidobacterium sp. SO1 | reverse complement strand
CGCTGGGCTACTGGCGCAACACCACTCTTTAACCTCTTGTGGCAAGAGGTGTGCGCCAGACAGGATTCGAACCTGCGACCTGCTGATCCGTAGTCAGCTGCTCTAATCCGCTGGGCTACTGGCGCATGTTGTCTTGTTTTCGGCAACCCGTATAAACTACAACAGTGTCGTTTAAAATGCAAATGTCGGCATGTCGCGCCATTTTCTAGGCTTCTCGTCGTCCTGAAAGCCGTGGGGCACTTTCAGCGCGAACCAGTTTCGGCAGGCTCTCGCCCCGCACCGACGCGGCATCCACGATCACCTGGCCGACATCGTCCATACCCGGCAGGTCGAACATCGTCTCCTCCAGCGTCTTCTCGATGATCGAGCGGAGTCCGCGGGCGCCGGTCCCCCGAGTAATGGCCGTTGCCGCGATCTGTCGCACCGCTTCCTCGGTAAACGCGAGATCAACGCCGTCCTCCGCGAACATCTTGCGGTACTGTTTGGTCAGCGCGTTGCGCGGCTCGACAAGAATACGAGCGAGATCATCCTCGGTCAGTTCGTTCAACACGCTGATGACCGGAAGCCTGCCAATGAATTCCGGCAGCAGACCGAATTCGGCCAGATCGTCGGCGTTGACCTGCGCCAGTAGCTCGCCGGACGTGATGTCGCGGTCATGCCATGCGGTGCCGAACCCGCTCTCGCGTGTGCCAAGCCGACGGCCGATGATGTCGTCCAATCCGACGAACGCGCCGCCGCAGATGAACAGGATGTCGCGCGTGTCGATCTGTACGGTCTCCTGTTCCTTGTGCTTGCGCCCGCCCTCGACCGGTACGGATGCGATCGTGCCTTCGAGGATCTTAAGCAGGGCCTGTTGCACGCCCTCACCGGACACGTCGCGCGTGATGGACGTGTTCTCACCCGATTTACGCGCGATCTTGTCAATTTCGTCAATGTAGACGATGCCGTGCTGTGCGCGTTCCACGTCGCCGTCGGCGGCTGCGATGAGCCGTTGGAGCACGGTCTCCACATCGTCGCCCACGTAGCCCGCCTCGGTGAGCGTGGTGGCGTCGGTGATGACGAACGGCACGTTCATGACCTTGGCGAGCGACTGCGCAAGATACGTCTTACCCACGCCGGTAGGCCCCAGCAGCAGGATATTCGATTTGGCGACCTCGACGCCGTCCAGCGGATCGGAACGACGTCGAGACGACGGCAGGGACCCGCCCCGGCCGTCCAGCTGCCCAGCGGCTTCGCGCAGTTCCATGTTGACGCGTTTGTAATGGTTGTACACGGCGACGGACAACGTGCGCTTCGCCGCCTGCTGGCCGACGACGAACTGGTCGAGGTACGCGTTGATGTCGGCCGGCTTGGGCAGGGACAACGCGTTGACGTCGGCGCTGTGGCGACGTTCCTCGGAGATGATCTCGACGCACAGTTCGATGCATTCGTCGCAGATCGCGGCGGACGGGCCTGCCACTAGCTTACGCACCTGATGCTCGGTCTTGCCGCAGAACGTGCAACGCGGCACATCCTCGTTGTAGCTCACCACGCGTCCCATACCACTCCCTTGTCGTCATACGCCGTATACGAAGGTACCCTCAACCAAACCGGCTGAGGGTACCTTCGTCTGGACATCACGAACGGTGCTCGAGCACCTCGTCCACGATGCCGTATTCCTTGGCCTCCTGGGCCGTCAGGAACGTGTCGACCTCGATGTCCTTGCGGATCTTCTCGACATCCTGACCGGTGTGCTTGGCGAGCGTGTTCTCGAGCCATGCCCGCATGCGCAGCATCTCCTTGGCCTGGATCTCGATCTCGGTGGCCTTGCCGAAGCCCTGATCGATGGCCGGCTGATGGATGAGCACGCGCGCGTTCGGCAGGATCAGTCGCTTGCCCTTGGCGCCGGCGGCGAGCAGAATCGCCGCGGCGGATGCGGCCTGGCCGAGGCATACGGTCTGCACGTCGGGCTTGATGTACTGCATGGTGTCGTAGATCGCGGTCATCGCGGTCATGGAACCGCCGGGCGAGTTGATGTACATCATCACATCGCGGTTCGGATCCATGCTTTCGAGCACGAGCAGCTGGGCCATGATGTCGTCGGCGGACGTGTCGTCGACCTGCACGCCCATGAAGATGATGCGGTCCTCGAACAGCTTGGTGTACGGATCCTGCGTCTTCATGCCGTACGGAGTCTTCTCGGAGAACTGCGGCAGGATGTAACGGTCCTGCGGCGTGACCGATGCCATGCCGCGGCCCGCGAACGCGGCCTCGCGCGTGGCAGCCGGCATGAAGCCGACGACGCCGGCATGACCGGCCAGGCGCTCGGCACGCTGGATGAACTTCGCCTCTTCGGATGCCATGATGTTCACTCCCCTTCCCCGGCGCTCATCGTGTCGTGCGTGGACACGATCTTGTCGACGAACCCGTATTCGAGTGCCTCCTGCGCCGTGAACCAGTGATCGTATTCGTTATCGCGGTAGATCTCCTCGACGGTATGACCGGTCTGCTTGGCGGTCAGTTCGGCGAGGGTCTTCTTCATGTCCATGATGAGCTCGGCGTTGATGCGCACATCGGTCGTGGTGCCGCCGATGCCGCCGGACGGCTGGTGCATGAGCACTCGCGCATGCGAGGTCAGGAACCGCTTGCCCGGCGTGCCGGAGCTCAGCAGGAACTGGCCCATCGACGCGCACATGCCCAGACCCACAGTGGCCACGTCCGGCTCGATGAGCTGCATGGTGTCGTAGATCGCCATGCCGGCGGTGATCGAGCCGCCCGGCGAGTTGATGTACAGCCAGATGTCCTTCTTCGGATCCTCGGCCGCAAGCATCAGCATCTGGGCGCAGATGCGGTTGGCCATATCGTCCTTGACCTCTTCGCCCATCCAGATGATGCGGTCCTTGAGCAACCGGTTGAAAATCGGATCCACCATGGACGGGGCGTCGCCTTCGCCCATCGTGGGTGAGGGTGTCATGAATCCTGCCACCTTATCTCCTTGGTCCATAAAACATTACGTCTAGCTACATTACCCGTTCAAAGCGACCGTCGTCGCCCGTACACCCCCTTTTCGGCTACCCGCATAGCGACGTCTGCCCGTTCCTGACGCGGCGCGGTGTGCAGGAGATGGCGAGAGAGGAATGCCGAGACGGCGACGCCTAGGGCAACGGGGACGTAGAACGCGCTGGGGGCGGCAGTGAGTTCCAGCACGAGGCACATGGCCATGAGCGGGGCCTGCTGGGAGGCGGACAGGAGCGCGGCCGCGCCGATGAGGGCGCATGCGGTAACCGAATCCGCGGGGAACGCGAGCGTCCACAGCACGCCGACCATCGCGCCGAGCGTAGCGCCGAGCGCGATGCCGGGCTGGAGCACGCCGCCGGACGCGCCGGAGCGGATCGTCAGCAGAGTCGCCGCGGCCTTGGCGATGAGCGTGACGACCAGTACCAGCAGCACGATGGCGAGCTGCGACTGTTGCGAGTCGAGCCCAAGCAACGCCCACGGCGAGACTGGCTGTTCCCCCGCCGACGCGCCCTGTTCGGCTACGATCACGGCATTGGCTTCAGTATCGCCTCCGGACGCAAGTACCGCTCCCTGCAGCAGCGACACCGTGCTGAACCCGAGCTGTGCGGCGGCACGTCCGTTGCCCATGATCTGCGGGATCACGATGGCGATCAGACCGGTGAGTACGCCGGCAAGCGGCATCTGCCACAGGATCGCCATGCCGGACGGCTTATGAGATTCGGCCCACTGCGAACCACGCCGGAACCATGCGCCGGCCACGCCGCATGCCGCGCCGATCAGCAAGGCGGCCAGCATGATCGTCGGCGTCAGATCGTTCTGCATCAGCGAGATGTCGTAGAACACGTGCCGGCCCTTGACGCTCGCCGCGACGAATGCCGCGACCGCGGACATGCCCAGTCCGAACGCGACGTTCTCGATCGCGACATCGGCCAGCAGGATCTCCACGGCGAAGAACATGCCGGCGAACGGCGCGTTGTACACGCCGCCCAAGCCGGCTCCGGCCGCGACCGCGACCGCGACGCGACGATCAAGACCATCGAGCCGGAACAGGTCGCAGAACCGCTGCGCGAGCATCGCGCCGAGTTCGCGCGGCGCGACCTCGCGGCCGATGGACGCGCCGGTGCCGACGATGAAGATCTGCAGACACACATGAACGATCGTCTGCCAGAGAGGCATGCGATCGCCGGCGACGGCCTTCTTGACTGACGGCACCTTCGTGGTCTTGGTGCGCAACAGCCACCAGATCACGCCGGCGATACTCAGACCGATCGTCACCGAGATCGCACGCCGCACGGACGGCACGTCGAACGGGCCGGACATGGCCGCGCCTTCGATATAGCCGAGCATGAGATGCTCGATGCCGTACAGCAGCAAGGTCAGCAATCCCGCGCCGATGCCGATGATCGAGCCAAGTACCAGTGCGGCCGCGGTCATCCAGCCAAGTCGTTTCCAATCCATCTTCCATCCCATCCCGTCATGCGTGCGCATCGTAACTTGCAGACCGTCCGCATGGGCGCGCACATATAACAACAAAGGCTTGGAACCTTGCGATTCCAAGCCTTGTCAGCGCATTACCACGCTATTGAGCTATGCTCACTCGGCGTCGGCCGGGGCTTCCTCGGCCTTCTCGGCGGACAGCTCGTCGGCGACGGCGGCAGCGGTGGCCGCGGCCTCGACGCTCTCGTTCTCGGCGGCATCCTCAGCGGCCTCGTCCTCACCGAGGAAGGCGCTCAGGTCGAGCGGCTCGCCGGCGGAGGTGAAGGAGACGGCGCGCATGCCGGCCAGCAGGCCCTTGGAACGGCCGACCTCGGCCACGGCGGAGCCGAGCTGGCCGTTCTTCACGATCGCGTTGATGAACGCGTTCGGATCCATGCCGTACTGCTGGGCGATGGAGGCGAGGAAGTTGAACACGTCGGACTGGGAGACCTTGACGTCGAGCTTCTCGGCGAGGGTGTCGAGCAGGATCTGATCCTTGAGTTCCTTCTCGGCGGCTTCCTCGGCCTGAGCCTTCTGCTCGTCGGTGGCCTTCTCCGGATCGGCGGTCAGGGACTTGAGGTGCTCGGTGACGGCATCGGCCTTCACGCCCTTCGGGACCGGGATCTCGACGCCCTCGGCCAGCTTGGCGAGGAACGCGTCGCGGGCCTCGGTGGCCTGACGGGCTTCGCCGTCCTGCTCGATCTGCTTGCGGATGTCGGCCTTGAGCTCGTCGAGGGTGTCGAACTCGGAGGCGTCCTGGGCGAAGTCGTCGTTCAGCTCCGGCAGCTCCTCGGCCTTGACGGTGTTGACCTTGACCTTGACCTGGGCCTTCTGGCCTTCGTGCTCGCCGGCTTCCAGCGTGCCTTCGAAGGTGGTCTCCTCGCCGGCGGACAGGCCGTCGAGCGCCTCATCGAGGCCGTCGAGCATGGTGTTGGAGCCGAGCTCGTAGCTCACGCCCTCCTGGGATTCGACAGTCTCGCCGTCGATCTCGGCGGTCAGGTCGATGTTGGCGAAGTCACCCTTGGCGGCCGGACGGTCGACGCCCACGAGGGTGCCGAAACGCTGGCGCAGGGTCTCGAGGCGCTTGGCCACGTCCTCGTCGGTGACCTCCGGCTTGGCCACGTCGATGGTCATGCCTTCGAGGGCCGGCAGCTCGATGTCGGGACGACGCTCGACGGTGGCGACGAACTTAAGCTTGGTCTCATCGTTCGCGGAGGACGGCACTTCCTGCACGTCGATCTCCGGCTGGGCCATCGGACGGATCTTCTTCTCGTCCAGGGCCTGAGAGTACAGCTCCGGCACGCCGTTGTTCACAGCCTCGCCGGCGACGGCCGCGAAGCCGATGCGCTGGTCGATGATCTTGCCGGGCACGTGACCCTTACGGAAGCCGGGGACATTCACCTGCTTGCCGATCTCCTTGCGGGCCTGATCGAGGAAGGGGTTGAACTCCTCCGGCTCGACGGTGATGGTGAGCTTCACCTTGGTGGGTTCGAGGTTCCTGACGCTGATCTTCACGCTAGACGCTCCTGAAAAGTCGTTACTGTCATAGTTCTGCCCTAAGGGCAACCTCTATATGATAACCCTACTCACGGACGCCGCAACCAGCCGGACCTGCCAGTCGCGTGCGCCCTGGGCTGAAAGGAAGTCCGCGACGTCGATGCGGCGCGGGTCCTCGCTCCAGCACAGGTTGCGGATGATCTGCGGTTTGACGATGATTTCGGGCGGCGTGCGCGTGTCCTCGGCGATCTGGTTGATGACCTTGCGCACGCGTTGCAGACGCTTGTATCGTTCGGGATGACGTGCCTCCCACACCTTGAGCGAACGCGGGCCTCCTCCCCCGTTGGAGTCGTCGCGGGACGGCGCGGGAATGACCGGCCACTGGTCCGGCTTGAGAGCGAGCGCCTGACGGATCGTTTCGCGCCATACGGACGGCTTGACCTTGCGCTGGATCGGCGCGTACCGTTCGAACATCTTGTCCTGTTCGCCACCGGTGTTCATGCGCACCCGCTCGTTCAGGGAACGGATCGCCCGGAATTCGCGTGCGTTATGCGGTTTCTTCACTGCCGCTTCGATGATCGACGAGTCGGCGAGCAGCAACGCCGGAGAGATATCGTATTGCCGTGCAAGACGGTCGCGTTCCTCCCACAGCGCCTTGGCGATGGCCAGCCCCTGCATGTCGCGGTTGAGTCTGCTGATATGCGATATGCGCATCCACGGCACCGGATGAATCTTACGCGGCCCCATCCCCTCGGCCAGCGCGTATGTGAACTCCTCTTCGGCCCACTGCTCCTTGCCATGGGCCTTGAGATCGGCGCGCATGAGCCGTTCCAGCTCGATGAGCAGTTCGACGTCCAATGCCGCGTAGTTGCGCCAGTCGCGCGGCAGCGGACGGTACGACCAATCCGCTGCGGAATGTTCCTTGGCGAGGGTGATGCCCAGATAATGCTCGGTGACGGCGGCGAGCCCGAATCGGTGCAAGCCAAGCAGCCGGGCCGCGATCTCCGTGTCGAACAGTGACGCCGGCCGCAATCCGATATCGGCGAAACCGGGAAGATCCTGCAGCGAATCGTGCAGGATCCACGTCGCATTTCCGACCGCATCGTTGAATTCGTTCCAGTCTGCTCCGAGCCCGGTCAGCGCGATCGGGTCAAGCAATGCTATGCCCGCGCCGTCGCGTTTGAACTGGATGAGCCAGTCCTCATGGCTGTACCGGAATCCCGACGCACGTTCCGCGTCGGCCGCCAGCGATCCCGAGGCCGCGGCGAACCGTTCGCATACCGCGTGGTATCCGGCGATGGTCGAAGTGACATCCGGCACACCGCCGCGTGGTTCAGCCTGCAGTCTCGGCTCGTCAGTCAACGGAACGGTTCCTCCTCGGTCACTGACATGGATCGGATGAACCGTGCCCACAGCCGTATCTGTTCGCCGGCATCCAACCCATGTTCTCTATCGTCAAGCGGCGTCCATGATACCCGCAACTCGCAACCGACGCCGTTGCCGGCATGGCCGCCGGTCTCCGTTGTGCCGGCGACATCGCCGGTCGGGGGGAATGCCGTATCCTGTTTGATCGTCACCGTACCGTTCAGTCCGGCGCACGAGGGCGGTTTCAGATACCCGCGCGCATCGCTCCAATACCGGGCGGCAGTCGCCGTGCCATTGTTGCCCGGCAGATCCGCATAGGCCACGCACCGCCAGCGGGAGCGCCACGTGCGGGGAATATCGTGCCGGTACAGCACCATGATCCAGCCCTGCGCGGCAGGTCGGCCGGCGTCATCGGCCGCGCACGCCAACGACACGCCGATGCCATAGTCGGCCGCCGATTCGGGAACGGGGATCTCGCAGTAGCGTATGCCCCGCACGCGCCGCATCGCGCGCACCGATTCGACGGCATGCCACACCTCATCGGGGATGCCGTCCGGACGCGGGAACGATGCGACCTTGCGTTGCGGCGTCGTCGCCGTCTGACCGTCCGCCGAGGAAAAAGCGAAAATCTCAGCCATAGTCCAAGGCTACGGCATGGACGGCATCACGCATCGCATCGGCACGCGGGAACATGCAAAAACATCGTATGGGCCGTCGAGCCGTCCGGAAAAATCGGCCGGCCCGACGGCCCACGATCAATCGAACGCCGACCGACCGCAGATCAGTACACGGTCAGGCCGTGCGATTCGAACTGTTCGACCACGCGCTTCTTCAGCGCGGCGCTCGGGCCTTTCTGATCTTCGAGCGGATACGGGATGCGCAGTTCGTGCCACTTGGGCCGGCCAAGCTGGTGGAAGCCGAGCACGTCGACGTGCTCGACCGCATCGCCGAATGACTCGCAGATCCTCGCGACATTCTCGACATTCTCCTCGGACGAGGTGAGTCCGGGCACAAGCACGAAGCGCACCCAGATCTTCTTGCCGGCCTTGGCGAGACGCTGGCCGAAGTCGATGGTGGGCTGCAGCAGGCCGCCGGTCACCTTGTGGTACGTCTCCTCGTCGCCGGACTTGACGTCGAGCAGGCACAGGTCGATGTCGTCGATCATCTCGTCCGTGTAGTTCCTGTTGAGGAAGCCGGATGTGTCGAGGCAGGTATGCACGCCCATCTCCTTGGCCGCACGGAACACGCGCGAGACGAACGCGGGCTGTATCATCGACTCGCCGCCGGAGAACGTGATACCGCCATGCGTGGCCTTGAACAGGTCGGCGTAACGGGCGACCTTCTTGATCATCGCGTCGAGGTACACCGGCTGGCCGTCGCGCATCTTCCACGTGTCGGGGTTCTGACAGTACTGGCAGCGCAACGGGCAGCCGGACATGAACACGGTCATGCGCGTGCCCGGCCCGTCGACGGAGGTGTTGATGTCCCATGAATGCACGAATCCGATGTCGCCGGTCTTGAGCGCCTCGATGCGGTCGCGCCGGTCGAGGCCAATCGGCGATTCGAAGCCGGACAGGCCGCCCATGAGGGTCTGCGAGGCGTAGGTCTTCGACTCTTTGAGCATGTGCCGGGTCGTGGTGCGGAATTGCGTGGTGTCGGGCATCGTCGTCCTCCTTCATCGAGAAAGGGGCGGAGCATGGCGCTCCACCCCTTTCAACTGGTTACTGCCGCGTGGTGCTCACGCCGGGATTCGTCACTCGGTGACGGCGCCCTGGTGGAACGTACGGGAGATCACGTCGAGCTGCTGCTCCTTGGTGAGCTTGACGAAGTTCACCGCGTAGCCGGAGACGCGCACCGTCAGGTGCGGGTACTTCTCCGGGTGCTCGACGGCGTCCTCGAGCTGCTCCTTGCGCAGCACGTTGATGTTGGCGTGGTACAGGCCGTGGCCGTTGCCCGCGTCAAGGATGCCGACGAGGTTGTTGATGCGCTCGTCCTCGTCGCGGCCGAGGCCGTCGGGGGTGATCGTGTTGGTCAGCGAGATGCCGTCCAGCGCGTCGTTGTAGTCGATCTTGCCGACCGAGAACATCGACGGGAGCATGCCGTGGGAGTCCATGCCGTTCTCCGGGTTCGCGCCCGGGGCGTACGGCGTGCCCTTCTTGTGGCGGGACGGGAAGGAACCGGTGTTCTTGCCGTACTCCACGTTGGAGGTGATCGTCAGGATGGACTGGGTCGGGACGGCGCCGCGGTAGACCGGCAGGCGCTTGACCTGGCCCATGACCGTGGAGACGACCCACTTGGCGATGTCGTCGGCGCGATCGTCGTCGTTGCCGTAGACCGGGAAGTCGCCCTCGGTGCGGTAGCCGACGACCAGATCGTCATCGGCGCCCTCGACGTACTCGTACTCGTGGCCCGGCAGGTCCTTGGCGTCCTTGTTGTAGATCGGGTACACCTTGGCGTACTTGACGGCGGACAGCGAGTCGGCCGCGATCGACAGACCGGACATGCCGCAGCCGAGGGTGCGGTACACCTCCTTGTCGTGCAGAGCCATCTCGATGGACTCGTATGCGTACTTATCGTGCATGTAGTGGATGATGTTCAGCGCCATCACATAGGTCTCGGACAGCCATTCGAGGGCCTTCTCATAGTTGGCCTTGACCTTCTCGTAATCGAGCGTGCCGTCGGCTTCGGGGGCGATCGGCTCGATCACGCCCTTGTCGATGACCTGCATGCCGGTCATCTCGTCGCGGCCGCCGTTGATCGCGTACAGCAGTGCCTTGGCGGAGTTGACGCGGGCGGCGAAGAACTGCATCTGCTTGCCGACGCGCATCGGGGACACGCAGCAGGCGATGGCCGCGTCGTCGCCCCAGTGGGCGCGAATCTCCTTGTCGGACTCGTACTGGATGGCCGAGGTGTCGATGGAGATCTTGGCGCAGAACTTCTTGTAGCCTTCCGGCAGCTTCGGATCCCAGAAGATGGTGATGTTCGGCTCCGGGCCGGGTCCGAGATGCTCGAGGGTCAGGGTGTTGAGCAGACGGAACGAGGTCTTGGTGACCATCGGACGGCCGTCGTCGGCGAAGCCGGCGTCGGACCAGGTCGCCCAGTACGGGTCGCCGGAGAAGATCGCGTCGTAATCCTTGGTGCGCAGGAAGCGCACGATGCGCAGCTTCATGACGATGTTGTCGATGAGCTCCTGGGCGCCGGTCTCGTCGAGCGTGCCGTTGTCGAGGTCACGCTGGATGTAGCAGTCGAAGAACGCGGAGTTGCGGCCGAAGGACATGGCGGCGCCGTCCTGGCTCTTGACGGAGGCGAGGTAGCCCATGTAGGTCCACTGCACGGCCTCCTGCGCGTTGCGCGCCGGGCGGGTCAGGTCGAGGCCGTACTCGTTGCCGAGGTTGATGAGCTTCTTCAAGGCCTTGATCTGCTCGTCGTGCTCCTCGCGGAAGCGGATCCAGTGCTCGATCTCCGGCTCGGTGAAGTCGTTGCGGTACGGCACGGAATCCTTGTCGCGCTGCTTGAACTTGATCAGCGTGTTGACGCCGTACAGGGCCACGCGGCGGTAGTCGCCGATGATGCGGCCGCGGCCGTAGGCATCCGGCAGACCGGTGAGGATCTTGTTGTGGCGGGCGATCTTGATCTGCTTGGTGTACACGCCGAAGACGCCGTCGTTATGGGTCTTGCGGTACTTGGTGAAGATCTTCTTGATCTCCGGATCCGGCTCCTTGCCGGCCTCCTTGATGGCCTGCTCGACCATGCGCCAGCCGCCGTTCGGCATCATGGCGCGCTTGCACGGCTCATCGGTCTGCAGGCCGACGATCACGTTGTCGACCTCCGGGGACTCGATGTAGCCGGCCGGGAAGGCGTCGATGTCGGCCGGGGTGTGAGTGTCCACGTCGTAGACGCGCTGCTTGCGCTCGACAGCCAGGTAGTTGTCGTCGAGGTACTTCCACAGGTGCTTGGTCTTCTCGGTGGCGTTGGCGAGGAACGACTCGTCGCCGGTGTACGGCGTGTAGTTCTTCTGGATGAAGTCGCGAACGTCAATGTCCTTCTGCCAGTTGCCCTCGGTGAAGCCGGCCCACGCCTGGGCTTCGAGTTCCTCCTGAGAGACTGCATTCTCAACTGCTGTCATGTCACTCCTTGGTGTCGTGGCGGTGCAACGCATCCTTGTCGTTGCTGTTTCATTTATGCATTGTAGTTGAACGAATCTGGGAAAGCGCTGGAATCAGCAGTGAGCTATCTCACATTCCATCGTGGCCGCTCTTGTCATAACCGTCAGGCCGCCGAAGCGGATGAGGCGGAATGCCGGAATATGCAAGGGGGAAGGCCGCATTCCTGCCAGCCTTCCCCCTTGCATGGGATCTCATCAATCCCCGTCATCCGCGGACGAGCCGGATCCCCATTTGTTCCATTCGCGGGTCTGCTCGTCCCACACGGTGTTGCGCTCCTTGACGATCTTCCATGCATCGAGCGCGTCCTGACGGGTCTTGTACGGTCCCATCCGCTGTCCGATGGGCGAGAGCTTGCCCAGTTCCGGCTGTTCGGTGACAGTGTTGAAATACCATTCCTTGTCGCTCATATGTGTTCCCCTTCTTGTCGCCAAACGGCCGCGCACATGCCCAAGGTCAGGAACGCGCGCGGCCGAATCATGCTGCGATCGTTCTATTCGCGGAACGCGTTCGTCACCGGCAGACGGCGGTCGCGGCCGAACGCCAGCGCGGTGACCTTCGGCCCCAACGGATACTGGCGGCGCTTCCATTCGGCACGGTCTACGAGCCGCATCACGGTGTCCACGGTCTTCTCGTCGAAGCCGTCGGCCAACAGGTCGGCGCGGCCGTGCGCGTGCTCGATGTATGCGGCAAGCACCTTGTCGAGCAGCTCGTATTCGGGCAGCGAATCGGAGTCCTTCTGGCCGGGGCGTAGTTCGGCGCTCGGCGCCTTCTCGATCGAGTTGACCGGGATCATCACGCCGCCGGGCAACGGCTTGCCGGGGTCGCCCTGCTCGTTGCCGACGACGTGCAGACCGCCGATGCCCATGCCGGCCGCGGCCGCGCGGTTGCGCCAGCGGCTCAGCTCCCACACGCGCGTCTTGAGCAGATCCTTGATGGGCGCGTAGCCGCCGACCGCGTCGCCGTAGATCGTCGAATAACCGCACGCCAGTTCGGACTTGTTGCCGGTGGCCACCGCAAGCAGTCCCTTCGAATTCGAGTAGGCCATGACGATGACGCCGCGGATGCGCGCCTGCAGGTTCTCGGCGGACACGCCTTCGAGATGGAGCTGCCGCTGGTAGGCGTTGAACAGCGGTTCGATCGGCTGGATGTCGTATTTCGCGCCGATGTTGGCCGCAAGGTCGGCCGCGTCATCCTTCGAACCGTCGGACGAATACATGGACGGCATGGAGATGCCCTGCACGTGTTCGCCGCCTACCGCGTCGGCGGCCATCGCGGCCACGAGCGCGGAGTCGATGCCGCCGGACAGGCCGAGACACACGCCGTGGAAATGGTTCTTGGCCATGTAGTCCTTGAGTCCGAGCACGCAGGCCGTGTACACCTCCTCGTCCGGATCCATCGCCGGCACGATCTCGCCCGCCTGCTGGCGT
Source organism: Bifidobacterium sp. SO1 (assembly GCF_018555335.1). Lineage (NCBI taxonomy): Bacteria > Bacillati > Actinomycetota > Actinomycetes > Bifidobacteriales > Bifidobacteriaceae > Bifidobacterium > Bifidobacterium sp. SO1. The sequence goes on along the minus strand of NZ_JAFEJR010000014.1, from coordinate 76,263 downwards.
TCGGCGGTCGTGTCGAGGTCGAAGAAGGCGAGATGCTCCATGAACATCGGCGAGCGCACGAGCATCGTGCCGTCGGCGTCGACGACGAAGCTGCCGCCGTCGAAGACGAGGTCGTCCTGGCCGCCGACCTGATTGACGTAGATCACGGGCGCATGCACTTCGGCGGCGCGGCGCACGGCGAGTTCGTGGCGCACGTGCGTCTTGCCCTCCTCGTACGGCGAGCCGTTCATGGTCATGAGCACGTCGATATCGCGGCCGGCGAGTTCGGCGACCGGGCCGCCGTCCTGCCAGATGTCCTCGCAGATGGCCACGCCGACGCGCGCGCCATCCACGTCGAGCACGACGGATCGGTCGCCGGCCGCGAAGATGCGGAATTCGTCGAACACGCCGTAGTTGGGCAGGAAGTGCTTGTCGTATCCGGCCCAGACCACACCGTCGTGCAGAACGACCATGCGGTTGCGCGGCTTGTCGGAGGCGTGGTCGGTGCCGACGGTGCCGACCGCCACATACAGGTCGCCGAGTCCGTCGGCGGCGAGTTCGGTGGCGAGCCAGTTGGCCTTGTCCCATGCGGCCTTGCGGAAGGTGCGGCGCAGGGCGAGGTCTTCGATCGGATAGCCGGTGAGGGTCATTTCGGGGAAGACGACGACCTGCGCGTGGTGCTGCGCGGCGCGGTGGGCGTATTGCATGATCTTGTCGGCGTTGGCGTCGAGGTCGCCGACGCAGGTGTCGATCTGGGCGAGTGCGAAACGAATCTGTGTCATGGTGCCTAGTGTAATGCGCGTGTTTTACCGCAACGCGATGAATGCCGGCTTTATCGTTTCCGCTATGTCCGACGCGGCTGTTTCGTCTGTCGTCATCGCAGTTCGTCAAGCACGCGCAGTGCGGCGTTGACGTAGAAGTTCATGGCCGGTTCGATCGCCCCGTCCAGTCCGACGAAATGCGGGCTATGCCAGTCGGCGCATCCGGGTTGCCCGTTCGAGCCGATGAACGCGAAGACCAGCCGCGATTTGACGCCGAACTCCACGAAATCCTCTCCTGCCATGCTGGCGCGGATCGGCTTGAGCGTGGCGTACTGCGGCACGTCGGCGGCGACCGCCTCGGCGAGCGACGTGTCGTTGACCAGCGGGATCTGGATGCAGTCCCAGTCCACGTCCGCGTCGATGCCGTACGCTTCGGCCGTGTGCTTGACCTCGGCCTCGAAGCGGCGGTGGACCAGTTGCTCGTCGCCGGTGTCGAAGAAGCGTACGGTGCCTTGGAATCCGGCTTCGGCGGGCACCACGTTCCATACGTGGCCGCCGTGCACTTCGGTGATGGACAGCACGACCGCGTGGAACGGCGAGATGTTGCGGCTGACGATGGTCTGCAGCGACAGGATCATCGTGGCGAGCGCCTCGATCGGGCCGGTGCCCTTCTGCGGGTAGCCGGCGTGGGTGCCCTGCGCGTGCAGGGTGACCTTGAATTTGACGCAGCCGGCCATCATCGGCTCAGCTCCGATGGCGATCTGGCCGGGCGCGTAGTTCGGGTTGTTGTGCGTGCCGATGATCGCCTCGACGTCATCGGCCACGCCTGCGGCGATGACCCTGCGCGCGCCCATGCCGAGCTCTTCGGCCGGTTGGAATACGATTTTGATGCTGCCGGCGATCTTGTCCCGGTGGTCGGCGAGCCAGAATGCGGCGCCAAGCAGGCCGCTCATGTGCAGGTCGTGTCCGCAGCCGTGCATCACGCCGTCGTTGAGCGAAGTGAATGGCAGTCCACTCTCCTCATTGATCGGCAATCCGTCGATGTCGGCGCGCAGCGCGATACGCGGACCGGGGCGTTCCCCTTCGATCAGGCCGACGCAGCCGGTTTCGAGCGATGTGTCGAGCACGGTGATGCCGTGGTCCTCGAGCTGCCGTTTGAGATACGCGGTGGTGTCGTGTTCCTCGAAGCTGCGTTCGGGATGCTCGTGCAGGTAGTGGCGGATGGCGATCAGGTCGTCGCCGATGGTGATGTGTTCGGTCATAATGCCCCCTATGACTTGGCAGCCGTCCATTGCCCTTGTCGGCTGCGGATTGGCGTTTGCCGCAACGCCCCCATCATACGACGTGCCGCCGCATCTCATCTCGGGACGGCTGGACCGTACACTGGACGGTAGGTTTTTCGTTACGTGAGGCGGAGGTGTGCCATGACCATGATCGATCCGACTGTCGGTGTTCGGCTTCCCGATGGCGGCGGCATCCGCGCCGCATTCTTCGACATCGACGGCACATTGACGAGCTTTATCACGCACATCGTGCCGCAGTCGACCATCGACGCACTGCATCAGCTACAGGAACGCGGCGTGAAGGTGTTCATCTGCACCGGCCGCGCGCCCTCGCATATGACGGTCGTGCTCGACACGATCCCGGTGAAGTTCGACGGCATCGTCGGCCTGAACGGCCAGTACTGCTTCGACGACCACGGTTTTCTGGAGAAGCAGTCGCTGGATAGGCCTGACATCGCGACGATCATCCGCTGGCTGGATGCGCATCCGGACGTGGTGGCGAACTTCTGCGAGAAGGACTACGTGTACTTCAACCAGATCACCGATGCGATGCGCCGCACATGGGCGCAGCTGGGCAAGACCGCGCCGGCCGTGCATGTGGACGATCCGCACGAGCGGGCGATGAGCATTGAGACGTTCCAGATCAGTCCGTACATCACGCCGGAGCAGGAGGCCGAGGTGACCGCCCTGTGCCGCAATGTCAAGGGCGTGCGATGGCATCCCGATTTCACCGACCTGATTCCCGCCGACGGAGGCAAGCCAGAGGGCATGAAACGGTTCATGCGTCATTACGGATGGACCCGCGAGCAGACGATCGCGTTCGGAGACGGCGGCAACGATGCGACGATGCTCGAGTTCGCGGGCATCGGCGTGGCGATGGGCAATGCCACCGAGCCGGCCAAGCAGGCCGCCGACTACATCACCGACGACGTCGACCACGACGGCATCCTCAATGCCCTGCTTCATTTCGGCGTGCTCTGATAGCGCCCCTCACCGTCGTTGACACGCGGCTGCGGAAGCCAGTCGCCCATCCGTACGTTTTCGTCTAACTCGTCAGCAAGAACGTACATTGCGCGCGTCCCCATGTACGTTCTTGCTGAGGTACCGGCGGAAACGTACGCACAATTCTTTCTCATATACGCTTTTGCCGACTTTTGCCGACAGTTTCTGCAAAAGCGTACGCTACGGGAGGCTGTCTGTACGGTTTTGCAGATGATTTCGCATAACCGTACAGACATCCTTGCCGCCTGTACGGTTATGCAGACGCCGAGGATGGGCATTGAATTGTATGTGGAGGCGAGTTATCCACATAAAACGGTTTACCTAACAGCGTTCGACCACAGTGGTCGAATATCGCTCTTTCTCCCTGCCGTATGCCGTATCGTCCAATGCATGAGAATGAATCGACGAATCGAAGACATAATGGACGCGGCGCAACAGGAGCGGCGATGCGCCGTCGGCCTCACCGACCGGGATCGTCGTGCCCTGCTACGGCGAGCGCGTGAAGGATCGCTGGAACGTCCGCATCGCAACGTATATGTCAAGAGCGGCTACTGGCGTTCCTTGACGCCCCACCAGCAGCATTTGCACACGGCGCGCGCATTGGCCAAGTTGCATCCCCGATGGGTGTTCGCCGGGTTGACGGCGGTCTGCGCCCACGGATTCGAACATCAGTACGCACTGCATCGGAATGCATCCGTATTCGTAGCCGACCCGTACGTCGGACCAAGACGTTCATCCGGCATGGTGCATCGCCTGTACATGCCGGACGTCCCGTCAACCGTCGTCGATGGATTGTGCGTGACCGGCGCGCGGCGCACGCTGATCGACTGCGCGCAGCGATATTCGTTCCGAGAGATGCTGCCGATATTCGACTCGGCCGCGCGGCACGGCGTGGACCTAAGCGGACTGCCGGAGCTATGCCGTGAGATGGGACAGGACAGCGCAACGGTTGTCCGACTCTGCAGATATGCCGATCCCCTCAGCGAGAACGGCGGCGAATCGCTGGCGAGGGCGGTGATGGTCGACCATGGGTTCATGGTGCCGCAGTTGCAGCGGGAGTTTCCCAATCCCACGAACTTGGAAGCACCGTATCGCGTGGATTTCCTGTGGGAGTTACCGGACGGCTCAACGATCGTCGGCGAATACGATGGCATGGGCAAGTATGTGCTGAGCGACGCGCGACGCCGCACCATTCAGGCAAAAGTGCACGCCGAGCGGGAACGAGAAACCCACCTGCTGGCTCAAGGAGTGACTCGTATCGTACGGTTCGAATACGAAGATCTGATGCACCCGGAACGTCTGGAACGCAAACTCGTGGATGCCGGAGTGCCGAAGCGACGCTAGGAGCGTGTATTCCCGTCATTCCGCAGGATGACGTTCAATACCCACACGCATGTGACCGACGCGGAAGATCACCCATGCGGATGAGGGCGGCCGGCCTTGATTCAGGGAAGAATGGGGAATGTCCCCGATGGTGTGTCACGACCGAATCGGCCATGATGAAAACCGTTGGAAGACGAACGATCTTTAAGGAATCGAGGCAATCATGTGGTTCACACATAAACGACGCCCCGCATTGGCTCAGGTGGCACGCACCAGCAACGCACGACGCTACGACCGCAACGGCAACGTCACCTCGCAGACGACAATGGAAGGCATCGTCAGGCAGTTTCGATCCATTCCGCAGTCGGCACGCGAACGGCTGACCGGCTCCCCCACGGTGTACGCCCGCTGACGGCGTGAATTGGTTCTGATATGCGACAAGCTCCCGACGGGCGGGAGCTTGCATGGTAGTCGGCCGCCGGAAAGTGGCCATCCGACGACTTACAGTACTTCGACTGATTCGATCATGGCCGGTTCGAGCGGGGCGTCGGAACGGTCGGTCGGCACGGCCTCGAGCTTGTCGACGACCTTCTTGGACTCATCGTCGGCGACCTCGCCGAAGATCGTGTGATGGCCGTCGAGCCACGGGGTCGGCACGGTGGTGATGAAGAACTGCGAGCCGTTGGTGCCGTGGATCTTGCCGTCGCGGCCGCGGCGCAGACCGGCGTTCGCCATGGCGAGCAGGTACGGGCGATCGAACTTGAGACCGGGGACGATCTCGTCGTCGAAGTCGTAGCCCGGGCCGCCGGTGCCGGTGCCAAGCGGGCAGCCGCCCTGGATCATGAAGTCCTTGATGATGCGGTGGAAGGTAAGACCGTTGTAGAACGGCTCGTGCGAGGGCTGTCCGGTGAACGGGTCCGCCCACTCCTTCTCGCCGGTGGCCAGGCCGAGGAAGTTCTTGACGGTGACCGGGGTCTCGTCGTCGAACAGGTTGATCTTGATGTCACCTTCTGAGGTATGCATGACGATAGTACTCATAGCGATACAGTGTCCCAGATGCCACCGACCGATGTTCGTCACAGATGGTCGGCAGCATCCGGGACGCGGACACCAGCGTCAGACACGCTACTCCTGCATCTTGCGCAGTCTCGGCTCCTGCGAGTCCTTGGCGCCGGTGATGCGGTACACATCGAACACGCCGTCGATCTTGCGCACGGCGGCCAGCAGCCGGTTCAGATGCTGCGGATCAGCCATTTCGAAGCTGAACTGGCTGATCGCCACACGGTCTCGGCCGGTGGCCTGCGCGCCGGAGATGATGTTCACGCCGTGATCGGCAAGCACGCGGGTCACGTCGCTCAGCAGATGCTGACGATCCAACGCCTCCACCTGGATCTTGACCATGAACAGGCCCTTGGTGCTGGTCCATTGCACGTCCACGACGCGTTCGGGCTGGCGTTTTTTCAGGTCTATCATGTTCTGGCAGTCGACGCGGTGCACCGACACGCCCTGGTTGCGCGTGATGAAGCCGATGATCGGATCTCCGGGCACCGGCATGCAGCAGCGTGCGAGCTTGACCCAGACGTCGCCCACGCCCTTGACCGAGATGCCGAGGGAGCTGGTGGTCTTCTTCGTGGATTCGACCTGCCGCAGCGGCAGCGCCTCCTGCTCGACCTCCTCGTCCACCTCGTCGCTGCCCGCGTCCTTGACAAGGTGCGCGATGACGTTCTGCGTGGAGATCTGGCCGTCGCCGATCGCGGCGAACAGGTTGTCTGGGTTGGAGAAGTTCAGCTCGTCGGACACGCCGACCAATGCACTCGGCGTCAGCAGTGTGGCGATCGGCAGATTGCGCTTGCGCATGGCACGCGTCAGCTCATCGCGCCCCTCCTCGATCGCCTCGGTGCGGCGTTCCTTGGAGAACCACTGGCGGATCTTGTTACGTGCTTTCGGGCTTTTGACGAAGCTCAGCCAGTCGCGCGACGGGCCGGCGGTCTCGGACTTCGAGGTGAGCACCTCGACGGTGTCGCCGTTCTCGAGCTTCGTATCGAGCGGCACGAGCCTGCCGTTGACGCGTGCGCCCATCGTACGGTGACCGACCTCGGTGTGCACGGCGTATGCGAAGTCGACCGGTGTGGCGTCGGCCGGCAGGGAGACGATCTTGCCTTTCGGCGTGAACACGTACACTTCGGCCGCGCCGAGATCCTCCTTGAGCGAGCCGAGGAACTCATTGGAGTCGGGGGTTTCGGAGGTCCAGTCGGCGAGCTGCTGGATCCACTTGAGGTTGTCGGCCTCGCTCAGCTCCTGGTTCTCGCCGCCGCCCCGCTTGAGATCGGACTTGTCCGGCGAGCTCAGGGCACGGCCGGCCTGACCGTTCTCCTTGTACTTCCAATGGGCGGCGATGCCAAACTCGGCGCGCCGGTGCATGTCCCAGGTGCGGATCTGGATCTCGACGGGTTTGCCTCCCGGCCCCACGACCGTCGTGTGCAACGACTGGTACATGTTGAGCTTCGGCATGGCGATGTAGTCCTTGAACCGGCCGGGAACCGGGCTCCATCGCGCGTGCACGGCGCCAAGCGCCGCATAGCAGTCCTGGATCGTGTCGACGATGATGCGCACGCCGACCAGATCGTAGATGTTGGAGAAATCGTGGCCACGCACGATCATCTTCTGGTAGATCGAGAAGTAGTCCTTCGGACGGCCGGTCACATATGCCTTGATGTGCTGCGCGTCGAGATCCTCGTTGATCTCGGCGAGGATCTGCTTGAGATACACGTCACGCTGGCCGGCACGACGCGCCACGAGCACGACGATCTCGTTATAGATCTTCGGATAGAGCACCTTGAAGCTGAGTTCCTCGAGCTCGGTCTTGATCGCGTTCATGCCGAGCCGGTTGGCGAGCGGGGCATAGACGTCGAGCGTCTCGCGCGCCTTCTTCTGCGCGCCGGAGGTCTTCACGTACCGCCATGTGCGCGCGTTATGGACGCGGTCGGCGAGTTTGACGACGAGCACGCGCACGTCTCGGCTCATCGCGACGACCATCTTGCGGATCGTCTCGGCCTGGGCCGAATCGCCGTATTCCATCTTGGAAAGCTTGGTGACGCCGTCGACCAGTCCGGTGACCGTGTCGCCGAATTCGGCGCGGCATTCATCGAGCGTGTAGTCGGTGTCCTCCACGGTGTCGTGCAGCAGACCGGCCGCCACAACAAGCGGGCCCATGCCCAGATCGGCGAGGATCTGGGCTACGGCAAGCGGATGGATGATGTACGGCTCGCCCGACTTGCGGCGCTGCGGCGCATGCTGGGTCACGGCGCGGCGGTAGGCGCGTTCGAGAATCGACAGATCCTCACCCGGGTGGTGGAATCGGCACGCCTCCATGATCGGCTTGAGCGGGTTGACAGGATCATCGCTGATTTCGCAACCCAGCTTGCGCGCCGCCGCGTAATCGTTCTCTGCGTTTGCCATACTCCCACCTGCCCTCGTGTATGTGCCTATCCTACCGTGTTCTTCGCGCGCCGTCGCGCCATGGGGTCACGACGACACGCCGGTCGATCCGAAGCCCTTCTCGGCCCTGTCCGACCCCGGCAGCACGTCCGCCGGAATGAACTTCGCCTCGGCGTAACGCTGGATGACCATCTGGGCGATGCGGTCACCGGGCTTGAATTCAACGGTGTGCTCGGGATCGAGATTGATCAGCGGCACCTTGATTTCGCCGCGATAGCCCGCGTCCACGGTGCCCGGCGCGTTGAGCACCGTGACCCCTTGTTTGGCCGCCAGGCCGGAACGCGGGTGCACGAGCGCCACGTACCCGGCGGGCAGCGCGATGGCCACGCCCGTGGGCACGAGCGCCCGCTGGAACGGCTTGAGCGTCACCGCCTCGGTGGTGATGAGATCCGCGCCGGCGTCGCCGGCATGGGCGTAAAACAGTTCCGCCGGATGCTCCGGGTCGAGGGACTTGACCAGCACCTCGACGGTTTCCGGCTCGTTGTAGGTCTCGTCAATCGCCATCAGGCGGCGCACTCCTTGCAGACGGGCTGTCCGTCTTCGTTGGTGTACGCCAGCTGGCTGCGGTGCTTGACCATCCAGCATTCGGAGCAGAGGAACTCGTCGCTCTGCATCGGGATGACGGTCACCGAAGCGTCCTCGTTGCTCAGATCGGCGCCGGGCAGCTCATAGTCCTCGGCGATGGCGTTCTCATCGTCGTCGATGTCGCTGGAGGAGTTCTGCGATCCCTTGCCGAGCTCCTGCAGAGACTCCTCGTCCTCGTCCTTGTTACGAGGGGAATCGTAATCCTGAGCCATCGTGGTCCTTTCGTCGAAGTGACTTCTTCTGCGCCATAGAATACATGACTTTTACGTGGCATAGGATACATGATTCGAAATACTCGTAAAATACGACACGTAGGGCACAATAGAAACGAGATGCCCGTTGAACGAGGAAAGTGGTGCGAATGCCTGAGAATCCGCTGGAGCAAGCCAGTTTCGACCATGTCGACAGCGCGGGCAACCTCGTGTTCGCGGTCGGCGACGCGCGTTTTTCCGTCGCCGTGGACGACACGCTGGAACGGGCCATCCTCGAAGCCAAGCAGATCCGCTCGGAAGCGCAGCCCGTGCAGCCGCAGGCCACGGCCACGCTGCCGATATCGCAGATCCAGTCGCTGATCCGCGCCGGCGCGGATCCGGCGAAGGTCGCGGAGCGCTATCACCTGAGCGAAGCGCTGGTGAGGCGTTTTTCGGCAGCCGTCGAAACCGAGAAGCAGTACGCGATCGAACAGTTCCTGGCGGTTCCGGCGCCGAAGAGCAGCCGGCTGCATTCACTTGCCGACCTGATCGAGCATACGCTGGCCACGGCGCGCATCGGCATGGAGTCGATCACCTGGCAGGCGACCCGTCGTGGTCTGGAACCATGGCGGATCGTGGCGCGGTTCATGTCCGCCAACCGCGAACTGACCGCCGAATGGACATGGAACATGCACGACAACGCGGTGACCTGCGTGAACGCGACCGCCAAACAGCTGCTGGGAGAACGTCCCGAGCCGAGGCGGACCGAGCCGCGCGGCGAAGCGGCCGTCCCCTCGGACGGCACGCGCGCGGCGAATTTGCCGGGTGATTCGATCCGATCGGCACGCATCGAACGTACCGTATCGCAGTGGAGCATGGCGCATCAGCCGTCTGTCTCCCCATTCGCGCATCCGTCGGACGACGCGAGCAAGGCAACGGCGCAATCCACAGCAGCCGCGTCGGGCGACGCCAGCCACGCTGATGCCGCATCCCAGTCGCAGGCCGACGCATCGGCTGTCCGTCATACGAATGAGGACGGCGACGAGACGACCGTGGAATCTGCCGCGGCGAGCGATGATCAGGCCGAGATATCGTCCGATGAGCAGTCCCGTCCGCAAACGCCGTCCGACGTTCCGCCGGCGTTTGCCAAACCGGAGAAGCGCAAGTCCGGCCGCTCCCCCATGCCCAGCTGGGACGAGATCCTGTTCGGCGACTGAAACTGCCAGCCCAACGGATCACGACGCGTGGGACCGAACCGAGTCACATGGGCAGAAGATCCGGCTACGCCACGTCGATCAGGCAGGGGATGTCCGATTCCAGCCAGCTGTGCGAGCCATGCACGCTCGGTAGCTGCATGGCCTTGTCCGATTGGATGCGCGAGTCCACGATCGTGACGGCCTGCCGGGCCGAAACGATCACATCGCCGAGCATCGGGCGGATGCGATCGTCCACCGGGCCGAACAGTCCCTGACCGATCGCCTCGTCCTTGGTACGCACCAGTGCGAGATCACCGAGACGGTTTCGCCATCGGGCCGCGATGCCGGTGGGATGCTCTCCGTCCTGCGCGTACAGCATCAGCGAGCGTGGCTCTCCCCCGACCACGGCGACGCCACGACTGAGTTCGGGTTCCGCGGCGATGTCGATCCGCTGGCCGGGGTCGGCCGTGATCATGCCATGGTCGGCGGTGATGACGATCAGGGTGCCGGCCGGCGCGCTGCGTTTGAGCAGGGCGAGCTGCGCGTCGATGCGCTCGAACACGGCGATCCACTTGTCGGAATCCCAGCCATGGCCGTGGCCGATCTTGTCAGCGTCGCGGATGTACAGGTAGGTCAGTCCCGGCGTCTTCGCCGCGTTGCAGGCCGCCATGACGCGGTCGCGCGGGGTGACGGAGCCGATGTAATCGCTGCCGCGCAATGCGGCTTCGGTCAGCGGCGAGTTCTTGAATTTCGGCAGACCCGAACTGGTGACGCGTACGTTTTGCGCGCGCAGCCGCTCGAAGACGGTGGGCTGGCGTTGCAGGTCGGCCGGGTCGGGCGCGTCGGTGAATTGGATGAGCTGGCAGAGCTTGCCGTTGTAGGGATTGAGTTGCGTGTAGCCGGCCATGCCGGTAAGTCCCGGACAGGTACCGGTGCCGAACGCGGCCATCGCGGCGGTCGTGGTGCTGGGGGCGCAGGTGGCGATGGACCGCTGGTTGGCCGGCTCGTTCATCAGCGAGCGCAGGTAGGGTGCGTGGCCGAGCCGCATGGCGATGTTCCAGTATCCGAGTCCGTCGACGAGCACCACGATCGCGGACGTCGCGTCGGGCAGTCCGAGCGCGCGTTGCGCCGCAGTGGGATCATGGTGGATGGCTGTGGCGATGGGGTGGCCGATGGCGGCGCTGACGGCGGGCAGCACGGCCGACAGGTGCAGTGCTCCTCCGCGCGTGCCCTCGCCGCCGTCATGACCATTCGCGGCATCGGCCGGGCCGGTTCGGCCGGGGTCGTGATCGTCGTATCGTGCGACCGGCGCGAATCGCAAGAGTTCTTCCATGTCCGGGACTTCCACACTCATGGCTCCCATTCAATCACTGCGGGGTGAATTTCTCGCGGCTTGGCGTGCGGGTCCGATATTATGGTGCGGTTGGCCGGTGTGAATCCGGCCTGTTCGGGACCATCGACATCCATCGACACAGTGGGGAGCACGTACGCATGGCATCGCATCGCAAGCCGGCACAGCCCGCCTATGATCTGCGCAAGGTCAAGGAGCATATCGTCGAAACGCCGTTGAACGAAGAGATGAGCAAGTCGTTCCTCGAATACGCGTATTCGGTGATCTACGCACGTGCGCTGCCCGATGCGCGAGACGGCATGAAGCCGGTGCAGCGGCGCATCGTCTATCAGATGGGCCAGATGAACCTTAATCCGGATCGTCCGTACATGAAGTCGGCGCGTGTCGTCGGCGAAGTGATGGGCAAGCTGCATCCGCATGGCGATTCGGCGATCTACGAGGCGATGGTGCGTCTTGCCCAGCCGTTCGCGATGCGGCTGCCGCTGGTGGACGGCCATGGCAATTTCGGTTCGCTGGACGACGGCCCGGCCGCATCGCGTTACACGGAGGCGCGTCTTGCGCCGGCGGCGCTCGGTATGAACGCGGACATCGACGAGGATACGGTCGATTTCACGCCGAACTACGACAACAAGCTCAAGGAGCCGACCGTGCTGCCGTCGGCGATCCCGAACCTGCTGGTCAACGGCGGTTCGGGCATCGCGGTGGGTATGGCCACGAACATGGCGACGCATAATCTCGGCGAGGTGGTCGCGGCCGCGAAGCATCTCATGAAGTATCCGACGGCGTCGCTTGAGGAGCTGATGCGCTACGTGCCGGGCCCGGATTGGCCGGGCGGCGGCATCATCATCGGCCGTGACGGCATCCGTGAGGCGTACGAGACGGGCCGCGGGTCGCTGACGACCCGTTCCAAGACGCATATCGAGAACGTGACGGCCCGCAAAAAGGCGATCGTGGTGACCGAACTGCCGTACATGGTCGGCCCCGAACGCGTGCTCGAGCGCATTTCGGAAGGCGTGAAGAACCATAAGCTGGAGGGCATTTCGGGCGCGATCGACCTGACGGACCGGCATAACGGCACGCGGCTCGTGATCGAGGTGAAGACCGGGTTCGATCCGAACGCAGTGCTCGCGCAGCTGTTCCGCAACACGCCGTTGCAGGACAACTTCACGATGAACAACGTGGCGCTGGTGGACGGTCGCCCTCACACGATGGGCTTGAAGGAGATGCTCTCAGTGTGGATCGACCATCGTCGCGTGGTGGTGCGCCGGCGCAGCGAGTTCCGTCGCAAGAAGGCGCTGGAACGGCTGCATCTGGTCGAGGGACTGCTGCTGGCGCTGCTCGACATCGACGAGGTGATCCAAGTGATCCGCACGTCCGAGGATGCGGATGCGGCGAAGAATCGCCTGATTGCGGTGTTCGACCTCGACGACATCCAGGCGCAGTACATTCTCGACCTGCGTCTGCGGCGTTTGACGAAGATGAGCCGCATTGAGCTTGAGGCGGAGCGCGACGATCTCAAGCAGCGCATCGAGGAGCTGGAGCGCATCCTCGCGTCCAGTGAAGAATTGGACCGCGTGGTGGTTCGCGAGATGGACGAGGCCGTGGCGGCGTACGGTTCGCCACGGCGCACGGTGCTGCTGGACGAGGGGCCGGACGGGACGCTGACGCCGGTGACGGCTCATGGCGATGACGCGGCATCGTCCGCCGCGCTGGAGGCCGCGCGTACCGCAACGAGGCTATCGAGCGCCGCGGCCGATGTGGCGGCGGCCGCGGCGGCCGCGAAGAAGGCCGGCGAGGACGGCGCCGCACTGACGGCGGCCGCGTTGCAGATCGACGACGAGCCGTGCGTGGTGATGCTGAGCGCATCCGGACTGATCGCACGCATGTCTCCGACCGCATGGGATGTGTGGGAGTCGCGTTCACTATCCGATCCGCGCAAGCCGGATGATCAGATCGTGTCGATCATCCGCACGTCCACACGTTCCTCGTATGGCCTGGTCACGTCGGCCGGCCGACTGGTGCTGGCGCATGTGGTGGAGTTGCCGAACCTGCCCGCGGCGGAATCGTTGAGCGTGACCGGCGGCGTGCGCGCGGACGAGCTGATCGGCATGACCGAAAGCACCGAGCCGGTGCATGGCGAGCATGTAGTGGCGGCTGTGGCATTGACCGGCACGCTGAACGGGGTGGAACAGCCCGAGTTCGCGGCCGGGCGCGACGCGTCGGGCAATGCGGTGACCGATCTGCCGCCGCTGGCGATCGGCACTCGCGGAGGCGTAGTGAAACGTTGGAACCGCGAGGCGCCGACCACGATGGATTCGTGGAACGTGATCGATCTGAAAGACGGGGATCGTGTGTTGACCGCCGCGGATGCCGCGGACGATGACCGGCTCGTGTTCGTTTCGTCCGATTCCTCGCTGCTGACGTTCGAAGCGAAGAACGTGCGTCCGCAAGGACGTACGGCGGCCGGTATGGCAGGCATCCGTCTGGCCGACGAGTGCGTGGCATTGTCGTTCAACGTGGTGCCGGCCGGCAAGATCGCATGGACCGGCGGTGATGGTGACGACGATGCGGCGGCCGGTTCCGGCACGGTGGTACTGACGGTGGCGGGAGACAAGGACGCGTTGGCCGGTACGGAGAACGGTTCGGCAAAGGTCACGCCGTTCGAACTGTATCCGACCAAGGGCCGCGGCACGGGCGGCGTGCGCTCGCAGCGGTTCCTCAAGGGACAGAACACGCTGATCCTCGCCTGGGTTGGCGCCTATCCGCTGCACGCCTCCACCGAATCCGGTTCCCCGGTGGCGCTGCCTGCTCCCGACATGCGTCGTGACGGTTCGGGAGTCGATCTGCCGGCCCCGATCACGTTTATCGCATAAACGCAGGTGCGCCGCATATGAAGGGAGGGATGACCGATTGGCCATCCCTCCCTTCATATGCGGCGGCTTTTGGCTGGTCTCGTGTCATGGACGGCATTCCCCTATGATCGTTTCCGCCATGCTGGTGGTTTACCGGTAGAGCTTCATGCCCTGAGGGCATGGCACGAATCCAGCGGCGTGCAGAATACGGGCGGTATCGCCGCGCTGGGTCAACGGCTCGCCGTTGAGGTCGGCGAAGGTGACGCCACCCGATATGGCACCGGGCACGCCCATTTGCCGTTGCAGGGTGTAGGCGAGTTCGGCGCAGGCGGGCCGCAACGTGTCTTCGTTTCGGTCAAAGGCGAGCAGATGGTGGGATCGCGGCGTTGCGTACAGTACCGGTTTGCCGTGGCAGAGCGTGATCATGGTGCCGGCCCTGCGGGTCGGTCTGCCGGTATTGGCGGGCCACGGAATGGCCGATCCGGTGAGGTTGGCAGGATCGGTAACGTCTAGCGCGACATCGGACTGGCTGTGCCATTGGCCGTTGTCTTCACGGAGCATGTTCACTGTGTCGGAGGCGGCAAACTGGGCGGCGCCGAAACCGGTAATGAACATGCCACGCGTCAGCAGACCGTGTTCCTCCATGCGTTTGAGCACCGGGTACAGTGCGGAGAATCCTCCTTCGATGCCGTCCTGTTCGATCAATGGCTGTGCGATGACGCCGTATCGGTCGAGCAGTATCTCCACCTGGGCGATGGCACGGCGTTCTGGCGTGATCGCCTCGCTGCCCATCGGCGCGGTGTCCCCTGCCATCAATGACGACGGCGACACGGCATCCTCTTCGGGAGCGGGTTGCGCGACGAGCGACCATAGCCCGCCAAGCGTCATGGGAATACGTGCCTGCACGCGGATGTGTCGTCGGACCGCTCGCGCCGGGGTGCGTACCGGCTTGTTTCCCGCCACCAACGCCCGTATCGGGTTCAGGGAGCTGTTGGTGACCTTGCCTTGCCAGACGAGCGACCAGAGGGCCTCCTCGAACTGGTGTTGCGACCATGCTTGAGGAACGATTTCACCGGTGTGCGGGTCAACGATATCCGTGCCAGCATCGTTCCACCGTTCCCGCGCGATCTGAGCCAACTGGTCGGCCCGGTAGGCGCCTCCGGACGACAATGCCGCAAGAATCGCCTCGGGGATGGTCAGTGATTCGCTGTCCTGCCGCGTTCCATTCCGATCGACGCATGGGCCGACCCCTTCCTGCGATTCCCGGCCGTACAGAATCGAATCCGCAGGATGGAAGATGATCCGTCCCGGTTCGCCGGCTTTGGTGTCCGAGCTTTTGTTTCCCTCCCATATGATTTCCCCGTCGGAGATTAGCTCGTCCAGCATGGCCGGCGCGTAGTCGCCCACCCGCGCGGGGAGCACCGAGGATTCCCACACCGTCAGCGGCAAGGCCACGCCCTCGAGCTGTTCGATGACGCGCATCAGCCCGTCCTGACCACGCCAGTGTGCTCCCCCGACCGGGCCGACGCCTTGCCGGTCAAGCAGGAATGCCTGGAACACGGCCGGTTCTACCGGTCGGATCGCCTTGCGTGCTTTGACCAGCGACTTGGCGCGAATACGACGGAAGACGCCCCGGTGCAGCCATTGCGTTCTCCCAAGGCCGCTCACGAACGTGCCGGTCAGCAGTTCGCCCCGCTGTTTGAGCCGGTCCAGCGCGTGCACGGCGTCGTCGGCCGCAACATGCAGATCGGCGATCATCCGGTCGGCGGTGAACGGCCCGTGGGTTTTGGCGTAGCGGGCGGCCCGGCCGTCGATGTCATGCTCGTCCAGTTCGTTCCAGAACGTGCGCTCGGCAAGCTGTTGTTCGACTTCTGCGATCACCTCCGGGTCGAGCACTGTGGACATGTCGGTGGTGCCGAGCAGTCGTTCCAGCACGTCCGGGTCCATCGACAGCATCTGCGTGCTGCGTTCGGCCTGAGGCACGTCGTACTGGTACATGACCGCGCCGACGAATCCGAACAGCAGGTTTTCCGCCAGCGGCGACGGTACCTGCGTATCCGTGACGTGCAGGGTGATGGTGCCGTCATTGAGTGAGGTCATGATCTCGCGCAGGGCCGGTAGATCGTAGACGTCCTGCAGACATTCGCGCGCGGTTTCCAAGAGGAGCGGGAAGTTCCGTCGCATTCTGGCGGCGTTGAGCAGCTGAGCGGCGCGAAGCCGCTGCTGCCAGAGGGGTACGCGCTTGCCGGGTTCGGTGCGTGGCAGGAACAGGGATCGCGCCGCGCATTCGCGGAACCGCGCGGCGAACAGCACGCTCTCCCCCACCTGCGTTTCGATGATGCGTTGCAGCTCGTCGGGGTCGAACCTGACGAGCTCCTGAACGGGTATGGCTCCTTCCCCGTCGGGCAGACGGATGATGATGCCGTCGTCGGCCGCATACACCTGCCCGTCGAATCCGTACTGCTGCTTCAACCGGTTGGTGATGGCCATCGCCCATGGTTCGTGCACGCGCCGGCCGAATGGCGAGTGCACGATGATGCGCCAATCGCCTTCCTCGTCGGGGCATCGTTCGATGACGATATCCCGGTCGCCGGGCAGGACGCCGGTTGCGGCCTGCTGCTCGGCGAGCAGTGCCGCGAGATTGTCGATGGCGTTGCCGTCAAGGCCGTCTTCACGCAGCCGACGCTCTGTGCCTTTGTCGAAGCGTGGCTTGCTTTCCGCCGATACGCTCCCGTTCATATCGCCGGCGCGTATCGAGGATCGCGTCGTGTCGGACAGCCCTCGAGCGATGTCGCGGATGAACCGGCCTTTGGCTTTGCCGAACCCGTAGTCGCGGCCGTTGCCTTCCCCGTGCCAGAACGGCAACCGTGCGGTGCGCCCCGGCGCGGGGGTGACGACGACCCGGTCGCGGGTGATTTCCTGGATCTGCCATGTGGAGGTGCCGAGGGTGATCACGTCGCCGACACGTGATTCGTAGACCATCTCCTCGTCGAGTTCGCCGACGCGTCGCGGTCCTGTGCCGGCGTCCGCTTCGGGAAGAACGACCGTGTAGAGCCCGCGGTCGGGAATGGTGCCGCCGCTGGTGACAGCGAGTCGCTGCGCGCCGGGCCGAGCGGAGATGATGTCATCCTCGCGGTTCCACATGAGCGGTGGGCGGAACGCGGAGAAGTCCTCGCTGTTATAGGCGCCGGTCATCATGCCCATGACCGCATCGAACATGTCACGTCCAAGGTCGGCGAACGGTGCGGCCTTGCGTACCGTCGCATACCAATCGTCCGGTTTAAGGTCATCCATCGCCACGGCGGCGACGGTCTGCTGGGCGAGGATGTCGAGCGGGTTGCGCGGTATGGTCAGCGGCTCGAGCGCTCCGGCCTTCATGCTTTCGAGACTGGCAGCGACGCCGATGATCTGTTCGCGGGTCAACGGATAGAACAGCGCATGGGAGACGCCTCCGACACGGTGATCGGCACGGCCCACACGCTGCAGACCGGATGCGACCGATAACGGCGGCGCGATTTGGATGACCAGATCTACCGATCCCATATCGATGCCGAGTTCAAGGCTGCTGGTGGCCACCACACAGCGCAGTTGGCCTCGTTTGAGCTGCTCCTCGATCTGCTTGCGCCGATCCTTGGAGACGGAACCATGATGGGCCATCGCGATCACGTCGCCCGGTTCATGCGATTGCACGAGCATGGTGGTCGACCCGACCACCGCGTCGTAATGACCGGCGAATCCTTCACGCCCTTCCGGAGAAGTAATGGGATGAGCGGTGCCACGCCGCTCGGCGTAGAGGTCGTTGAGCCGCGCGGTGAGTTTTTCCGCCAATCCTCTCGAATTGACGAACACCAGCGTGGTGTGGTGAGTGAGGATCTCGTCGAGCACGCTGCGTTCCACGACCGGCCATATGGAACCGGAGGTCCGGTCGCCGTTCGCGCCGACAAGATCGACGGTGTCGCCGGAGTCTTCCCGCGCAGCGGACGACGGTGCATGCCCGTCATGCGCAGGTCCCGCATCGGCCGTCAGTCCGCGTCGTTCGGCAAGCCGTCTCATGGCCGGCGTGACGCCGGAGATGGGCTGAGTACCGGCACGCTGGATATCCGAGCCTCCGGCGCGCGACGACGCGTTGGCGGATTGCAGGTCACGCATGTTAGCCAATGGTTCGATCACGCGCAGATCCATCGCCGGACTGGACGCGGGATTGACGATGTCGACCGGCTGCGCGCCGCCAAGGAACCGTGCCGCGGCTTCGGGCGGGTTAACGGTCGCGGATAGCCCGATGCGCTGCGCCGGTGAGCCGGTGAGCAGATCGAGCCGTTCGAGACTGAGCGCGAGGTGCGCGCCTCGTTTGGTGCCGGCGAGCGCGTGCACTTCGTCCACGATCACCGTATCGACCGTGTTCAGGATGCGCCTCGCCTTGGAGGTGAGCAGCAGGTACAAGGATTCCGGCGTGGTGACGAGGATGTCTGGCGGATGGGAGACGATGGCCCGCCGCTCCTGCGGTGTGGTGTCGCCGCTGCGGGTCGCTACGGCGATGTTCGGCGCATGCAACCCCATCGCCTCGCATTGGGCGGCAATGCTCTCAAGCGGCGTTTGCAGGTTTTTGGCCACATCGACGGCGAGCGCCTTCAATGGTGAGACGTACAGTACCGTGACGCCTCGGCGACCGTCCCGCCGCCTGCGGCCGGCCGCCGATGGACCGGATGGAGACAGCTTGGCGGCAAGAACCATCTCGGGCGCAGGACGTGCGGCCCGTTCCCCCATCAGCCGGTCGATGGCCGAAAGAAACGCGGACAAGGTCTTTCCCGAACCGGTGGGCGCGATGACCAGCACGTTCCTGCCTGATTGGATGGCCGGCCATGCCGCTTGCTGGGCATCGGTCGGCCTGCCGAACGCATGTTTGAACCATGCCTTGGTGGGCTCCGAGAACAGATTCAAGCATTCGTACATGCGTTCGATTATGCCCGAGGCTGCGGACGATGCGACACGTGACGCCCTTGCCTACGACGCCCCGTCCGCGTCATCATCGTCGACCCATTCGAGCACATCGCCGGGCTGGCAGTCGAGCACCTCGCAGATGCGGTCGAGCGTAGAGAAACGAATGGCCTTGGCGCGGCCGTTCTTGAGCACGGCCACATTGGCCGGCGTGATGTCGATGCGTTCGGCGAACTCGCCCACGCTCATCTTGCGTCTGGCGAGCATCACGTCGAGGTTCACGCGAATCGTCATCAGATCACCGCCTCAAGCTCGTCGCGCTGGGCGATGGCCGCCGCAAGCAGCGAACGCATGACGAGCATGAGCAGGATGAAGGCGACGATAAGCAGCAGCGCGACGACGCAGGCGAGGCTCAATGCAAACGCACCCATCGCCACGTCCGTCATCGCACCTTGATACGCATCGTAGTAGGCGTTATGGGCGAACGAGTTGTACAGCAGCACGAACAGCACCAGCACGCCTTCCGCGCCGGCGCATCCGATGATGACGTTGTCCCACAGGATCGCCTTGCCGGAGAATACGTCTCGCCGCTTCACCAGCGTCAGCAGGTTCCACAGTGGCACCAGCGCAACCTCGAAGCATGCGACGCCGAGCAGCCCGGCAACGGTGTACGGCCATCTCGCGGCCGCAAATTCCGGGTATGTCGTCACGAAATCGCCGGCCGCAACATACATGACGACCTGCCCCCATAGGCAGATCAGCTCGAACAATACGATCAGCACCTTGAGCGCGGCGATCGCCCGCGGATGGAATTCCCTCCACGTCCGCACATCGTCATCCACCGGAGGCACGGCGGATGCCATGCGACCTCGCAGCCGACTGACGTCTCCCATATCAGCACCGCCTTTCCACTCGGCAATCACTATCGACAATCGATTATCACTAATCGTAACTCGATAGTAATCTATCGTTTTTCGATATGCAAGTTTGGTGAAGAACCAGACGCCAGACAGCTGCCGACCCACAACGCGACCTTACGCTGGCGACATGAGCACTTCACGTCATGAATCAGCCGAGACCCAACCCGGCGACATGGTCGACACCCGGCCGGAGTCCGACATCACGTCAACGGGAAAAACCTCCGGACCGCAGCCATCCGACACGGCCTCAGTATCTTCCGACGCTCGGCCCACAGCAACGACCGGACAATCGCTCGAGCCGCGCACCATCCTGCTGTTCGCCGTATCGTTCGCCATTCCAATGCTGTTCGACCGCATAGTACTGGCCGGGCTGCAGTCGACCTACGGACGCCCCCGTATGACGAGTCTGCTGTTCGCCGCGTTCTGGCTGTCCTGCGTCGTCATCGTCACCGCGCTGCACTGGCGAGCCGCACGCCGACGTCCGCTGACGTGGTTCACCGCCGCCGCCATCGCCGCGCTTGCCGCTTGGCTGGTCATGTCGGAACGCGGCATCTTTTCGGATAATCCCGAGTATGGGTTCATTACCGCCCTATGCGCCATTCCGTCGCTGCTGATGCTGCATGCGCAGCTGGTCAACGGACGTTACGACGTCCGCCACCCGTTCGGTATCATGCTGCGCTGGCTGACGGGCTGGCTCATCCAGCCGTTCGCCGGGCTTGGGCGGTTCGGCCGGGCCGTATCGTCGGCGGTCCACGTCGCAGCCAACAGCAGACAACGCCCCATTATGCGCCGCATCGGCATCGCGTTGCTGATCGCGGTTCCCGTATTGGCCGTACTGGTCGCGCTGTTGTCAAGCGCCGACATGGTGGTGTCGTACGGCATCTCGCGTCTGTTCGGCGACCTTGATCTCACGTCGTTGCTCATGCATGCACTCGCGGTGCTGCTGCCGATGCCGTTCCTGTTTTCGCTGCTGGACAATCAGGAGCGTTCCGATGGCGAGATGGCGGCATGGTACGGCAGGTCCGTGTCGCTGTCGTTGGACACGCTGGTGACGGCCATCGTGCTGGGTCTGGTGCTGGTCGTGTACGCGATGTTCTGCGCGGTGCAGTTTACGTTCCTGTTCGCGGGTGAGGGATTGCCGGGCGGTCTGACATACGCCGAGTACGCGCGCAGCGGATTCTTCCAGCTGCTGTTCGTCGCTGCGGTGAATCTGGCGGTGTTCGGCCTTGTGCTGACGTATGCGAGGCGCACGCGCGCGATCGAGGCGATGTTGGTCGGCCTGATCGCGGCGACCGGCGTGATGCTGGCGTCGGCGGCGACGCGACTGGGCCTGTACGTGGACGCGTATGGGCTGACGTGGCTGCGGTTCGTATCGTTGACGTTCATCGGACTGCTGGCCGTGATGCTGGCGCTGTGTCTGGTGCGGATGCGAACCGCGCGGCTGCCGTTGATCGCGACGTGTTTCGCGCTGTTCGTGGTCTGGTATGTCGCATTGGGATATTGCGATCCGACGGCACTGATCGAGCGGTACAACATGACACACGGGTTCTCGCCGTTCATGTAGCCGATTGCTGACGAGTCGTTTCACCCTGCCACCCTGCCTTCGCACTGCCGTCGACGCCCCATCGCGAGGGTGCAGCCGGCGAACGCATTAGCCGCGCTTCCTGCGCAGGGATTCGTGCATGAAGACCATGAGCGCGAGGAAGACGAACAGGTAGGCCGGCAGCAGACGGATGGTCACGTATTGGGCGATGAGCCCGAACAGCGGCGGCATGAGCATGGAGCCGATGTAGGCGCAGGCCATCTGCACGCCGACGATGGCCTGCGAGTTCTCCTCGCCGAAATAGTCGGGCGTCGAATGGATGATGCACGGGTAGACGGGGGCACAGCCGAGGCCGAGCACGGCAAGTCCGGCGTAGACGCCGAAATGGTTCGGCAACGGCAGCAGCATGACGATGATGCCGGCGAGGATGAGCGTCTGGCCGAGGCGGATCATGGCGGGGTCGGACAGGCGCATAGTGAGGAATCCGCTCAGGGCGCGGCCGATGGTGATGCCGAAGTAGAGGACGACGATGCGACTGGCGGCGGTCACCTTGTCGACGCCGTCGGCGAGCACCATGTAGCTGCTGCCCCACAGCATGGCGGTCTGCTCGATGGCGCAGTAGCACAGGAACATCACGAGGATCTCCTTGGCGCCGCGGATGGCGAGCACGCCCTTGACGCCCAGCGGCTCGCGCGGTTTGGCCGGCTCGGCATCGGCCTCAGCCGTCTCCCTGCGCGACTTCCACAGCGGCAGGCTGAACACCAGCATGACGGTGAGCACGATCTGCAGCATGCCGATGTACCGGTAGCCCCACGGCCAGCCCTGGCCGTTGGACAGCGCATAGCC
This sequence comes from Bifidobacterium sp. SO1, assembly GCF_018555335.1. Classification (NCBI taxonomy): domain Bacteria; kingdom Bacillati; phylum Actinomycetota; class Actinomycetes; order Bifidobacteriales; family Bifidobacteriaceae; genus Bifidobacterium; species Bifidobacterium sp. SO1. Next base: position 53,998 of record NZ_JAFEJR010000014.1, on the reverse strand, counting down.
CATGACGTACGGCCCGACGAGCGTGCCGACGCCCCACATGCAGTGCAGCCAGCTCATGTGCTTGCTTTCGTAGTGGATGGCGACGTAGTTGTTGAGCGCCGCGTCCACGCCGCCCGCGCCGAGGCCGTACGGGATGGCCATCAGTATCAGCGCCCAGTAGTTCGGCGCGATGGAGAATCCGAGCAGTGCGGCGGCGGTCATGCCGACCGATACGGCGGTGACGCGGCCCGCGCCGAACCGCAGCGTCATACGGTCGCTCAGTAGCGCTGAGACGATGGTGCCGGCGGAGATCGTCATCGAAATGCCGCCCGCCCACGAGACCGGTGCGCCCAGATCCTGGCTCATGGTCGGCCATGCGGAGCCGAGCAGCGCATCGGGCAGACCAAGACTGATGAAGGCGATGTAGATCACGGCGAGCAGCAGATTGACCACAACGGTTCCTTTCACGATATCCGGTCGAAGGCCTCACCGCCATTCGACGAACCCAATATGTACGTTCGTACATACCATATCGGAACAACTCGATAATTACCAGTCGGTAAGCAGCGACACGCCGGTAATTGCGGAGGGATTTTTCGACCAGCAGCCACGTCAACGATCCTTCGCGCACGGCGAACGATGGCATGTTGTGCGCAAACCCGTCATGATGGTGACGGAGCATAAGGCCACAAGCCGAATAAAAGGAGCATACGATGACCACAAGCGATACGATGCGGCAGACCAGGACCGAACACGACTGCATCGGCACGATGGAGGTGCCGGCGGACGTCTACTGGGGCATCCACACGCAGCGCGCGATCGGCAACTTCACCGTCTCCGGCATCCCCGACTCCGCACACCCGCAGCTGGTGAAGGCGTACGCCACCGTCAAGCGCGCCTGCGCCGAAGCCAACGAGGGACTTGGCCTGATCGACCACGCCAAGGCGCGGGCGATCATCGCCGCATGTCTCGAGATCGAAGGCGGCAAGCTCGCCGACCAGTTCCCTGTCGACGTATTGCAGGGCGGGGCCGGCACCTCGACGAACATGAACATGAACGAGGTGATCGCCAACCGTGCGCTCGAGATCGCCGGACACGCCCGCGGCGACTATAAATACATCCATCCCAACGATGACGTGAACCACTGCCAGTCCACGAACGACACGTATCCGGCCGCGTGCAAGATCGCGTTGATCGACGCGCTCGGCCCGTTGGCCGAGGAGACGAAGAAGCTCGCCCGCGCATTCCACGACCTCGCCGACCGGCACGCCAACGATGTGACGATCGGGCGCACGCAGCTGCAGGACGCCGTGCCGATGACCTATGGCCAGGAGTTCCACGCGTTCGCGAGCTTCATGAAGGCCGACACGCGCGAGCTCGAACGCGTCGTACCGCAGCTCATGTCGCTCAACCTCGGCGCGACGGCCATCGGCACCGGCATCTGCGCCGACCTGCGCTTCCGCAAGGCCGCCACCGAGCATCTGGCCCGCATCACCGGGCTGCCGATCACGGCCGCCCCCGACCCGATCGCGGCGATGACTGACATGAGCGCGTACATCGCCGTGTCGCAGACCGTGAAGAATCTGGCAATCCATTTGAAGAAGGCGGCCGACGATCTGCGGCTGCTCAACTCGGGACCGCACGACGGGTTCAACGATCTCAATGTACCGGCACGTCAGGCCGGCAGTAGCATCATGCCCGGCAAGGTGAACCCGGTGATCCCCGAATGCGTGGACCAGTGCTGCTTCATGGTATTCGGCATGGACACGACCGTGACGTGGGCCGCGTCGGAAGGCCAGCTGCAGTTGAACGCGTTCGACCCGGTGATGATCCACGCGCTGCTCGGCGGCATCGACCTCATGACCCGGGCGATGGCGATGTTCCGCGAACGCTGCGTGGACGGCATCACGATCAACGCATCCGTGGGCCGCCGCTACGCCGAGTATTCGCCGTCGATCGCGGCCACGCTCAACGATGCGATCGGCTACGAGCATGCGGCCGACATCGCCAAGGAGGCGGCGGTCAGCGGTCGGAGCGTGCGCGAGGTCGCCGGAGAACGCACCGACCTGCCTGCGGAACAGTTGGATGCGTTGCTCGATCCGATCGCATTGTCCCGCCGGCTCGGGCAGACCTGCCGCGAACATCAGTAATTAAAACGGACGATTCGGCCTCCCCGTCGTACAGGCGGGGAGGCCGAATGTCGTTCAGGATCAAGTGTCGATCTTGGAACGGTCGAAGTCGTCGGCGTTGTCGACGATGAACGCCTTGCGCGGCGGCACGTCATCGCCCATGAGCAGGCTGAAGATGCCGGCAGCCTGTGCGGCGTCCTCCATGCGGATGCGGCGCAGCATGCGCGTGCGCGGGTCCATCGTCGTGTCCGCCAACTGGTCGGCGTCCATCTCGCCCAGACCCTTGTACCGCTGGATGTCAGGGTTGTACGAGATCTTGCGCCTGTCGAGGTCGGCGAGCTTGCCGGCGAGTTCGTCGTCGGAATACGTGTAGATGTACTCGCCCTTGTGCGAGCCGGCCAACGCGATGCGATGTAGGGGCGGGACGGCCGCATACACGTGCCCGGCTTCGATGAGCGGGCGCATGTACCGGTAGAACAGGGTGAGCAGCAGGATGCGGATGTGCGCGCCGTCGACGTCGGCATCGGTCATCATGATGATCTTGTTGTATCGTGCCTGTTCGATGTCGAAGCTTTGGCCGGAACCCGCGCCGACGACCTGGATGATCGCCGCACATTCCTTGTTGGACAGCATCTGCGCGAGCGACGCCTTCTGCACATTGAGGATCTTGCCTCGAATCGGCAGGAGCGCCTGGAACGCGGAGTTGCGCGCGGCCTTGGCGGTGCCGAGTGCGGAGTCGCCCTCGACGATGAACAGTTCGGCCACGTCGTCGTTGCCCGGCTGGCAGTCGGACAGTTTCGGCGGCATGGATGCGGATTCGAGCGCGTTCTTGCGGCGCGTGACCTCTTTGGTCTTACGGGCCTGGATGCGCGCGTGCATCTCGCCGACGATCTTGTCGAGCACGCGGCCGGACTGCTCCTTGTAGCCGCGTTTCGATCCGGTGATCATCTCGCCGAACTGCCGGTCGGTCATCCTCGTGACGATCGGCTTGACCTGCGCGGTGCCGAGCACGTCCTTGGTCTGGCCTTGGAACTGCGGTTCGGCGATGCGCACGGTGACGACGGCCACGAGACCGGCCATGATGTCGTCGCGTTCGACCTTCTGCGCAGGATCCTTGAGGTTGACCTTGAGCTTGCGGGCGTTGTCCTCGACGGTTTTGCGGATCTGCTTGGTCAGGCTCAGCAGGAAACCGTCGACGTGCATGCCGCCGCCGGGAGTCTCGACCACGTTGACGAAGCTGCGGATCACCGTGTCGTAGCCGTTGACCCAGCGCAGCGCGATGTCGACGCCGCAGTCGCGCTTGACCTTCTGCGCGTGCAATTCGCCGTTCTCGCCGACGGCCTGCGTCTCCTCGACGTACGTGTCCTGGCCACTGATGCGCCAGATGTCGGACACCGGCTCGCCGTTCGACAGAAAGTCCACAAAGTCCTTGACGCCGCCGGTGTGGCAGAATTCCTCGACACGCCGGTGCGTATGACTGGCCGCGTCGGCCTTGGCGACGGCGACCGCGGCGGATTCGCCGGCTGCGGTCGCGGTCTCGACGCCATCATCCTGCGCCGATTCGGCCGTCGCTTCCGTCGCGGCGGTATCCTGCGCGTCGTCGATCTCGCGCAGTTCGTCGACGGTTTCGTCGCCGGTCGCCGGAATATGCTCGTCGATGACGGTGATCTTCAGGCCAGGTACGAGAAAGCTGGTCTGACGGACGCGGTCGATGAGCTGCTCGTAGCTGAACTGCGCGGTGTCGTTGAAGATCTCGGGGTCGGCCCAGTACCGGATGCGTGTGCCGGTGGTCTTGGGGCTGACCTTGCCGATGATCTCGAGTTCGGTCGGCTTGTTCTTGCGGGTGCGCTTGAACGGCGAGTCCGGCGAGGGATGCGCGAGGTCGGCATCCGAATACACGCCGGGATGACCTTGGTGGAACGCCATGTGGTGCGTTTTGCCGTCACGGTCGACTTCGACATCGAGCCGGGAGCTCAAGGCGTTGACGACGGACGAACCGACGCCGTGCAGACCACCGGCCGCGTTGTAGGAGGCGTTGCCGAACTTCGCGCCGGCATGCAATTTGGTGAGCACGACCTCGACGCCGGTAAGCTTGGTCTTCGGTTCGACGTCGACGGGGATGCCACGGCCGTTGTCAGCCACTTCGACGGAACCGTCGGTGTGCAGGGTGACGGTGATATGGTCGCACGCGCCGGCAAGGGCCTCATCCACGGAATTGTCGATGATCTCCCACAGGCAGTGCATGAGGCCCTGGCTGTCGGTCGTGCCGATATACATGCCTGGGCGCTTGCGCACCGCGTCAAGGCCCTCGAGCACGGTAAGACTGTCGGCACCGTAGGATTCGGGCATAGTTCTCCTTACTCAGTCAACACGTGGGAAAAAACGTGCTCCCCGTTTGCCGGGGAGCACGAAAGTGGATCATTGATCCAGGAAGTCGCGCAGGGTCTGCGAACGCGAGGGGTGACGCAGTTTCGACATGGTCTTGGACTCGATCTGACGGATGCGCTCACGGGTCACGCCGTACACGCGGCCGATGTCGTCGAGAGTCTTCGGCTGGCCATCTTCAAGGCCGTAGCGCATCTTGATGACGCCGGCCTCACGCGGGGAAAGCGTCTCGAGCACCTGCTTGAACTGTTCCTGCAGCAGCGAGAACGCGACCGCGTCGGACGGCGCGATGGCGTCGGTGTCCTCGATGAGGTCGCCGAACTCGGAGTCGCCGTCCTCGCCGAGCGGGGTGTGCAGCGAGATCGGCTCACGGCCGTACTTCTGCACTTCCTGCACCTTCTCGACCGGCATGTCGAGTTCGCGCGCCAGCTCGTCGGGCGTGGGCTCGCGACCGAGATCCTGCAGCATCTGGCGCTGCACGCGGCTCAGCTTGTTGATCACTTCGACCATGTGCACGGGCACACGGATGGTGCGCGCCTGATCGGCCATGGCACGGGTGATGGCCTGACGGATCCACCACGTGGCGTACGTGGAGAACTTGAAGCCCTTCTTCCAGTCGAACTTCTCGACGGCGCGGATCAGACCCAAGTTGCCTTCCTGAATGAGATCGAGGAACAGCATGCCTCGGCCGGTGTAACGCTTGGCGAGCGAGACGACGAGTCGCAGGTTGGCTTCGAGCAGGTGATCCTTGGCCTTCTTGCCGTCGTTCGCGGCCCACTTGAGCTCGCGCTTACGTTTAAAGTCCATCTTGTCGGACTCGGTGTCGAGCAGATGCTGCGCGTACAGACCGGCCTCGATACGTTCCGACAGGTCGACCTCCTGTTCGGCGTTCAGCAGGCTCACACGTCCGATCTGCTTCAGGTAATCCTTGACTGGATCTGCGGTGGCGCCGGCAGCGATGACGCGACGCTTCGGATTGCCCGACGGGGTTAGGTTGTCGTCGTCATCGTCGTCACGAACGACGAACGCGCCCTTCTCCTTCGGAGTCTCGATCTCCTTGGGTTTGGACTCCTCGTCGTCCTCGTCGTCGATCTCCTCGTCGTCCTCGGACTCGTCCTCGTCGTCCTCATCCAGATCGTCGTCATCGTCGGTGACATCGTCCAGATCCTCGTCCAGATCGTCCAGATCGGCGTCGACGTCCTGATCCTCGTCGTCCTCGAGTTCGTCTTCGTCGGTGATGTCGGTCTCCTTGACGGGGGCCTCCTTGCGAGCCGTCTTGTGCTTCGTTCCGGCAGAGGCTTTCGTCGAAGACTTCTTCTTCGCCTTGGCTGCGGTCTTGCGTGTGGGCGTCGCCTTTTCGGTTTCCTCGGCGCCGTCCTGGGTTGCCGTCGCATCCTTCTTGGCCAAGCTTATCCTCCTACTGATCCTGCCGCCGCACGCTTATACCACATAAGGCGCACTTCTGGCAAGGGCAAATCGTCAACTATTGGAGTTAACCACCTTGCAAGGACGATTATTCCCGCCTTGCCGAGCGCGAAACGAAAAACACACCGGATCGATCCGTCACGAACCGCACCATGCCGGGCGGATGCCGCGTTCGATCAGCGACACCACAATGCCGGCGAGCGTGCAGTCCTCGTCCAGTGCGAGACATTCGAGCGCGCGTATCACGGCCAGGTCGTCGCCCATCCACCACAGTACGTAGGCGAGCGCCGCCAGCGGCTGCACCCTCCATCGTTCCGGCACCGCGTCGCCCATCCGTTTCAGCATCGCCGTCCCGCGTCGGCACCGTTCCGTATCCGGCCGAGCTCGCGCGTCATGGAAGGCGTTCGTCATCATGTCCGACATGCCGCACCGCACGCGATCGGAATGCGGTTGCGAGGCAATCTCGATCATCATGCGCTCGTCACAGGGGCGCCCGATGACCAGTGACACGATCGCGGCGTCCCGGATCGGCAGCGATTCGCTCATGCCCACGGCGAATGCGGCCATGCCTTCCCTACTGAGCATGGTTACGGGCGCATCGGATGATCGAACGGATTCCAGTGCCCGCATCCATTGCGTGAACGGGCCACGGACCCATTCGCGGTTCCCGTCCGTGGGACCGACCGAACGGCGCATGTCGCGGAACCGGCATGTCAGCCGTTCCAGTTCGTTGCCGGAGAAGGGTTCCTCAATCGGATCCCGGCATGGTTCTGATGATGGCGATCCTTCGACGAAGCGTTGCGGAAACCGGGACGCCGATCGTGGCGGCGGGCCTGTCTGTCGGTTGCGCCGGTGCACGCTATGTCTCGCTGCTCGGCCGTTCGTTGGCGTCGTGGTCATGATTGTCCTCCTTGACTATGCGGGCGGTCCGGTAAGCCGGTCACGCGCATCCGTGCGCGCTGACTATCAACTATGCACTATCCGCGTTCACCGGGTGACGTTTTTCGACCTATGTGGTCGAAAGGTCGAAATCGTTGGAATGCCGCCACTCTTGTGTTCGACAACCTATGTGGATAACCTTAGAGGCATGACTGTTGACTCGGAGAAGACCTCCATTGAAGCGCGAATCGCCCATCTGGTACGCGCCACCGTCGGCCCGCAGGACGGGCAGGGCACGATCGTCGCGTCGTGCCGCACCGTGCTGAACGAGGTTACCCGGCAGGCGCTGACCTCCAGTGAGGGCGGTAAACGGCTGCGCGCGCTGCTGTTGCTGGACGCGTTCGACGCGACCGCGCCTAACGCCGAACCGGCCGGATTCGGCGGTAACGGCGATGCGGCGGACGTGCGGGATCACGTACTGGATCTGGCCTGCGCGATCGAAGTGTTTCAGACCGCGGCGCTGGTGCATGACGACATCATCGACGATTCCGATCTGCGACGGGGCAAGCCGTCCGCACACCGCGCGCTGGCGGCGGCGACGCACTCCGACCCGATCGGCAACGGCTTGGGCATCATGCTGGGCGATCTGCTGGCCACCGCCAGCGTGGACATCGCCAACGCCGCGGCCCGCCATTTGCCATCGTCGGATGCGGTCGTGGCCGCGTTCCTGAACATGCATCGCGAGGTGGAGATCGGTCAGGTGCTTGATCTGGCCGTGGAGATGACGCCGTTGGACGATCCGCGAGCACTGGCCGAGGCGTCGCTGAACGTGTTCCGTTGGAAGACCGCGAGCTACACGACGATCGCGCCGATGGAGTTGGCTCTGATCGCCGCCGGCGTCTCCCCCGCCGACGCGCGCGGCAAGGCGTTGGCCGTCGGCAAGCCGCTGGGACTGGCGTTCCAGCTTGCGGACGATCTGCTGGATGTGATTGGCTCGAGCAAGAACACCGGTAAGCCGGTCGGCGGCGACATCCGGGAAGGCAAGCGCACCGTGCTGCTGGCGGATGCGCTCGAAGCGGCATCCACGTCCGACCGCGAGGAACTGGTGCATCTGTTCGAAGCCTCGCACCGCGACGACGATCAGGTTCGGCATGTTATCGAACTGTTCGGTTCGACCGGCGCGGTGGACCGTTCCAGGGAACGGATCGGCGAGCTGTGGCGGCAGTCGCGGACGGCGATCGAACAGCTCGAACTGCCGGATGATGCGACGACGACGTTGGCCGAGGCGTGCGCGCGGTTCGTGCCTCTTGACTAGAAGCGGCCGTACCACGTTCCCGGCATGCCACAGGGTAGACTGGCATGAGATTTCCATGACGATATGAGGGACCAGACATACAAGATGAGCGAAGCCGTGCACACCCCTGAAGATCCGTTGATCGGCCAGATGATCGAGGGACGATACCATGTCTCCCGCAAGATAGCCGAGGGTGGTATGGCCACGGTGTACGAGGCACTGGATACGCGTCTGGATCGCACGGTCGCCATCAAGGTCATGCATATGCAGCTGGCGCAGGGACCGCACCGGGCCCAGTTCGTGGAGCGTTTCCGCCGTGAGGCGAAGTCGGCGGCGGCGATTGCGAACCCTCACATCGTGCAGGTATACGATACCGGCGAGGTGAACGGGCTGGATTTCCTGGTGATGGAGTTCGTACACGGCGTGAACCTGCGCCGCGAAATGAACGAGCAGGGCACGTTCACGGTACGTGAGACGCTGCGCGTCGTGAATGAGACATTGGATGGTCTCGCTTCAGCCCATCGCGCGGGCGTGGTGCATCGCGACATCAAGCCGGAGAACATTCTGCTCAACGACCGCGGCCACGTACAGATTACCGATTTCGGACTGGCGAAGGCGGCTTCGCAGGCCACGCTCTCCTCGACGGGCATGTTGTTGGGCACCGCCGCGTACCTTGCCCCGGAAATGATCGAGAACAATCAGGCGACCCCGCAAGGGGATCTGTATTCCGTGGGCATCATGGCCTGGGAGATGCTGGCCGGCGAGGTGCCGTTCACATCCGATAATCCGGTGACGCTCGTATTCAAACATGTCCATGAGGACGTGCCACCCATTTCGACCGTGTGTCCGGGCATCAGCCCGCTGGTCTCGGCGTTTCTCACGCATCTGACGGCACGGGCCGTCGAGGCACGTCCCGCCGATGCGGCCGAGGCCGAGCAAGAGCTGCAACAGCTCACGGCGCAGCTGGATATTGCCGACTGGACGTACCGCCGGCCGCAAGGTGGCACGGAACAGACCATCGGCTCCGATGCGACCGCGGCGGCATCGGCGCTCGACGCGTTGTCCGGCACCTCGGACGGCACCATGCCCATCCCCGCTCCCCCATCCATCATCGCCGCGACAAGCATGTTGCCAGCGACGACCGAAGCCCGGACCGAGGCATTGCCGGACACGGCGATCGCGTCAGTGGCCGACATGGATGACGACCGGTCGGAGGCCGAAAAACAGCCGACCCGGCATATGGCCAAACGGCCCCGCTCCTCGGTTCCCGTGATCGCGGCCGCGGTGCTGCTGGTGGCCGCGATCGCGGGAGGCGGCGCCGCATGGTGGTATTTCCTCGGCCCCGGCAGCTATTGGACCGTGCCCAAGCCCGATGACGTGAACTGCTCGCAAGGCCAGGCATGTTCCGTGTCAGGCGCGCGATGGAGCGCCTACCGGAGCACGCTGAACGTGTCGAACATCCCATTTACCGTGTCCGAACGCAACGATGACGATGTGCCCGCCGGCGACATCATTTCAGCTTCTCCGGGCAATGTCGGCGACCGTATCAGCAAGCGGGGCGACGCCTCGATGAGCATCGTCGTCTCGAAGGGCGTGAAGACGGCGACCATTCCTTCGGATATCTTCGACACGTCGTCATCTCACGGCACCGATGTGGTCGCCGCGCTGGAATCGGCCGGATTCGATGCCGTTACCCACGACGGTTCGCAGGACGAGTATTCGCAGACGCTTCCCGAAGGCGCCGCGATCAGCATCGTCGACGCATCCACCGGCGATCCCATCAAAGCCGGCGCCGTGCTCAAGCACAACACGCCGATCACCGTCGTCCTGTCGAAGGGACCGATGCCGGTGACGATGCCCGACATCGTCGGCAAGACGCAGGACGAGGCCAAAACCGCGCTCGACGAGCTGAAGCTCACCATGAACGTCACCGAGGAATACGACGACAAGGTGCCGGCCGGTTCGGTTATATCCGCCTCCGTCGATGAAGGCTCCCAGCTGCATTGGGGGGACAGCGTCGACGTAGTCGTCTCGAAGGGCCCTGAGACCATCACCTTGGAGAACTACGTCGGTCAGAAGGCAAGTGCGGCGAAGGCCGCGCTCGAGAAGCTCGGGTTCAAGGTGACAGTCAAATCGACCATCACGCTCGACTCCAACAAGGACAAGCTGGTGGCGTCGCAGGATCCGACCGGGGGCACGGTAACCCGCATCCGCGACGAGAACGGAGATCCCATCACTGTCACGCTGACGATGTACTCCTCGCTGCTGTAGTCATTCGCCCATAATGTTGGAGGCCGGTTTCCCATTAGGAAACCGGCCTCCAACCATATACGAACCTTACGCGAACTATTGTGCGGATTGAGCCGTTTCAGCCTGCTCCTTCAGCCGTGCCTTCACCGTCTGCGCATACTCGTCCACATACTCCTGGCCGCTCATCGCCTGAATCTCGTGAGTGATCCTGTCGGTGAGCTCGCGCAGTTCGTCATGCGTCACATCCGTCTTCTTCTTGACGTTGATCGGCTTGCCGTAAATCACCTGTGTCTTGCCCTTGGCCGGGATCACCGTGCCCGGCTTCTGCAGTTCGCGCGTGCCGATGATCGCGGTCGGCACGATCGGACAGCCGGTTTCGAATGCGAGACGCGCCGCACCGGTGTGGCCCTTGTACAGGTTGCCGTCCGGGCTGCGGGTGCCCTCGATATGGATACCGAACAGGTGGCCATCCTCGATGATCTCACGCGCATGCTCCAACGCGCCCAGCGATTTGGAGCCGCCGGAACGGTCCACCGGGAACACGCCCACGGATGTGAACCACCACTTCTTGAACTTGCCTTTGATGCCCTTGCCTTCGAAGTATTCGGCCTTGCCCATGAAATGCACCATGCGCGGGCAGGTGATCGGGATGAGTGCGTCGTCGATCACGGCAAGATGGTTCGCGGCGATGATGGCGCCTCCCTCGCGAGGGATGTTGTTCAGCCCGGACACGGACGGCCCGAGATGACGGCGGGCGATGGGCCCGAACACTTTGACGAAGAACCAGTAGAGCATGGCGACGCTCCTTTCAGCCACTTGGCTTTGCCGCTGATTACAGTGGTGGATATGACTGACCTTAACAATAGCAATGGCGGTGAACTCCCGGACCAGTCACCGAACAGCAACCCTGATGGCGGGGATATCGACAGCGCATGGGCCGCGTTCGCCGAGGCTCACGCCGACGACCTGAAGGACGTGGAACATTCACGCAGCGCCAAGCGTTTCGAGAAGCACGCCCAGCGCAAGGAGAAGGAGGCGCTGTTGTCCGTCGGCGATCTGGACAACGGCGTATTCGTCGATGATCCGGTACCGCTGAACCGGCGCGGCCCGAGAGACAACACACGTTCCAGCTGGCTGGACACCGACAATGTGATGGACCGCTACGGTGACGATTTCGTGCCGCCGAATCCCGAGATCGGCCCAGTGAAGGCTTCGAAGCTGGTGTTCTGGGTCCTGCTGGTGGCCGGTATCATCGGTCTCATCGCCTCGGTATTCGTGCCGGCCCTGGCGGCGATGCTGGGCACGATCTTCGGTGTGTGCGCGTTGGTCGGAGCGGCGGGACTGATCGTCCAGCACAAAGGCCATACCGAGACACGAAACGGCTATACCGACGACGGCGCGCGCGTATAGCCGTTATACGGCAACAATGCATTGGGGCTGGTACCCCGCACGGATGCAGGAACCAGCCCCGGAGTTCATAGCATGCCGATATCTCAGGCCTTGGCCTGTGCGGTTTCGATCCACTTGGCGAACAGCGCTTCGGCCTTGCCGGAATCGACGGCGTCCTGTGCGGCCGCATACGCCTGCTTGAACCGCTCCCCCAGCGTGCCGTCGCCGACCAGATGCCCGTCTGCCACGATCGCGGAAGCCGCATTGAGCAACGCGGTGGTACGAGCGGGGATATTCTTGCCTGCGAGGAAGTCGCGGAATGCGGCGGCGTTGACCTCCGGCTCGCCTCCCTTGAGATCGGCGACGTTGACCGGAGCCAGTCCAAGTTCGACAGTCGGATCGAATTCGGTTTCCGTCACCTTGCCGTCGCGGATCTCCCACACGGACACCGGGCCGGTCGGAGCCAGCTCATCAAGGCCCTCATGCGAGGTGTACACCATGCCGGACTGGCCGTTGGCGGCATAAACCGCGGCCATGATCGGGCTCATCGCACGGTTGGCGCAACCGATGGCGACATGCGCCGGCTTGGCCGGGTTCGTCAGCGGGCCGAGCACGTTGAACACGCATGGGATGCCGAGCGCCGCACGGATCGGTCCGACGAAGCGCATGGCCGGGTGGAAGGTTCGGGCGAACGCGAAGGTGATGCCGACTTCGTCGCCGACCTCGCCCACCGCGTCCGGGGTAAGCGTCAGCGGAAGACCGAGCGCTTCGAGCACATCGGCTGCACCACACTTGGATGAGGCGGCACGGTTGCCGTGCTTGACGATCTTCACGCCGGCTGCCGCCGCGGCGACCGACCCCATCGTGGACAGGTTCACGGTGGCGAATCCGTCGCCGCCGGTGCCGACGATGTCGGTGGTCTCGCCGCTGACATGCAGAGGCACGGCATGGGCAACCATTGCCTTGGCCGCACCGGACACCTCGTCGGCGGTCAGGCCTAGCTGCTGCTGCATGGCCAGCGCCGCGCCGACCGCCGCCGGATTCGCGTTGCCCTGCATCAGGTCGTCCACGAACCACTCCGACTCCTCCGCGCTCAAATGGTCTCCCCCGACCAGCTTGGTGAGAATCGACTTCCATGTGATCTCGGCCATGATGCCCTCCTTGGCGCTAACGGCGCCGTTATGTGTGTATTCGCCGTTCATTGTAACGGTATGACGTTTCGCCCAGTCCGATCTTCCATATAGCAAAACGAAAAGGCCCCCGCAGGAGCCTTTTCGTCATGAGGTCACGGAACCGTGTGCCGTGTCACCGGTCACTGTTCGTTCTGTCCGTGGCACATCTTGTACTTGCGACCCGAACCGCACGGGCATTGCGCGTTCTTCGGGGTGCCCGGGAACGTGCGACCGTCGGCCCACGGCGTCTTGAGCTCTTCGCTCTTCGGACGCTTGTTGGCCGGCACCTTGCCCTCGGCGTGGCTGATCGGAGCCGGGCCGACGACGACCGGAGCGGACGCCTCTCCCGCTTCGGACGACTTCGCGGCCTCGGCGATCGCGGCGGCCTGCTCCTCATCCACTTCGTCGTTCTCGTCCTCGGACGGTTCGGAAGTGACTTCGGATTCGTCGTCTGCGGTTTCGGCGGACTGTTCGTCCTTGTCCAGCGCATGCTCGACCTGTGCGACCGCGGCATCCTCATCGGATTCGGTGGTCGTGTCCTCGGTACGGGCGACCTGCTCGACATCCACGTGGAAGAGCAGCTGGACGCTCTCCTCCTTGATCGCCTCGATCATGGAGTTGTACATCTGGTAGCCTTCGCGCTGGTATTCGACCAGCGGATCACGCTGACCCATACCGCGCAGACCGATGCCGTCCTTGAGGTAGTCCATCTCGTACAGATGCTCGCGCCACTTGCGGTCAAGCACGGCAAGCACGACACGACGTTCGAGCTGACGCAGTCCCTCCGCGCCGATCTTCTCTTCCAGCTTGGCGTATTCGGCCTTGATGGTTTCAGCGATCGCATCGCGGACGGCTTCGACGGCCTTCTCGCCCTTCGCCTTGCCGGCCGCATCCTTGGCGGCGTCGACGTCGAACGTGATCGGGAACACGGTCCGGAGCGCCTTGAACAGACCGTCCCAATCCCAGTCCTTCGGCTTCTCGGAACCGTTGTTGGCGCCCTTGATGTAGCTTTCGACGGTGTCCGCGAAGAAACGCTCGATATCCTCGTGGATATCCTCGCCCTTCAACACGGCCTGGCGTTCGGAGTAGATGACGGTGCGCTGCTTGTTCATCACGTCGTCGTACTTGAGCACGTTCTTGCGGATCTCGAAGTTGCGCGACTCGACGGCCTTCTGCGCGGTGCGCACGCCCTTGGAGACGCTCTTCGATTCGATCGGCTCGCCTTCGGGCATGCCCTTGGCCATGACGCGCGCGACGAGCTGCGTGTTGAACAGGCGCATCAGGTCGTCTTCCAGCGACAGGTAGAAGCGGGATTCGCCCGGGTCGCCCTGACGGCCGGAACGGCCGCGCAGCTGGTTGTCGATACGGCGGGACTCGTGGCGTTCGGTGCCGAGCACGTACAGGCCGCCGAGTTCGACGACCTCGTCATGCTCGTCCTTGACCTGTGCCTTGACCTCCTCGAGCACGCCCGGCCAGCGCTTCTCGTACTCGTCCGGCGTGTCGTCCGGGGAATAGCCTTCGGCCTTGAGCTTCTGGTCGGCGAGGAACTCGACGTTGCCGCCGAGCATGATATCGGTACCACGGCCGGCCATGTTGGTGGCCACGGTGACGGCGCCCTTGCGGCCGGCGACGGCCACGACGGCCGCTTCCTTCTCGTGCTGCTTCGCGTTGAGCACCTGGTGCGGAATCTTGGCGACGTCGAGCAGCGAGGAGACGACCTCGGAGGACTCGACGGACGCGGTGCCGAGCAGTACCGGCTGACCCTTGTGGTAGCGCTTGGCGACATCCTTGATGATGGCGGCCAGCTTCTCCTTCTTCGTGCGGAAGATGAGATCGTCCTGGTCCTTGCGGATCATCGGCTTGTTGGTCGGGATCGGCAGCACGCCCAACTTGTAGGTGCCCATGAACTCGGCCGCCTCGGTCTCGGCGGTACCGGTCATGCCGGCGAGCTTGTCGTACATGCGGAAATAGTTCTGCAGGGTGATGGTCGCGAAGGTCTGGTTCTCGGGCTTGACCTCGACGCCTTCCTTCGCCTCGATGGCCTGATGCAGGCCCTCATTGTAGCGGCGGCCCGGCAGGATACGGCCCGTGTGCTCGTCGACGATGAGCACCTCGCCGTGCGTGACCACGTAATCGCGGTCCTTGAGGAACAGCTCCTTGGCCTTGATGGCATTGTTGAGGTAGCCGATCAGTGCGGTGTTGTTCGGCTCATACAGGTTGTCGATGCCGAGGAAGTCCTCCACCTTGGTGATGCCCGGATCAAGGATGCCGATGACCTTCTTCTTCTCGTCGACTTCATAGTCCTCGTCGCGGGTCAGCTTCGGCACAAGACGGGCGAACTGCATGTACCAGCGGGTCACGTCGCCCTCGGCCGGACCGGAGATGATCAGCGGGGTACGGGCCTCGTCGATGAGGATGGAGTCGACCTCGTCGACGATGGCGAAGTGGTGGCCGCGCTGCACGAGGTCGGACTTCTCCCACGCCATGTTGTCGCGCAGATAGTCGAAGCCGAACTCGTTGTTGGTGCCGTACGTGATGTCGGCGTTGTACTGCTTGCGGCGCTCCGGCGGCTTCTGGTCGGTGATGATGCAGCCGACCGACATGCCGAGGAAGCGGTAGATGCGGCCCATCAACTCGCTCTGGTAGCTGGCGAGGTAGTCATTGACAGTGACGACGTGGACGCCCTTGCCTTCGAGCGCGTTGAGGTAGCTCGGCAGGGTGGCGACCAAGGTCTTGCCTTCACCGGTCTTCATTTCCGCGATGTTGCCCCAGTGCAGGGCGGCGCCGCCCATCAGCTGCACGTCGAAGTGACGCTGTCCGAGGATGCGCTTGGACGCCTCGCGCACGGTGGCGAACGCCTCCGGCATCAGGCTGTCTAGCTTTTCGCCGTTGTCAAGGCGCTGCTTGAACTTGGCGGTCTGGCCCTTGAGTTCCTCATCGCTGAGGGAGGAGATCTCATCCTCCAAAGCGTTCACGGCCTTGGCCACGTTCTCAAGCTTCTTGATCTGGCGGCCTTCGCCCATACGCAGGGCCTTGTCGACAATATCTACCACGTTTCGCTCCCTATAGAGTCGGTTACCGTAAACGAGCATAGCCCAACTTGTCCGGTTGGGCATAAACTTCGTCCATACTACGCGAACGCGGCGATTTTCACCGGTATTTCCGCCATCTTGCATAGAAAAAGGTCCGCGCGAACCATATTCGCGCGGACCTATGCCCTATCATGCGCCGTTACCACGCCGAACCAAGTCGCAGACCGGTATCGGATCGTGGACGGCAGATCAGCCTACTTGGCGACGTTCTCGGGAGTGTCGATCTCGAACACGCCGTAGCTCCAGCCATGACGGTGGTAGACGACGGACGGACGACCCGTCTCCTTGTTGACGAACAGGAAGAAGTCGTGGCCGATCAACTCCATCTCATACAGCGCCTCGTCGATGGTCATCGGTTCGGCGATGTGCAGCTTGCGGCGGATGACGATCGGGGTGTCGCCTACCTGGACCTCAACGGACTCGCCCGGGCCCAGATCCGACGCGACGGCGGCGGCAGGGCTGTTGTTCGGCTCCTCTTCCACGGTCTCCTCGGCCGGCGGCTCGACGACTCCCATGTCGACGGGAACGGGATCGGTATAGCCACGACGATGGTCCTTGCGGCGATCACGAGTGCGGCGCAGACGCAGCGTCAGCTTGTCCAGCGCCATATCAAGCGCGCTGAATTCGTCGGTGCTCGACGCCTCGGCACGCACCACGGTGCGGCCCGCAATGACAGTGATCTCCACCCTCTTGGCGGTATCCGCCTGACGGGGATTGCCTTCGTGCGTCAGCACGATCTGCGCGCGTTGCGCATCCGGCGCGATAGCGGTCACACGATTCATCTTGCTTTCAACGACATCACGGAACCTCTGCTTGATCTGCGTGTGACGTCCGGTAACGACGATTTCCATGTGGACCTCCTAGACTCAAGCGGTGCTACCCGCTATTTGACGGGCCAACGGCGACTTCGCCGTCGGTATGTTTTATTGTAGCCGAACGAACGGTAAACGGTGGGAAACTCGCCCGAAGAAAAATGTTTCTTTTCTGCGTGTTGCGTTCACGTTTCCATGGTTGCATAGGTGGTATGCGTGTGCGTTTACGGCATGCATGCCGGTTCGCGATATCCTGGCATCGTGTATGATGGTTCGCCTGAGACCCCTTGACGGCCGCGATTCGCATTGCAATGGTGCGAGTTGAGGAACTTCCGGGCTCCGCAGAGCACGATGGCGGATAACATCCGCCCAGGGCGACCTGAGAGATAGCGCAGCAGAGAACAGACCGCCAGCCTCGGCTGGTAAGGGTGAAACGGCGGTGTAAGAGACCACCGGGCCGCTGGCAACAGTCGGCCGCATGGCAAGCCTCATCGGGAGCAAGGCCAAGCAGAAGGCGTTTGAGGGCTGCTCGCCCGATGCCTTCGGGTAGGCTGCTAGAGCCTGACGGCAACGTCAGGTCGAGATGGATGGCCGTCCGCACCGGTTCGCCGGCGCGACAGAACCCGGGGTATAAGGGGTCTCATCATCATTTTCCCGTCCATGGCGTGATGCAGACCGAGTACACTACTTAGGCTTCCCGCCTCATGCACTTCCTCCACGCTGCATCAATGGAACAGTTCATACGCTATGCGGCTGAGATCCTGCGGATCATGGCCTTTCCGGCCTCCCGCAGACCAGAATCGCTGCCGACGCTTGTCGAGGTCAAGCCCTTCGGTCTTGGCCGCATATCGTCTTGCGAGCTCCCACGCCGCATCCTCGAAGACGCCCCGTTCACGCGCCTCATCGACGGCCCGTGCCGCGATCGGACGCGGCACGCCCTTGCGGGACAGCTCCGCCATCGCGCCGCGGGCTCCCATGAGCCGAGCCACGCAATAGCGCACCATCGATTCGGCGTAGGCCTCGTCATCGATCAGATGCACCTGCTCGAGGCGTTCCACCACTGCCTCGACCGTATCGGAAGCATAGCCCTTGCCGGCCAGACGCTCCCTCATGGCGCCCGAGGACCGCGGCGCGGCATCCAACAGACACAACGCCGCTTCACGGCATGCATCCACATCGTGAGGATCGTCGACCTGATGTGACCCTGCCGCGCCGAACCGACTGCGTGCCGTATCGGAACGACCGTGCTGCTCCGAGCGGCGCAGCCGGCGTCCGCGCCGTCCGCCGGCTGTCATGCCGGATTCGCTCGATTCGACAGGATCCTGTCGTCCGAACGAGTCCGGCATGACAGCCGGCGCATGTGCCGCAAGGAAAGCTCCAGCGTCGATCACAGGTCAGTCCTTCGCGGCGCTCTTGGCTTCTTTGGCGGTACCGGTCGCATCGCCGGCGCCGGCATCCTGCGGCGCGTCGTCGGCGCCGTTTTCTCCTTCGGCGAACTGATCCTCGGCGGGAATCAGGCCGAAGGCGATCTTGACCTTCTTCTCGATCTCCTCGGTGACGGCCGGGTTCTCCTTGAGGAACTTGCGCACGTTCTCGCGCCCCTGACCAAGCTGGTCGCCCTCATAGGTGAACCAGGAACCGGATTTCTTGACCACGTTGCACTGCAGGGCCATGTCCAGCACCGAGCCTTCGGTCGAGATGCCCTCGCCGTACAGCACGTCGAACTCGGCGGACTTGAACGGCGGGGCCATCTTGTTCTTCACGACCTTCACCTTGGTGCGGTTGCCGACTGCCTCGTCGCCCACCTTGATGGTCTGGATGCGGCGGATATCGAGACGCACGGACGCGTAGAACTTCAACGCCTTGCCGCCGGTAGTGGTTTCAGGACTTCCGAAGAAGACGCCGATCTTCTCGCGCAACTGGTTGATGAAGATCGCGGTGGTGCCCGCCTGGGCCAGTGCGCCGGTCATCTTGCGCAGGGCCTGGCTCATGAGCCTGGCCTGCAAACCGACATGGCTGTCTCCCATGTCACCATCTATCTCGGCCTTCGGCACCAGGGCCGCGACCGAGTCGACCACAATCACGTCGAGGGCGCCCGACCGGATCAGCATGTCAGCGATCTCCAGCGCCTGCTCGCCATTGTCGGGCTGGGAGACGATAAGCGAATCGGTGTCAACGCCGAGCTTGCGCGCGTATACCGGATCGAGCGCATGTTCGGCGTCAATGAACGCGGCCACGCCGCCGGCCTTCTGCGCATTGGCGACCACATGAAGCGCCAGCGTCGTCTTGCCCGAGGATTCGGGACCGTAAATCTCGACGATGCGACCCTTCGGCAGACCGCCGATGCCCAAGGCCATGTCCAGCGCCAGAGAACCGGTCGGGATCACCTCGACGTCCTGTTCGGGCCGATCACCCAGACGCATCGCGGAACCTTTGCCGAAGCTTTTCTCCACCTGAGCCAGCGCGGTGTCCAGCGCGGCCTGGCGACGCGGATCAATGCCCGGCTTGCCATTGTCCGGCTGCTTCGCCGGGGCGTTTGCCTGTTGTGCCATATTGGTTCTCCTTACCGTGTGTGTGCCGATGTGCCTTCACGCTACGGGACGGACCGCGACCGAGGCAAGCCGAACCGGCCCCTGTGGTCGAACGGTCGACCCGGGCGTGTCGGAATCCGGCAATCCCCTACTTATGCAAGGGATCCCTGCGTTTATGCACAACGCACGCCACATCCGTCGACGTTTCGTCACTGTGAACAACTATAGCCCAATGCGCGAACATTTGTTCGAATTGGCGTGCCGCCGCCGGCTCAGGCATCGTCAGTCATGGAACCGAGCCGGCAGAGGCGGCGCCATATGCCGTTTGCCCCAGCGTTGCGAATCGGGAACGTCCATCTGATCGCACAGCACATTCCACACAACGCGCGGCTCCTCACCCGATGCCAGAGCCTCGACCACGCTCATCCCGCCAAGTTCGACCAAACCCTGATCCTTGGCGAGACTACGCCCGTACCCGCGCCCGAACACCTCTTCAAGCAAAGCCCAGAATTCCCGTTCTCGCACGATCCACCAGTCTACAACACAACAATGGCGGCCTCCCGAAGAAGACCGCCATCCCATTCATTCGCCGCGGCGCAGACTACGCCTGAGTGGACTCCAGATAATCAGCCACCATACGCAGCATCTGCGGGGTACTCACCCCAAGGGACTCGGAAATGGAGCTAAGCAGTTCGGAGCTGGCCTCCTTCTGCCCACGCTCGACCTCCGAAAGGTAGCCGAGCGACACGCCGGCCTTCTCGCTCACCTCGCGCAGCGTCTTGCGGTCGCCGGTGCGCAGCTCGCGCAACACATGACCGATGGCCTCGCGCAACGACACATCGCGGGTCTCGCCAGCGGTCTCCTGTGCATGCGCAACGCCACGGGGACGGGCCTGGGCGGAATCCTCCTCCTGCCACATGCGATTCAGAGCGGCCTGACGTTCATCCTTGGCCTTCTTCGCGGCGCGGGCGGCCAGCACCTGCTGCTGGGCGAACATCACGGCACGGCGCTGCGCCGGCGTCAGATCGCGCATGCGCGCGCTCCCCGGGCGCGCGGCGATCGGGCTGAGCTGTTCCACATTCATCGTTTCGGTGGTGCGGGTCATCGTTTCCATCGCAACCCTCCTTAGGCGTTCGTCGGTGTTTCCACTTTGTTCAACCTGTCACGCACACGTTTATTCCTGAAAAGTCCCTGTGAATACCCGCATGATTCACTGTATCTCGCCATAATGCTCCTTCCAACGTCTCCAGCAGACGCAGCACAGTCAGCCTGCGCACCTGCGGCCGATCCCCGTCGAGTCTGAGCTCGCGGGAGAACGTACGTCGTCCGTCCGGCCTGTCGGAAGACGGCAGCGACAGGCCGATATACACCAATCCGGCCGGTTTGTCCCCGTCCGGACCGGGACCGGCCACGCCCGTCGTCGCCAATCCGATCACCTGTCCGCGGTATTCGGGCTGCCCATACAGTCTCGCGGTCGACGCCGCCATCTGCCGGGCGACCTCGGGATGCACGGCGCCCTCGCGTTCCAGCAGATCACGGTCCACTCCAAGTATCGACGCCTTGGCCCGGATATCGTATGTGACCGCCGAACCGAGAAATACGTTGGAGGCTCCCGGAATACGCACGAAGGCGTCCGCAAGCAGTCCACCCGTCAACGATTCGGCCGCCGCGATCTTCAGCTGCCGATCCTCGCATATGTGCAGTATCCGCGCGGCGATCCCGTCACAGCGCCCGGCAATGCCATCGGTCATGCTCTGTCTCCTTGTCTTATGCGAAGGCTCCCCGTCCGACGCCATGCCGGCAAGGGAGCCTCCTTATGAATGACTCTACGGGTTCGATCTACTTCTTACGTCCGTGGAACGTGTTGTAGAGATACACGCCGCCCGAATACAGACACAGCACGAGCGCCACGTAGATCATCAGGTACGTGACGAACAGGTAGATGGTCAGCCACATCGGGTTCTCGCCGGTGCCGCCGGCAAACTGCCAGACCGGAAGCAGCAACATGGCCAGACCGATGCACTGGAACAAGGTCTTGAGCTTGCCGGGCCACTCGGCGGCGATGACCTTGCCGCCGGTGTCGATCACGAAGAAGCGCATCACGGTGATGCCGATCTCACGGATCAGGAACAGCGCGACGACGATCCATCCGAGCACCGTCGGCCCGAGTTCGCCGAACGCCGCGGCCACGATCAGCGTGGCGCAGGTCAGCAGCTTGTCGGCGATCGGATCCATGAGCTTGCCCAGCTCGGTGACCTGGTTGAACGTGCGGGCCATCCAGCCGTCGAGCTTGTCGGTGGACGCGGCGACGATGAACAGGATCGCGGCCGCCCAGCGCATCGCGTAGTTCTCGACGCCCCACGCGCCGGCGGCGATGTACAGGCCGAGGAAGATCACGACCAGCACGATACGCGAGTAGGTGACGAGGTTCGGCGGCGCGTTCCAACCGTCCAACAATGACGATTTGGAGGATTCCTTGCTTTCAGTCTTGCTGTTGTTCATGCCATTCACCATACCCTTACGTTGCTACCTTGGATGGATGTCTTCCGCCGACCCCCTCGATCTTTTCGCGATGCGCCGGCCGGATGCGGCTCATGCCGGCTCGTTGCCGGCGGGATCGGCGGCCGTTTGCGCGCCGGACGATTGGATTGAGCTGGTTTCGCCTCGGATGAACGCGAGCACCGCCGGCAAATCCTGCGGCTGCACGAGCACCTGGCGCGCTTTGGATCCTTCGGACGGCCCCACCACGCCGCGCGATTCGAGCAGATCCATGAGGCGGCCAGCCTTGGCAAAGCCGACGCGCAGCTTGCGTTGCAACATCGACGTGGATCCGAACTGCGTGGTGACGACCAGTTCGGCGGCTTGCAGCAGCACGTCCATGTCGTCGCCGATCTCCTCGTCCGGTTCGACGGCCGCCTTGTCCGCTTCCTTGGCCATTTGTTCGATGTCCTCGCGGTAGTGCGGCTTGCGCTGGGTACGCACGAATTCGACGGCCTTGCGGATCTCGGATTCACTCACCCATGACCCTTGCACGCGCAGCGGCTTGGCCTGCCCCATCGGCAGGAACAGCGCGTCGCCCTGGCCGATCAGCGTCTCTGCGCCGGTAGTGTCGAGGATGACGCGCGAGTCGGTGGCCGACGAGGTCGCGAACGCGAGGCGCGAGGGAATGTTCGCCTTGATGAGGCCGGTGACGACGTCGACGGACGGGCGCTGGGTGGCGAGCACGAGGTGCACGCCGGCGGCTCGCGCGAGCTGCGTAATGCGTTGGATGGAGCTTTCCACGTCGTTCTTGGCGACCATCATGAGGTCGGCCATCTCGTCGACGACCACGAGGATGTACGGGTAGGGAGCCACCTTACGCTGCGAGCCGGCCGGCGCGTGCACCTTGCCCTCGCGCACGGCCTTGTTGAAATCCTTGATGTGGCGGAAGCCGAAGAATTCAAGGTCGGAGTAGCGGGCGTCCATCTCCTTGACGACCCATTCGAGCGCTTGCGCGGCCTTCTTCGGATCGGTGATGATCGGCGTGAGCAGGTGCGGGATGCCCGCATACGCGGACAGTTCGACGCGTTTGGGATCGACCATGATCATGCGCACCTGTTCGGGCGTGGCCCGCATGATGAGCGAGGTGAGCATCGAGTTGATGAAGCTTGATTTGCCGGAGCCGGTCGCGCCGGCCACCAGCAGGTGAGGCATTTTGGTCAGGTCGGCGGTCACGAAATGGCCTTCGACGTCCTTGCCCACGCCGGTGAGCATCGGGGTCGGATCATTCATTGCCTTGTCGCTTCGCAACACGTCGCCAAGGTGTACGATCTCGCGGTCGACGTTCGGGATCTCGATGCCGATGGCGGACTTGCCCGGGATCGGCGAGAGGATGCGCACGTCGGAGCTGGCCACCGCATAGGCGATGTTCTTCTGTAGATTGGTGACCTTCTCGACCTTGACGCCGGGACCAAGCTCGACCTCGTACTGGGTGACGGACGGACCGCGCAGGAAGCCCACGACCTTGGCGTCGACGTTGAACTGCTGGAATGTGTTGGTCAAGGCCCGGATGACGTTGTCGTTGGCCGGGGTACGGGCGGCATGGGGCTGGCCCTTGGCCAGGATGTTCAGATCCGGCAGCTGGTACGGACGGTCGGCGTCAGCCGGCACTGATCCCGATGCCGGCATGTCGTCCTGCGGTTCATCGACGATTTCTCCCGTGACGGGGTTGACGGTCGGCTGCGCAGGGGTCATGTCTGGTGTTGCCGAAGCGACGGGAACTGCCTGGAAGGATGCGGTACCGTCCCTGCCGATACCGGCCCACGGATCGGATCCGGCCGGCATCACGGGGGCGGCATCGGGCACGGCCTCCGTGCCGCTCACCGTTCTGGTCGGCATGACCGTCGTGCCGTGCGCACCCATCGCAGCGGTCACGTCGGGATCATTGACGGCGGACGATATGGTCCGTCCGACGGATGCGCCGTATTCGCGGTGCGATCCGTCATCGTGGGTGCCGGACGACACCGTTCTGGTCGGCACGGCGGCGGCCGGATCGATCAGGGATGTTTCGGCAGCTTCGCCGTGGCGGTCGGCGGCATGGTCGAAGGGATCGTCCCCGGCATAACGATCGAGCGTGTGGTTCTCGCCTCCGTGCCGCTCGAACAGATGCTTGAACCGCTCCCATATGGTCGGCTTCGCCGCCGCGTCATCCTGCGCCGCGTCATCCGACCCATCATGAGAAGGTACGCCTTCGGCGAACGAGAGCGTGGAATCCCCCACACGCACCTCGTTGGGGAATTGCTCGCCGTCGGCCGTCTGGGATTTCGCCGGACGGCCGGAACCGGACTGCAGACGGTCGCGCAACGCGCGCGCATTGTCCGGCAGGTCGGTCACGTGCGTGCGCGTGATCATCAGCAGCGAAAATAATCCCGCCACCACGAACACGATGATCGCGAACGCGTCGGAAAGTCCCCACGCCAGAGGCGAGCCGAGTACGAACCCGAACAGGCCACCGGCCCGCTGCAGCAGCGTGATGTCGAATCCCGGCGTGTCCGCCGCGACAACGACGTCGATGATCGAACAGATCGACCACAGCAACAGCACCCAGCCCGTCACCACACGCGGATTGTCGGAATGCTTGCCGGAATTGCGCATCAGCCGGATCGCCACCAGCGCAAGCAGCACCGGCACGATCACGCTCATCACGCCGAACAGGCCCGATGCCACCGCATGCAGGATGCGACCGAGCACCCCGTTGACGCGGAACCATTCGGAAGCGCAGAAGAACACCGCGAGCACCAGCATCAGAAAGCACAGGCCGTCGCGCCGGTACATCGGATCGTATTCGCCCACGCCGCTCACCGCGCGCACGGCGGATCCGAGCGCACGGGGAACGGCCAGCAGGATCTTCTTCCACCATGGTTCGTAAGGTTGTTCGACCGGCGTGTCGCCGTCGCGCGCCGGTCTGCCGGGTTTCGATGTTTTCTGCGATGAGGATGCTGTACGTGCCATAACGGTTCAGATTCTACCCAGACCCGGTTATTTTCCCTCCCATTGGCGCATACGGCCGGCTTCATCGGCTAGGATAGGCCTATGACTCCAGCTGAACGTGCGAGCGCAGTCGCATTTGCACTGAAGAACTGCGCGTTGGAAGCAATGAGGCCCGGCGATGCGACGATGCACGCGCTCGGCCGATACGAGCGCGGCGACATCGACGTTTCCGCGCTGATCGACGCCGCGGACGCGGAAACGTCCGGCATCGTGGGCGGAAGACTTGCCGACGGCAGCCTCGACGACCATGCGGCGGACCATGCGAGCAGCATCGTCGCCCGGACCGTGCTGCTGGTCGAACGCGGATGGAAGGCCGAAGGAGATCTGGACGAGTTGACCGCGATCCACAAGGGCCTGTTCGAAGGTGTGTTCTCCGATGCAGGCCGGTTACGCACGTCGAACACGACACGCGAAGTGACCTCGGACCGGGCACTTGCCAAGAATCCGGAGATGTTCTTCCCGGCCTCGCTGATCGGCACCGGCGCGCTCAACATCGCGACCGAGCTGGCCGACAAGCGTAATCTGGTCGCGTTGGATCGCGATGTGTTCGTAAACGAGCTAGCGCATATCTACGACGAGCTGGGATACCTGCATCCGTTCAAGGGCGGTAATGCGATGACGTTGCGCATCTTCGCGTCGAGGCTCGCGCATGACGCCGGATGGGACCTCGACTGGGGTTCGGTGAGCCGTGACGAGTACAAGGCAGCGAAACATGCGGCGTACCGCGGCGATACGAGCGGCTTCGAGCGGATGTTCGGCAAGATCGCGCGGCCGGCGAATCCGACGCGCACGTTCCTGATCGCAGGCTGGGAGCAGGGGCCGGCGCACTGATTCGCGTGCTTGCGGCCTCTGCTGTCTTCGTTTCCCGCTGATCGACAGTCGAGTCAGTCGATGTCGCCCAGATGATGCTGCACGTATTCGTCGGCGTGCGCGTCGATCGGATCGTACTCCCCCGCGTCCGCGTGGGCGATGATCGCCAGCGCATTGTCGACGAGGCTTGGGTTGAGCGCCTGCAGCCAGTGGATGCGCGGGTCGCGGCCGAACCAGCCCATCTGCTTGCGGGCAAGTCGCTTGGTCTTCTGCGCGATATCCATATACGTGTCGTTGAGATCGGCAAGGCCGTCGAGGTAGTCAATGACCTGCTGGTAGCCGAGCGCACGGCTGGCGGTGACGCCGAGCCGGGGACGCAGCCGTTCGACCTCTTCGACGAATCCGCCGGTGAGCATCTGCTTGGTGCGGATGCCGATGCGACGGTCAAGCTCCTCGCGCGGCAGGTCAAGGCCGATCTGCACGGTGGGGATCACGTACCGGTAGCGCGGCAAGCTTGCCGAATACGGTTTGCCGGTCACTTCGATGACCTCAAGCGCACGGATGGTACGTCGCGGGTTGCGCGGGTCCATACGAGCCGCCGCGGCAGGGTCCTTGTCCTTGAGCTCGTCGAACAACGCGCCCGCGCCTTCGACTTTCTCTCGTTCTTCAAGCCGTTGACGCACCACGGGATCGGTACCGGGGAACGAGATGTCGTCGATCGCGGCACGCGCGTACAGGCCCGAGCCCCCGACCATGATCGGCCTGATGCCCCGCGATTGCAGGTCGCGGATGCAGTCACGCGCGATCTGTTGGAACCTCGCCACCGTCATCGTGTCGTCCGGTTCGATGATGTCGATGAGGTGATGCCGGACCGCAGCTTGCTCCTCGCCTGTGGCCTTGGCGGTGCCGATGTCCATGCCGCGGTACATCTGGTAGGCGTCGGCGTTGACGATTTCGGCTCGCTCGCCGCGCTCCTCGAGCGCCTTGGCGATGGCGATGCCAAGTCCGGTCTTGCCCGAGGCGGTGGGTCCGACGATCGAAACGACACGCGATGTCATATGATGCTCCCCCTTGATCATGCGTGTGGCTCTCCTTCCGTGAAGAGAGCCACACGCGGCGTGTTTCAATGACGTACCGAATACGTCTGGCCCTTGGCCGGATCGGGATCGGCGATGAGATTATGCCGTCCGGCATGGGTGACGGTCGCGGTGACGAAATCACCAATCTCGGGCATCGGCTCGCCTTCGGGCACGCCGATATGCACGAGCACACCGGTCCTCTCGCGACCAGTCACGCGGTGCGTGGCCGAGTCCTTCTTGCCGGCGGCACCGGTGATCATCACCTCGACGTCACGCCCCTCGAACTTCGCCAGCTCCTCGGCCGTGATCTGCTCCTGCAGCGCCACGAGCCGCTCGAACCGCTCCTGCACCACCTCATGCGGCACCTGTTCCATCGCGGCGGCCGGCGTGCCGGGGCGCGGCGAGTATTCGAACGTGAACGCGGAGGAGAACCGGGCCTCACGCACCACGCGCATCGTCTCCTCGAAGTCCTCATCGGTCTCGCCCGGGAAACCGACGATGATGTCGGTGGAGATCTGCGCGTCCGGCATGGCCTCGCGGATCTTGCGCAGGATGTCGAGGAATTTCGCGGAACGGTACGAGCGGCGCATCGCACGCAGGATGCGGTCGGAACCGGACTGCAGCGGGAAGTGCAGCTGGTGCATGATGTTCGGTGTCTCGGCCATCGCGGCGATCACGTCGTCGGTGAACGCGGCCGGATGCGGCGACGTGAACCGCACACGCTCCAGTCCGTCGATCTCGCCGCACGCGCGCAGCAGTTTGCTGAACGCGTACCGGTCGCCGATGCCGTAACCGAACGAGTTCACATTCTGGCCGAGCAGCGTGACCTCCTTCGCGCCGTTGTCGACGCACTGGCGGATCTCGGCGAGAATGTCGCCGGGGCGGCGGTCGTGCTCTTTGCCGCGCGTGGTCGGCACGATGCAGAACGTGCACGTGTTGTTGCAGCCGATCGAGATCGACACCCAGCTCGAGACGCGCGACGCACGAGCGGTCGGCAGCTGGCTCGGGAAATAGTCGAGCTTGTCGACCACGTCGACCTGCGGCTCGCCGATCATGCGCGCCTGATCGAGCAGACGCGGCAGGGAGCCGATGTTCTTCGTGCCGAACACGGCGTCCACCCACGGAGCCTTCTTCGCGATCTTCTGGCGGTCGAGCTGCGCCATGCAGCCGCCGACCGCGATCTGCAGGTTCGGCCGCTCGCGTTTCATCTTCGCCCACAGGCCGATCGTGCCGTACATGCGTTCGGCCGCGTTCTCACGCACCGCGCACGTGTTCATGACGATCAGGTCGATGTCCTTGTCGATCACCTGCTCTTCGGTGGCGGGCACGTAGCCGTCGGATTCGAGCACGCCGGCGATGCGTTCGGAATCGTGCACGTTCATCTGGCATCCGAGCGTGTGCACGTAATACACACCTTTGCCGCGGTTGGGGGTCTCGGCAACGCCGTCGCCCGCCGGTTCGGCCAGTTTCGAGGCACGCTCCGCCTCGGTCATCATGTCTTCGTTCATAACCGTCCATCGTAACGATTGCCCCCGCCAGACGGCGCGACATGGCACGTCCAGCGCACCGTTGAGGAGTTTTTCAGTTCCTTCGCACATGTGACGCTATGATTATTGACCGTGATACTTGACCGACAAAGCCGCATCAACACGAACGATCTCAAGGCGCGACTCAAGGCCCTCGGCCCGAACAATGCGCCGTTCCCCACCGAGGAGATCACCGAATTCGTCAACCTCATGCAGGTGTACGAGGGCGCGATGTACGAGATCAGCACCAAGCTGGAGATCCTCGATTCCGAATTCCAGGTACGGTTCGCGCATGATCCGATCCATCACATGGAACGCCGTCTCAAATCGGTCAATTCGATCCTTGGCAAGCTGGAACGCAAGGGCCTGCCGCTCCAGGTCTCCTCGATTCGCGACAATCTGTTCGACGTGGCCGGCGTGCGCGTAATCTGCAACTACCGAGACGACGTGTACTCCGTGTCGAACTATCTGTCGGCGCAGAACGACATTTCGGTACTGCGCGTCAAGGACTACATCAAGAACCCGAAGCAGAACGGGTACCGTTCGCTGCACGTGATCTACGCGGTGCCGGTGTTCCTGTCGTCGGGCGCGCATTACACGCCGGTCGAGGTGCAGTTCCGCACGATCGCGATGGACTACTGGGCGAGTCTCGAGCACGCGCTGCGATACAAGACCGATCTGCCGGACGCGAAGTTGAGCGAACATTCGCAGACACTGCTCGACTGCGCGCGCTCGTTGCAGAACATCGAAACGCAGATGCAGAACATCCACCGCGACATCAACGGCGCGCCTCAGGTCGGCGAAGCGCCGAAAGCGGATTAGCAGGGAGCTGTGCGAGTAGGGTTCCGGCGAAGATGAGGGCACAACCGAGATAGCCGCGCGGGGTCATGACCTCGCCGAGCAGCAGCGCGCCGCCGATCACCGAGAAGAACGATTCGAGCGACATGATGAGCGACGCACGGGTCGGCGGCACCCACTGCTGGCCGACCACCTGCAGCGTGTAGGCGATGCCCACCGATCCGATGCCGGCATACACGACCGCCTCCCACGCCTGCGCCGCGCCCGTCCAGTCGATCGATCCTTCGCATAGCGAGCCAATCCAGCTCAGTATGGCCGTCGTCACGAATTGGCCGAACGACAACGTCAGCGCGTCGATGCGCGAGCCGAGCGTGTCGATCACGAGGATGTGCGCGGCGAACAATACGGCCGTGAACAGCAGCAGCAGATCGGCCAACGTCAGCGACCCGAATCCATCGGTGATGCACAGGAAATAGAATCCGACGACCGCGATCACGACCGCGGCAATCGTCATCAGGTGCACGCGACGATGCAGGAACACGAATGCGAGCAGCGGCACCATGACGATGTACAGCGCGGTGATGAACCCCGCGCGTCCAGCCGAACGGCCGTAGAGGATGCCGTACTGCTGCAAGGTGCTGGCGGTGAACAGGAATAGACCGCAGATCATGCCGATGACGGCCGGGTTGGCGAGCAGACGCACGTATCGCTGCGGCCGTGGTTCGTCGGGCGAGGTGGCAACGGTGAGAGACTCCTCCCCCGTCTCGGCAGCCTTCTTGCCACGTCGGCCGTTGCGCCAGATCAGCAGCGGTACGAGCGATATCGCGCCGAGCGTGAAGCGGGTCGCGTTGAAGAACAGCGGGGTCATCGAATCCATGCCCTGCACTTGGGAGACGAACGCGAATCCCCAGATCAACGCGGTCAGCAGCAGGCATGCCATGCCCATCGGTTCCTGTCTCTTCATGAGGCACTACGGTAGCCGCGGCGCGCGCCGGCATGCAAAAAGCCCGGCCATATCGTGGCCGGGCTTGTCAAGCGCGTAACCGTCCGTCATCGATCGGCGGCGGTCATCGTCGGTTGAGGTCAGTCCCTGTTGCCGAACAGTTGCAGCAGGTAGAGGAACATGTTCACGAAGTCAAGGTACAGGTTGAGCGCGCAGATGATCGACACCTTCTTGATCATCTCCGGGCCTTGCGCCTCGTACTGGGCGAACAGCGCACGCGCGACCTGCGCGTCGTACATCGTCATGCCCGCGAAGATGATCAGGCCGACCACGCACACGATCTGCGTCATGCCGCTCACGCCCGGGATGAACGCGAGGATGACCTGCGCGATGATGAGCGCGATCAGCGCGGCCATGAGGATCGGGCCGGCCTTGAGCATGTTCATCTTGGTGGTCAGGCCGAACATGGTGAGCACGAAGAAGAACAATGCGGTCATGCCGAGCGCGAGGCCGATCGAACCGAGATCGTAGATCATGAAGATCGAGCTCAGGGTGAAGCCCATGAGCGCGGCGTACACGTAGAACATGACGCGTGCGGTGCCGGATTTGATCGTCATGATACGCGCGCCGAGGTAGACGGCCATGCCGATCTGGATGGCGGCGAACAGGAACACGCCGATCAGGCCGGTCGCCTGCAGGAAGCCGATGTAGGCGCCGGTCATCTGCGCGATGACGGCGACGGCCGCGGTGATGAGCAAGCCGATCGTCATTTCGCCGTACGCGCGGGTGATGGACACGCGCTCGGCCTGCTGCACCTGCTCGTACGAGTACGCGGTCTGAGCGTTCATCGCGGCGGTGCCGTTGGGTGCGTAAGCGTACTGCGACTGGCCGTACGGGTTCTGCGCATACTGGTATTGCGGCTGGCCATACTGCTGCTGGCCATTGGGATTGCCGTATTGGTTATTGTTGCCTTGCGGCTGCTGGCCGAATGTCATGATGACTCCTTGTTTTGTTTTCCTAGAGATATCCTACGGGAGATAACCTTGGAATTCCATGAATTTCAGCCTGTAGCGTCGCGTATTCACCGAACAGCCACGTCCGGGGCCGTCTGCCGGCCCGAACGTGGCTTGGGAACAGTCATCGAGCGTCAGTCATTCAGATGGTCGATGGCGTAATTGGCTTCGTCCGCGGTGAATTTTTCGCCGTACTCGCTGGTCAGCTGGTCGCGTATCGCCTCAGGCGACATTGCCATGTCGTTCTGGTAGCTTTTCGCCTTGGCCAGCGCATTCGCATTCCAATCGGCTTTCACGTTATCAATGGCGTATTGTGCCGCTTCGGCTGAGAATTTGCCACCGTATTCGCTGACGAGCTGGTCGTAGACCCCTTGTTTGGACATGTGCATGACGTTGGCGTAGGTGTCGGCTTGCTTGAGCGCAGACTTGTATTCCGTCGGAACCTTGGTTTCCTCCTCCTGCTTCGAAGTATCGTCCGGCTGATCCACCGTGTCGCTCTTCGCCGAATCGGACTGCTGGCTTTGACCGGTTGACGACTGCGGCGTTCCGGATTGCGATCCATTGCCACTGTTGCCGTTCATGCTTGCAGAGATCGCGATGACGACGATGACGGCGACGATCCAGAACCACAACCGTTTCCAGATCGGTTTCTTGCCGGGTTTCTGCGTGGACTGCTGCGAATGGACCGGCGGCTGCTGCACGTTGGGCGCTGACATGATGTTCCTTCTTTCTCGTTCGTGGGTGACAGGTTCGACGCTACAGAACACGTCGGCGGAACGTCAGTGGACGAACGGCCATAGTTCGTTGCCCGTTCGGGCATCTGCCGGACGGCGATGTCGCCCGCATGTCCAATGGCGTGGCATCGCGTTCGGCAATACAGTGGGAGACATGCCTTCCTTGACTGCGATCACTGCCCTGCTGCGTCCGACGAATGACGATGACGAAGTGCCGGTGCGCACGCGACGCTGGCTGACCGTGCCGATGGTCGCCGGATCGATGTTCATGTGCCTGATTCAGGTGTCGGTGATGGCGCAGCCGCAACGGGATGATCCGCACGGGGCCATCTACGTGTGGTACCTGTTCAGCACGTTCGCGGCGTTCGCCTTCCCGTTTCTGCTGTTGCGCCGCGGCCGGCATCCCGAACCGACGTTCTGGATGTGCCTGGCGATCGTGGCCGTATTCCCGTATGACCCGTTGCTCATGCTGATGGCGTTGACCGCCCTGGTCGCCCGGCGGTCGGATACCATGCGCACCGTGCGCGCGGTCGCGGCGGCCGTTCCGGTGGCCGTCTGGGCGCAGGTGCGCGATGCGCTGCAACCAGCGGACGCCTCGTTTTGGCATATGCTGTTCGCCAAGCCGAAGACCGGGGTCAGAGGCGAACCGATCGTGTTGTTGACCGGCGAGTCCACGATCATCGCCACCGCCGCGGTCGTCGCGGCGATCAGCGTCGCGGTCGCCACGCTGATCGGTCTGCATATCCGTTCGCGGGCACGGCTTACGCAGGCGGACGCGCAGACGCAAGCGGCGCAACATCATGTGCAGCACCTGCAAAACGATCTGGACGACCAGAAGCTTGCGGATGCGATCGCCGCCGAAGCGCACGATACGCTCGCGCATTCATTGTCGTTGATCGCGTTAAATGCGAGCGCCCTACAGGCCGAGGCGAACAGGCTGGCCGCATCATCATCCGATGCCGATACGGCCGACGTAGACATTGCATCCGTGGCGGCCAAGGCGGACGAGATCCGCCGGCAGGCGGCGGGTGCGTTGGATGAGGCGCATGCGATCATCGACATGTTGCGTCATCCGCAACAGGCATGGGATCAGCTCGCGCCCACCGACGACACCGCGTTGACCCGCGAATCGTTGGATGCACTGATCGCGGACGCCCGCCAGGCCGGCGCCCAAGTCAATACGTGGATCGACATCCGTCAGTTGGGCGATCTGGACGAATCGGTCGGCAAGGTCGCCTATCGGGCCATTCAGGAAAGTCTGACGAACGCGCTGCGCCATGCGGCGGGCATGCCGATATCGTTGGAGGTGACCGTCAATCCGCAGACCGGCGTGCATGTGCATGCCAGCAATCCTGTGGTGCCCGCATCGCCGCGAGCCTCGATCGTATCCGCCGATTTCGCCGACGCCCGTGTCGATCGGCCCGCATCGTCGGATCCGCGGATCGGCTCCGGACTTCCCGGGCTCACAGCACGGGTGCGTTCGACGGGCGGTGCGTGCAAGTACGGTGTCGACGAACGCGGCATGTTCCATGTCGACGTGACATTGCCGTGGACCGCAGTATCGCCCGCATCCGGCACGTCTGTTGGTTCCGGCGTATGATCGGCTCGTGCCGTTGCGATATCGTCCGTCCATGTCCGGATACAATGAAGCCGTGAATATGCGCGATCACGATCCACAGCCATCATTCGGCGACGACGGCACCGCAGTATCGCGGCCCGTCGTCACGGTAAGCATCGTCGACGACGATCCAATGGTCTGTCAGGCGATGCGGCTGATACTGACCGACTATTCAAACGGCGGTATCCGCGTCGTCTCCACGTCCGTCGACGGCACGAATGCCGTGGAGCGGGCCATACGGGAGCATCCCGACGTGGTGCTGATGGACATCGCCATGCCCGGAGTAGACGGCATCGAGACGACGAAGCGGCTGCGGACGCTGCCGAAGCCGCCGCATGTGCTGATGCTCACGTCGTTGAATCCGTCGAATACGGTGGAGCGTGCGGTGGAGGCCGGTGCGGAGGGGTTCGTATCGAAGACCGATGCGCCGCAGGAGATCATTCGCCGCGTATTCGACGTGTGTGCGGGCGTGCCGCAGTTCAACACCGCCAGCCAGCGTCAGCTGATCGCCGATCTTGGCGAACAGCGGCCGATTGCTCGCCGTGATGAGGCGAGACGACTATTGGATTCGCTGCCCGCTCGGGAACGGGAAACGGTGCTGCTGGCGGCGGAGGGTTATACGAACGCGCAAATCGCCGCACGGATGTTCATTTCCGAACGTACTGCGAAGGCGCATCTGTCAAGTGCGGCGGACAAGTTGAGCATGGGGCGCGTGCAGTTGGCGCGTCTGGTGGAACGGGCCGATCTGCCGCCGGTCGAGTGACGTTCGTCGGGCGGGGATGGGATCGGATCTCATGGTTCGTCTCCCACATGCCGCGCGATGTGCGGATGAGTAGGAGCACCGATCGCGACGCGCCCATAGGCGTTCGCTGGTAGGCTGGGTGCAGGTGTCTGGCAGTTGTTTGGCAATGGAACGAAGGGGTACGTATGGCGATCAGCGCGACGGAGAAACCGCTCAGCAAGGTGTTCACTTCGGATTATCGGTTCACGATTCCCTCGTTCCAGCGTGCCTATATCTGGCAGCCGGCGAATGTGCTGCAGCTGATCGGCGATCTCGAGGAGGCGTCCAAGACTCCGGACGTGCCATATTTTCTCGGATCGCTGATTCTGGTGCGCGACGGCGGCACGCACTATGAGGTGATCGACGGCCAGCAGCGTCTGGTGTCGCTGTCGATCATCATCGCCGCCCTGCGCGATCTGGAATCGGATGAGGAGTGAATGCGTCTGCTGGACGCACTGATCGTGGAGCCGGGCGACAAGCTGCGCGGCATCAGGAACGAGCCGCGGCTCACGCTGCGCGAACGCGACGCCGCGTTCTTCCGCGAATACGTGCAGGAAGGCAATCTGGAGGCGTTGTTCGATCTGGGTGACGAGGACTGGTCATCGGCTGCCCAGCGCAACATCACGCGCAACACGAAAGCGGCCTATGACGCGTTGACGGTGATGGACGAAGACGAGCGGCATGCGTTCGCCTCATATCTGGTGAACGGCGTGACCCTGGTGATCGTGACCACCGATGATCTGGATGGGGCGCATCGCATCTTCGACGTGATGAACATGCGCGGCCTGCCCTTGACGCCGTCCGACGTGTTCAAGGCCCGCGCGACGTCCGGGCTGAAACCGGCCATGCTGGACGAGTACGCGGCGCGATGGGACGACATCATGGACCCGATGGGCGACGACCCGCGCCAGAGCGAGGAGTTCTTCTCGTACCTGCATCTGATACTGGCGCACAAGCCGGATACCGGCAAGCTGATCGAGGATTTTCTGGGTGACGTGCTGCAGCCGTATCTGACGGCCGGCACGGTGCCCGCGTTCATCGACCGCGTGCTGGCACCGTATGCGATGGCATGGAGGATGCTTGAGCATCCGGGCGATACCGTGCTGTCGGCCGGAATTCGTGATCGTATCGAAGCGTTGAACGATTACCGCAACCATGAGTGGAAGCCCGTGGCGATGTGGGCGCTGGTCAATTCGTTCCGCAAGCTCGGAGAACCGGGATTCTCGCCATTCGTGCGTCGCGGCTCACACTCGTCGCGCACGACGGTGACGGAATCGTCGCTCGGACTGCATGACCGGCAGCGTTTGGAGGAGCTGTTCGCCGCATTGGAACGGGTGACCGGCGTGGATACGTTGAACCGCACCGCAGCCTTGGAACGTCGCGGCCATGCGACGGCGGCGATCCGCGATCTCGACAAGGGGTATCCGGTTCGTCTGGTGCGGGGTCTCGCCGTCAGCGCAGACGACCGTGCGGGCGCGTTGGTGCGGTTGCACGGCGAGATGCAGGGCGATGAGGATCTGGTGCGCCTGTTGCTGGTGCGCGCGAACGAGCAGTCGGCCCAAGGGCGTATCGCGCGGCCGCGTAAGCTGAGCGCCTTGCCAATCATGCCGGTGGAGATCGGTGATGCCGCGTCGTTTGCGCAATGGTCGCAGGAAGCCCACGATTATTGGATGTATCGGCTGGGCAATATGGCGTTGGTACAGGGCGGCGAAGATCAGTTGGATAAGCTGGCTGAATATGATCGCAGACGCGAGCGTATGCTGATGCGTTCGGATTCGCGCCGGTTCCCGTTGACGCGGGAGCTGGCCGATTTCGCCGAATGCACGCCGGCGATGATGCAGCATCGTCAGGAGGAGACGATACGGCTGATAGCCGAGTATTGGGATATCCGTTATGACGAGAACCATGCGGATCTGACGTCTTCAGCCAGCATCGAACAGCTGGCTGAGAACATGGAGGCGACGTCGCGCGCCAGCCGGGGTTCGCGGCGTGTCACCATCGCGCAGGTGGTGAAGGCCGGATTGCTGATTCCGGGCGAGATGCTGGTGTGGGAGCGTCCGCGCAAGGGCGAACGGTATGTGGCGACCGTCACGGCGAACGGACGGTTCCGTCTTGAGGACGGTTCCGAATACGCATCGCCGACCGCCGCGGCCCGTGCGGCTGGCGGCAGCAAGGCCGGATTGGACGTGTGGAAGCGCACGTCGAACGGGCAGAAGCTCAGCGACGTGTGGAAGGCGTACCGTTTGAAGGCGAACTGAGACTGTCTTTTACTGTCGGGTTGAGGGAATTGAGTGTTTCACCCCCTCAGTCAGCTTCGCTGCCAGCTCTCCTCAGGGGGAGCAAAGGATAAGAACGCCTCGACGAAACGCTAGCCGCAACCTGACGTTAGCGGAGCCGACTGAGGAAGCGTCACATAAAGCACGACAAAGTACTAGTCCCGGTCTGTTTCCTTGTCGTGCATGTATTCCTTCCAACTGCGGCTGATGCGTATCCAGTCGTCGCGCATCTCCTTGAAGTTGTCTTTGAAGTCGTCGACGGCATCGTCCACGGAATCCTTGAGCACGTCCAGCAGCGAGTTGGTGGATTCTGGCACCTCGTCGCCGTGATCGGCCGCATCCTTGCGCAGCCTTTCGATGCGGCGGCGCAGTTCGTTGGCGTCCTCGGGATCGATGTTAAGGCTTGCGGTGAGGCTCTGCCGGATCGTCTCGTAGTCGAGGTTCGCGAAGAACGTCAGCTGCTGCAGCCGCATGAACCCTTTGAGTTCCGGGTATCGGGCGAGGATGTAGTCCTCTCGGTCGTCGGCGGCCTTCATCCAGTCCCTGATGAGCTGCGTGTTCCATCCGCTGGTGATCGATCCCTTGCGAAGCCGGTAATGATAGAGCACTTCGGGAATGCGCACGATGCGATGCGACTCTCCGATGACGTTGCAGATGCGTGCCATGTCTTCGATCTTGCGTCCTACCGGGAAGGAGAACCCGTGATCCTTGTAGATGGACGCCGCAGCGAGGAACGACCAGAAGTACCCGTCGATCTCTGCCTTGACCTGCGCCTTGATGCCTTCCTCCGGGGTCATGACCATCACGGTGTCGAAGTCGTTGTGCTTGTAGTCCGATACCAGCGGCACGTCGTTCTCGGAGATCGTGTCGAATTGGAACATGACCAGATCGGCGTCGTATTCACGCATGGTTGCCACTGCCCGTTCCACAAGGTTTGGCGCGACGGTATCATCCGAGTCCACGAAGTAGATGCAGTCGCCGGTGGACTGTTCAAGGCCGGCGTTGCGGGCGTCGGACAATCCACCGTTGGGTTTGTGAATGACTCGGATGCGGTTATCCTTCGAGGCCCATGCATCGCACATGGCCGGGCAATTATCCGGCGAACCGTCGTCGATGAGCAGGATCTCGAGATTGTGGTAGGTTTGCGCGACGATGCCGGCCACGCATTCGTCCAGATATCGCTCGACCTTGTATACAGGCACGATCACCGATACCAGCATGTCACCGTCCATCGTCTGCGTTGTCTGCATCGTCATCTGCTGCTCCGATCCCCTGCGGTAACGATGATTCCCACTATATCGCCGACGCCGTATCCGCATGGCACCGTCATCATGCGGATGCACATCTACCAGATGCGAGGCCGCACCAACTTGTTGTCGGTCAGGAACGTGGCGACGTCACGCATCTCCTCCATGCAGATGCTGTGTGTCATGCCCGGATACACTCGCTCGGTAAGTGTGGTATGCGCCGAGTAGAAATCGGACATGGCCTGGATCTCACTTGGGGGAAAGATGTCATCCGCCGAGCCACGGCCATAGAACATCGCAGGCTTGAGCCGAGCCAGTTCATCGTCTCCCGCAAGCGGCGCATGGGCGAGGAATCCGGAGAAGCTGACCGCTGCCGCATACCGTTGCGGATTGAGCCGCAGCATTTCTCCGGCAAGCAGACCACCTTGTGAGAAACCCATGACCACGATGCTGCGGTCGTCGGCGATGTTCGCCGCCACCCAGCGGTCGATCGCCTCGCCTGCGGTTTTCGCCTGATCGTCCAATGACGCACCGGTCGGCACGCCGTCGTAGTCCCATGTGCCGAACCATGTATAGCCCATGCCGTATGCGATCGGGGCACGCAGCGAGGCGTAGTCGGCGCCTTGCGCGCAGTAGGCAAGCAGGCTCGGCAGGTCATGCTCGTTGGAGCCCCAGCCGTGCAACAGCAGGAACACCGGTTCCGTGCCATTCGCGCTGATATGCGTCAACGCATGCGTAACATCCATGTCAGAACCTTTCCGATTATCCACATGACCCGTTCACACGTGTCACGTTCGGATAATCATGGCGAAATATGGATCCTATTTGTTCACACTGGTGGAGATCTGCTGCTCGACACGGTCGAACGCCTGTGCCAGCAGCAGATTGCCGGGAACCGTCGTCAACAGGAATGCGAGCACCGCGGCAATGACCGACGTGATGATGCCTTTGATGAGCTTGACGACGATTTTGAACACGACATAGGCGATGGCCGCGCCGACCGCCACGGTGATCAGCGTCTGCACGGCGGACGGCAACGTGCCATACCACAATACGATGCGGTCGACGAACGACAGGTCAAGGTTGGAGAGATTGATATTGCTCAGGTCGATGTTGGACCAGTCTGCGACTGCTGTCATCGGCATGTCCTTTCAACAATGGCGGGATGGACGTTCCGACGGCCCATCCCGCTCACGCGGTCATTACAGGTCGGTCTCGGCACCCGGCAATGCGGGACGCTCGTTCAGCGTAGGCAGGTCGGACGCGTCCGCACTGTAGAACCGCTTGAGATCGGCTGTGAATTTGGCGAGGCTCTTCTCGGACGAGTACAGCATGTGCCCGGCCGGATAGTAGGTGAACGCCACGTTGGAGCGCAACGGCTTTGGAAGCCCCAGATGATCGATGTCGTATTCGGTCTGGAAGAATGGCGTGCACAGGTCGTAGATGCCGTTGCCGATCAACACCTTGAGCGTCGGCTGGTGGGCGATCGCCGCGGCCAGATCGGGCACGACGTTCGGGAACGGGATCTTTGCGCCCCATGCGGACTTTGTCATGTCCGGCTGCTCATGCCACCATGTCCATCCCTTACCGGGTTCGGTGGCGCTCCAGTCGAAGTCGGCGAAGCCTCGACGCTCCGGGACGCGGTCCCATCCAAGTTCGTCGCGCAGGTACGCGTTGCACAGGCTGGAGTATGCCGGGTCAAGGAAGGCATCGTCCACCACGAACGTCTCCTCGTCGTTCATGCGGTCAAGATCGTAGCCGGCGACACGGCCGTCGTAACGTCCGACGATCCTGTCTTCATCTCGCAGCAGCGCCTTGCGGAATCGCATGTCGACCACGCGCAGGTCGGAATCATAGACATACTGTTCGCTCAGGCCCGTCAGTTCGGCATAGCGTGCGGCGACCTTGTGCTTGGTGTCATCATCAAGCGATGATCCGGCCGCGAGCGCGAGGCGCAACGGCCCGTTCGCGAATGCGCGTGCGGCTTGGAGGTGATCGGCTATCTCGGTATCGGATGCCGCACGCCCGTGGTATTTCGCCACGGATGCGAAGGTCGGGAAGTAGCCGATGTAGAACTGGTCGGACGTGTCGAGCGTGAACGCGTAGTCGAGGATGTTGGAGATGAGCACGACGCCGTTGAGTGCCACGCCATCCTGTTGCAGACGATAGGTCAACGCCGCGCCGCGCGTGGTGCCGTAGGATTCGCCGAGCACGTACTTGGGCGAGTTCCAACGGTGGTATTTGGACAGGTATGCGCGGATGAACGCGCTGAATCCCGCCACATCGCCGTCCACCGACCACAACTCGGCCTTGGCGGCGTCGAGGATCTCGGAGAAGCCGGCACCGGCCGCGTCGATGAACACGAGGTCGGATGCGGGCAGCAGCGTATGCGCATTGTCGGTCAGGTGGTATGGGGCCGCCGGCACCGGGGCCGCATCCGGCACGTCGATGCGCTTGGGCGCGATGGAGCCCATGAGCAGGAATGTGGTGGACGAGCCGGGGCCTCCGTTGAAGATGAACGTGACCGGACGGTCCGTATCCACGTTGCCGTCGCCGTCGATGAGGTTGAATGCGGTGAAGAAGATGCTTGCGGCCGGCTTGACCTTGGCAGTGTCGATGTTGATGGTGCCTACGGTGGCCGTATAGGTCAGGTGTTCGCCGTCGATCACGATCGCGTGCCGGGTGGTCTTCTCATACGGTTCCGGCAGTTTCTTGCCGTCACGTTGCGTCGCCGGTGCCGTTGCGCTCTCCCCCGTCGCCTGCTTGTCCTGCGTCTTGTTGTCGTCACTCATGGCGATCACCAACCTTTCGAGAATCGTTCCATCACTGTATCAAACAGATCGAACAAATGTTCTATGGCATGTCGTCCGGCGTCACCCAACGGCCCTACGCCTTGTGCGGCATATCGACATCAGTGTCGATCACGATCGTCACCGGACCGTCATTGACCAAGCCGACACGCATATGCGCGCCGAACCGCCCCTCGCGCACCGGCACTCCCCCGGAACGCAGCGCGTCGTTGAAATCGCGCCAGACCAGCTCGGCATGAACCGGCTCGCCGGCCTTCACGAAACTCGGACGGTTGCCCTTGTGCACGTCGGCGAACAACGTGAACTGCGAGATCGACAGGATCTCTCCGCCGACGTCCTGGATGGATCGGTTCATCTTGCCTTGCTCATCCTCGAACACGCGCAGGTTGAGGATCTTGTGCGCGAGCCACGCGACTTCCGGCTCGCCGTCCGCGTCGGACACACCGACCAATAGCATGTAGCCAGGGCCGATCTGCTGCGGCTCGAACGTGGGATCGACCGTTCCCAGCTCGTTCAATACATCGACGCCGGCCTGTGAGACTCGTTGCAATACGATACGCATGCAGCCGATTATGCCACGACACAGGTGGATGACGCCGCATTTCGTTTGCGCCCGAACGGACGCATACAGCCGGTATGCAACGAAAAGGCCGCGGCGAAACTCGATCGCTTCGCCGCGGCCAGCCGTCACACGTGCAGGTTTTACGCCTACTTGACCTTCCGGATGCAGAAGAACAGGCACGCGCCCAGCAGCGAGATCACGAACGACGCCGGGAACACGGCGCGGTAGGTGCCGAACAGCGTGATGATGCCGCCGGCGATCGCGGTGCCGATGATCTGCGAAAGCGTGTTCGCGAAATTGATGATGCCGAGATCCTTGCCCGCAGTGTCCTTGTTCGGCAGCACGGCGAGGTTGAGGGCGCCGTCGATGGAGTTGTAGACGCCGTTCGCCACGCCGGTGATCACGCCGAACGCGTACATGGCCCACGCCTGCGGCCAGATGAACGGGAAGATCGCGGCGATGCCGATGAAGATGACGGAGATCGCGACCGGGGCCTTGAGCCGACCGAACTTGTCGGCGAGCGGGCCGGCGATGACGCCGAAGATGATGCCGGTGAACATGGAGATGGAGGTCATGGTGGCGACCGCGATCTTGGTGGCGTCGACGCTCAGGTGGATGTAGTCGGTGAAAATGTACAGCTGGTACAGGCTCACGCAGGTGCCGCCGACGACCATGAGCAGCTTGCCGCCGAGCGCGAGGTAGTAGTCGCGCGCGCCGTGGACGGGCAGGAAGAAGTGGCTGAGCAGGCTGCCGGCGTCGAAGCGGACGCGCGGTTCGTCAAGGTTGGACTGCTCGTTCATGAGCAGCACGTGGACGAGTCCGAGCACGAGCGAAATGCCGGCGAGCAGGTACATGCCTGCCTGCGGGTTGCCGAGGAACTGCGAGGCGATGATGGTGATGATCTGGCAGCAGGTCCAGCCGACACCCCAGCACATGGATGCGGTGCCGCGCCAGCGCGGCGCGATGCGGTCGGACTGCTGGGCGACCATCGCCGCGGCGATGGCGTTCTCCGCGACCGCGACGACGACCCAGCCGGCGATGATCGCGCCGATCGAGATCACGTTGGCGATGACGACGAACATGAGCGCCTGGATGATCAGGCCGCCGACGATGTACGGCTTGCGCTTGCCCCAGCGGGTGCGGGTGACGTCGGAGAGCGCGCCGAACACGAAGTTGGCGATCAGGCCGGCGAGCGACACGAACGACGACATCAGGGCGACGGCCGCGACCTTGCCGGCCGGGTCGAGATTGCTGAAGATCTGCGGGGTGAGGATGTTGCGGCCGGCACCCACCGGCCCCATCCAGGTCAGTGGCCCAAAGAACAGGCCTGCGCATAGGAGATACGGCAGTTTCGGCTGCTGCTCGTTGGATACGCTGGAGCCGCCGGGTTGCGGAGTCGGGGTATTATGCACGGCCGTTTGCTTACGGCCGGTCTGGCTTTGCTGTGGCATGCTGATCGACGTCATTTCGGTTCCTCTCTTTTCCGTCATGGGATCATCCGCCAAGGATGATCGTCGTCGATGAAAACGGCAGCCACGATACTCCCCTTTGCGGATTATCGTTAACCTTCCTGCGTGTCGCGGCCCAACCTCACCTCGCTGTATCCGTCGGCGCACCCCCGCCGGCGCCGGCCCTCGCCCGGCGCTCGTAATAGTCGACGAGCGGGAGGAACAGCTCGTCGACGGTGGCGACGATGTCCGCTTCGGACAGGGGACGCATGTCGCGCAGGATGATCGCGCGACCGAGCTCCCCCGGCATGCGCAGAAGCGATTCCGGCAGTTCGCAGGTAATGCCCCCTCGCTCCCGCGCCGCATCGATGGCCATCATGATGCTGGGTCGGTCACTCATCATCGTACGTTCATACAGTTCGTGTGCACTCACTCCCAGCCAGTCGGCGTAGACGCCGAATTTGGCGAGCACCATCACCGCGTCGGACTGTTTGCGGTTGAGCTGCAGGAGAATGGAGATGACGTCGCCTCTGAGCGTGCCGGTGTCCGGCTGTTCGAGGGCGGCGCGTCCGCGGTGCCATCTTACGGCGGCCACGAACAGGTCCGTGCGGTTCGCCCATCGTCGGTAGAGCACCGGTTTGCTGGTATGCGCCCTGGCGGCCACATTGTCGAAGGTGAACTCTTCGGCGCCGCACGTGGACAGTTGTTCCCACGCGGCATCCAGAATGGCCGTTTCCAGGGCTTCGCCTCGCCGGCGCGTCCGCTTCGGCGCGATATTCTCTTCCATGTACTCATCTCCATACGCGGCATGGCGCACCGCCGTCAGCGATCGCTCACTCTCCTCTATAAGATACCATGGCGTTTCTTACTTACGGTTGCCTATAATCAGATGCTGCATATAAGAAACTTATTCGTATCTTAAAGAGGTTGGATGATGGAAAACGCACGAGGAAAGGATACGAGACGCTCCCTGATTTGCTTGTGCGCGGCCGAGCTGGTGATGATGATCAACACCACGGCGTTCAACGTGGCGCTGCCGGACATCGCCGAATCGCTCGGCGCGGGCATGGCGGAACAACAGTGGATCGTGTCCAGCTACAATCTCGTATTCGCGGCCGTGGTGCTGCTGGCCGGATTCCTCGGCGATAGGATCGGCCATCTACGAACCATGCTTGCCGGATTGAGCATGTTCGTCGTCGCATCCGCAATCGGCTTCATGGCCGGGAACGTACCGGCACTGCTCGTCTCGCGGTCGATCATGGGCGCCGGCGCGGGCGTGGTCATTCCGATGGGGCAGGCGCTGCTCGGCATCCTGTTCCGGAGTTCCGAATTGTCCCGCGCCATGACCGCATGGGCGATAGCCGGCACGCTGGGCGTTCCGTTCGGTCCGCTCGTCGGCGGAGCGCTTACCGCCGCAATGGGCTGGCGCGGCATCTTCGGGTTCGATGGCGTGGTGTTTCTCGTCGTGATCGCGGTTATCCGCATGTACGTTCCGCGGACGAACGCATCGCACGAATCCCGGTCGCTGCGTATGCCGTGGATGTCGGTCGCGATGATGTTCGCCGGATTCACCCTGTTTTCGACCGGTCTGGTCAATGCACAGCACGGTATCCTGTCCGCAAACGCTTGGATTCCGATGACGGTCGGCGTTGTGTTGATCGCGGGATTCGTGCTGCATGACCGCGCCTCTCATAATCCGCTGATGGAACTCGACCTGATGAAGGACCCGTCGTTCGCGGCCTGCGCCCCGGCGTTGATGATGCTGAACTTCTCGATGTACGGCATCATCTTCATCATGCCCGCTTACTTGGAGACGGTGCTGCGTCACGGCGCGCTGATCGGCGGCATGCTGCTGATGCCGTTGGTCGTCGCATCCATCGCGGGGTCGCGGATGAACGACTGGATCGTCTCCCGGATCGGCTCGCGCGGCACAAGCCTGCTGTCCTTGGGATGCCTGGCCGCCGGCATGCTGACGATCGGCGTTGCCATGAGATGGCCAGACGGGGCGCTACAGCAGACGACGATGCTGATGGGCCAGATCATGGCCGGTCTCGGATTGGGAGCGGGCCAGCCAGCAATGCTGACATGGGCCATGGGCCGGGTGCCGGTCGAGCGATCCGGCGCCGGCTCCAGCCTGCTGACCGTGTTCCGTCAGTTCGGATCCATCATCGGCGTGGGCATCTTCGGCAGCATACAGAGCGGACTGTATGCGGAGAAATTCCACGATCTCGCACAGCCAGCCGGGCTGAACGCGCAATCGGCCGGTTCCGTGATGCTGGATTTCCAGCAGGCGACTGAATTTGCGGACACGACAGGAAACCTGATACGACAGATCGCCTCCCGCGCCTACGAATCCGCGATGACCGGCAGTTTCGCCTCGGCCGCCGCGGTCATTCTCATCACCCTAGGAATCGTCGCGCTGATATCCCGCACAACGACGAGGTGAGTATCGGAAAACCGCGTGGACGTACACAA
This sequence comes from Bifidobacterium sp. SO1, assembly GCF_018555335.1. Lineage (NCBI taxonomy): Bacteria > Bacillati > Actinomycetota > Actinomycetes > Bifidobacteriales > Bifidobacteriaceae > Bifidobacterium > Bifidobacterium sp. SO1. Next base: position 9,012 of record NZ_JAFEJR010000014.1, on the reverse strand, counting down.
TGGAAACCCCATCCCCACGGAAGGCAGTGACGCGCCGCCGTTTCTTACCCACTCGGGGTGCGCGGCGCTACTCGACGATCACTTCTTGGAAATGTTGAGTTTGGACTCAACTGACTTGCCGTACCGCGACAGCCGTCCACTCCCTCACACTTGCGCAGTCGACGGATAGTCATTCAGACAGTGAAATCGTCATTCCAAAAGTCATGTATCTGTCCTCAGACACATTGAATTGAAGCTCGATGTTTGTCGGTCTTTTTTCATCCCGCAATGTTGTGAATATTCAAGCACAGCGCGTGATAGTCTATTCGACCATTTGACAGACCGACCGACGGTCTGTATGCTCTGGGAAAGCGAAAGGAAAGGAGGAAGTCATGGCGCACCATACGCACCACGAGGACACCGAACGGCGAATCCTCGATTCCGCACGAAGGCTCTTCGCCAAGAAGGGCTACGAGAAGACATCCATCCAGGACATCCTGAACGATCTGGGTCTTTCCAAGGGCGGGCTCTATCACCATTTCAAATCGAAGGAGGCGATTCTCGACCAGCTGAACGCCGACGAGTGGGCCGTCACCGCACGTCTCCTCGACAAACTCATCGAGCGTGATGACATGAGCGCATTGGAGAAGTTGCGCGCACTCATCGTTTCCGCCGTGGACGCCCCCGATCACTTGGATCTCGTTCGATCCCAGCTCGCGCTGCTCAAGGATCCCGCGTTCTTTACCGCGAATATGCGCTTCTGGTCAACGAGACTGCCGGAGTCCTTCCGCTCGCTCATCGATATGGGTGTGCAGGACGGTTCGATTCCCACGGCATATCCCGAGGAAGCGGCGCAACTGCTCTCACTCCTCGGCAACTACTGGCTCATGCCCTGCTTTTATCCCGCCGACCGTACCGACATGGAACGGCGCATCCGCTGCCTCGCCACGATGCTCGACGCCATCGGCGTACCGGTATTCGACGAGACGCTCACCCTACGAGCGGTCAAGGGCCTCACGGCCCTGTTGCCAGAGGGGGAAGCGGCGTCCGCATAGGCCGTACCCGGGCACGCCGGTTTGCACATTATGGCGCCCGCGTGAAAGGACGTTTGTGCGTCCTTTGCCGTGGCGCATTTTTTATCACCATAACAGACCGACGGTCGGTCTGAATGGATGTCCATGAACACCAAGGAAAGGAACTCGATAATGACGGACACGTCCGAATACGCGACTCAGCAGCAAAGCAGCCGAGTTGCAGACCCTCTTCATATACGCGACTTCTATCTGCTTGTCGCAGGTCTCGGCATATCGCTTTTCGCCAACCTCATGTTGCGGTTCGCCATGTCCATGTGGGTGCTTGACGAGACCGGCTCGGCCGCGGCATTCGCTTCCATCCTCACGGCGAGTATCCTGCCCACGATCCTGCTCTCGCCCCTCGGCGGCGTGGTGGCGGATCGCAGGAACCGCCGAACCATCATGGTGGCACTCGACACGCTCTCCGCCGCAACAGTGCTCATTTGCGCGGCGGTTTTCTCAGCTACCGGATTCAATCTGGCGGCGATTGCCGTGATGCAGGTGGTGCTCGCCGTACTCGATGCCATGGAGACGCCCACGGTGCAGGCGGCGTTGCCGCAGATGTTCCGCTCCCACGGCGAGGACGTGATGCGCCGCGCGATGGCCGTGGTGAACGTGGTGAACCAGACGAGCACGCTCGTACCCGCCGTGCTCGGCGGCGTACTCTACGCGACAGTGGGCGCCATGCCCATGATGGGCATCACCATCGTGGGATTCGGCACGGCCGCAGTCGTGGAGTGCTTCATCCAACTCGGCGCTCCCGAACGTGGTGACGATGGGCGCACCTCGGCCCTCGATGACCTTGTGCGCGCCGGACGTTTCCTCACTCGCGAGCGCCCCCATGTACTGCATCTGGTGCTGCTCTGCGCCGCGCTCAACTTCCTGGTGACTGGATACGCGGAAGTCGGTTTCCCCTACATGGTGCGAACCGTGCTGGGGTTCGACTCCACGGCGTACGGTCTTGCATATGGTCTCGTGGGAGCATCCGGACTGCTTGGCGCGCTCGTCGGAGGACGGGCCGCGAAGTCGCTTTCCAAGCGACGATTCCCGACAACAATCGCCGCCTTCTCACTCACCATCCTGCCCCAGGCGCTCGTCATGGCGCTTCCCGCCGGCGATGGAGTGCGCCTTGCGACGCTCACGGCGAGCACCTGCGGAACCATGGTCGCCATCACCCTCGCGAACCTCATCGCCGTGCCGGCGATCCAGATGAGCTGCCCCGAGGACATGACCGGCAAGGTGATGTCGCTCGCGCTCTCCACGAGCATGTGCGCCCAGCCTCTCGGGCAGATCACATACGGTTGGGCGTACAGCGTTTATCCAGCGGGAGCGGTCCTGGCGATGACGTTCATGCTGGCCGTTGCCATGTTGCCATTGGTCGCACACGTAGCGCGGAGGTTCTAGGACATGCTCCCCGTCCAAACCCGTGACACTACCCGGCAATCACTTCTTAGACGTTGATGAAACTTGAGCTCGATGCCATCACCGGACTGTGTCGTATTTTGACCGGGATAATCACACAGCGTTGCGATTATCCCGCACCGTCGTAGCACGGTAAGGCCAAGAATCACTGGTCGGGACCGGATGCTAGATTCGAGTATAACAGCAGCCTTCCACGCCTCCTTACAGTGCGCAACCCGGGAGGCTCTTTTCATTTCCGGAGGTGTCGGTGAAGTCCGCGAAGAACTTGGATGAGATGATCGAGCTCATGGAGTCACGGGGCCTGACCGTGCCGGATCACGACGAGATGCGCCGAATATTGTTCGACTCCAACTACTACCGGCTGTCCGGGTATTTCCGCGCGTTCCAGAACGATCCGGCGCACGGGAACAACGACTTCAAGTCCGACGTTACGACAGCTGATTTTCTTGAACCGTATCGGCTGGACGGCGAATTACGCTCCAAGATTCTGCGGGGTACGGCACTTGTCGAGTTGACGGTGAGGTCACGTTTCGCGTATCTCGTCGCACAGAACGGTGGCGCATACTCGTATGCGGACATCGATTCGTACGAGCCGATCACCAACCGCAAAGACATCGAACTGCGAACCTCGCTGGTCTCGAACATCCGCAAATGGATAGACATGTCCAACGAAGTATGCATCCGCCATTACCGCAAAGTGGGCGAGCCGGTGCCGATCTGGGCGGCGGTGGAGACCATGCCGTTCGACACGGTATCGCGTATGCTCAGCCTGCATCGGGACACAAGCGCGCTCAAGGAACTGTACCGGTCGCTCGGCATACGCACCAACCTGCGCACCGCATCCGAGATCATCCATGCGATGGTCTACCTGCGCAACCTGTGCTCGCACCACAGCAGGCTGTGGCACCGCGAGATGGTCATCGTGCCGCCTGTCACCCGGGACATGCGTCGACGCTACCCGGACTTCAACTACGAGCAACGATCGGTCGCGCAGGCGTTGATCGCGTTATTCTATCTTGCGGATGAGATCAACGGCGACGATTCGTATTCAAATGAGCTTATTGACTTTCTTTCCGAGCAGCATCGCTACGGTGACGGTATACGTCACCCATTGCATTGGGAATAGACACGGCTGACGTGCTGAAAGCGCCGCATGGTTCTCGAACCGGGTTAAGACTCATGTTTTGACTCTTAACCCCTCCATTATGCTGTCAGCGTAATGCCAGTGCGGGTTGTAGTCGTATGGCTTTGATGGCCGGGGCGAGGGAGCCGATGAGCGAGGTGGCGATGGATGCGTCTGCCGCGACCATCGCCGCCGTATACGGGTATGCCGGCGGTTCGAGTGGCGAGTCGGCGGGCAACATCCAAGGAATCGCCCAGACCAATGCCATGGAGATGAGCACCGCCGCGAATGCGATGATGAGGCTGAGCAGCACGGATGAGCCGATGACCTGTATGGCTATGTTGACTCTGGTCGCTCCCAGTGCGCGGCGGATGAGCAGTTCGTGCGAGCGTTGCTCGATGCCGGCCAATCCGATGTTGATCATGCCGATGGCGGATACCGCCAGCAGCAGTATCGCGGTGACGATGACGCCGAGTTGGAGGAATCCGATGACCTGCTCGTAGTCGCCGGCGTTGTCGGAGCGGTTCCATGATGATACGCTGCCGATGCCGACGTCGGACAGCAGATCATCCAACGCGGTTTTGGCATGTTGGTCGTCCACGCCCTCGTCGGGGTGGACGAGGATGGTCAGACCATCCGGGGCCCAGGCCTGGGGCCAGTAGCGTTGCAATGTGATCGCGTTGATGTAGATGACGGGTTCGTCCGCCCCGTCGGCGACGACGCCGTCCACCCGTGCCGGCACCTGCTGCGGGTTGCCGGTCCGGGCGAGCGTCACGGTGCCGTCATGCACGTATTGGCGGGCGCTTTCATTGACCACGGTTTCCAGCGTGGCGGGTTCGTTCGCCCCGGTCAGCCATGCGCCGATGATGGGTGCAGGCATGACTCCCATCCGTTCGGCGTCGGTGACGACGATGGTGACGTGACGTATCTCCATGCTGACGCCGGACGATGCCCATACGGCGAGGTCGTTGAGATGGTACTGCGCGGATGCGGTTCCCGGCCTGAAAGTCGCGAGGCGTTCCTGCAAGGTCGTGGTGGTCCGCGCATCGGCTAGTGACCGCACGTCGATGATGGCGCTGTAGGTGGGTGTCCTGCCGCTCAGGCGCGCGTTGACCGCTTCGAGGTAGTCGCGGCCGAGTGTGCCGACGAGGACGCCGGCGATGAGCGCGACGATGCCGATGAGCATCGATAGGGCGGTGAGGCTGGTGCGCAGCGGGTTGATGCGCAGGTCCTTGACGATCATGCGGATCATGAGAGTTTCCCCCTGTCGATTGTCAGCCGGCGTTCGCATCGGGCGGCGAGTTGCGGGTCGTGCGTGACGAGGATGAGTGTGACCCCGAGTTCTTGAACCTGTCGGAACAGTATGGCGGCGACCATATCACCGGTTTCGGTGTCGAGCGCGCCGGTCGGCTCGTCACAGATCAGCAGGTCGGGATCGGTCGCCAGCGCGCGGGCGATGGCCACGCGCTGCTGTTCGCCTCCCGACAGGCGCGACGGCATGCTGTCCGCGCGCTCCGCAAGTCCGACGGCATGCAGCATGCGCACGGTCCGTCTCCTGATCGTCCGCATGGGAGTCCCTCCCCGGTACTGCAACGGGAGGGCCACGTTCTCCCACGCGCTCAGATGCGGGATGAGGGAGTAGTTCTGGAACACGAACCCGATATGCCGGCAACGGAAGTGCGACCGGTCGGCGTCGCTCCACGCGGCGCAGTCCCGTCCATCATAGGAGAGCGTCCCGCTGTAGTCGTTGTTAAGCAGGCCGATGATGGAGGCGAGGCTGGTTTTGCCGGACCCTGATTTCCCGACGATGGCGGTGGACGTGCCGCGCTCGAAAGACGCGCTCACGTTGTTCACCGTCGTGAGCCTGCCGCCATCGGGCAATCGCACTTCGGCGCTCAGGTGATCCACCCGGATGAGTGGCGTGTCATTCATGATTGCGCTCCGGGAGCAAGGTTCGGGGCCGTCGAGGACACCACGTCGCCTTCCTTGAGACCGTCGAGGATGATGATCGAAGTGCCGTCCGACGCACCCAGCTTCACGTTCACGGCGGTGAACGAATCGCCGTCGCGCCTGCTGACCTGGCCGGAGCCGAGTCTGCCGGCCACCGCGGTGACGGGCAGGATCAGCGCGTCCTCGATTGCGGTCGCGGTCAGCACCACGGTGGCGTTCTGCCCGGGGCGTGCCTGCACGTTCTTTGGGAACAGGCATTGCATAGTGCGCGTCGATGCGACACCTTGCGCGGTCGTCGATCCGGCTGCGGCTTCTCCCGATGAGGTTGACATAGCAATGCCGTCGTCCACTACCGCCGCGCAATCCGTGGGCCCCTGCGCGTCGGTGATCTGGAACCGGCCGGTGAGCGTCTGGTCCGAGCCTACGGTCGTCAGCAGCGCGGTCGCGTCCACATTGGCGCTCATGCCGCCGTATCGTATCGAGAACAGCGGATAGTTCGCGGCCACGTCGTTGTCCTGTGCGATTGTTTCGATCACGCCATCGACCGGGGTTGTGATCTTCTGGTCGCCGATGGTGCCCAGCACGTCGCCCGCATGAGCGTATGATCCCTGCTCGGCCGTGGAATGGAACCAGCCTTTCGCCGGAGCGGCGAGCGAGAACACCGAAGCCACCTGCACGCTGGTGGAGGATGAGGCCAATGGCGTGATGCCGCCCTTGCGCACCTCGACCGTAGACACCGATTGCCCTGCCGTGGAGGATGCGTCGGACGATGACGTCTGCGATGACGAGCAGGCCGTCACGGTCACGCACATCACCGCGGCCGCGATGCACGCCAATAAACGCTTGGAGAAGGCAGGCACGTTCATTGCGCCAGTCCGTTCTCCTGACGGTACCATGTGCAGTCCGTGTTGTAGAAGTCCCGCATGGTCGAATAATCGCCGAGCTCGGACTTGCCGATCACGTCGTTCTCGACTATGCCGTCCTTGTCCTCGTAGTAGTTCTTGAACCAGTCGGTGTCCAGTAGTTTGCGCAGCTGTTTGAGGGATTCACGGGCCGTCTCCGGGCTGGTCTGGCTGTTGTCGAGGATGTCGCGTTCCACCGAGCACTGCCAGTAGGAGTACGCCTGCCCCTCTCCGCTGCCTTTGGCATACAACGAGGACGAAGACTGCGTCTTGGGCATGTTCGCGGGGAACTCGTCGCCGTTCATCAGCGTAAAAGGAAAGTCCTCGACGGTCGCCTTGTATTCCTCGTTCGCCTGCTGCCAGGTCAGCATGCCGCCGTTGTCCGAGGCGCCGCCGTTCGAGGTCGTCCCGCAGCCGGACAGCAGCATCGCCGCAATCAGCATGGCGGCCTTGTGTCGTGTTCTCGGTTTCATCATCATGCTCCTTCGGACGATTGCACAACTGTCACCAACCATTAGCCCACAGACGGCGGCCCGGAAGCAAAGGATTGTCATGCGCGCGCATGACAACGATACGGCGACGGGTATGGGACGCGCATACGATGGATGCCATGACAGACACATCGGGATCGCGGACCATAACCGTCGGGGTTCTGGACAACGATTCGCTCGCCCTCAACGCCATAGCCATGATGACAAGCCGTCTTTCCCCGCGGTTCCATGTCATCTGGAGCACCACGTCACCGGCGTCGGCATTGCAACGCTGCATGACACGCGGCACGCAACCCGACGTGCTGATCGTCGACATGGCATTGGGAGGCATCACCGGCGCGGACATCTGCATGAGAATCCGCCGGCGCACCCCGACAATCGGCCTGGTATGCGTCACATCCTATGACCTTGCTTCGTACCGTCAGGACGCGATCGAGGCGGGCGCGCAATGCCTGCTGGCCAAGGACCGCATCGTCAGGGAGCTTCCGCAGGCCATACGATGCGCGGCGCAGGGCGAACCCGTTGCCGACACCGGATTCCCCACCGCGCGGGAGGCCCATCGGAGACTCAACGACGAACGCGCTACCGGAACGCAGTTGCCGGAAACCGACAAGCCGTCGTTGTCCCCCAGGGAGCGGGATGTGCTGCGGCTCTACGCGCACGGGTCGTCCACCGACGAGATAGCCGCGCTCCTGAACGTGGGCAGGGGAAGCGTCTTCACCTATGTCAACCGGGCATGCCGCAAACTCCACGCAGCCGACCGCAAGGAGGCCCTCGCCATATGCGCTCGATACGATCTGCTTTGAGCCGCATACGCCATCCGGCCATACTGGCGGAGGGACTGGTCCTCGCGGCGGCGATCCCCATCGAGATGGGCGTGTACTCATCCCAGAACCTGCTGTCATGGTCGACCATACGCATATCGCTGCTTGTCGCCATCCTGTGCGCCTTGCTCGGAGTGGCGCCGACATGGGTCTCCTGCCTGTTGTTTGTGGTCTCCGGATACGCATTGCTGTGGCTGTTCTCGCCATTGACGACCATCATGATCGCCGCACTGACGTCCATCGCGGTGCTCTCGTTCGTCAAACCCCGCCTCGGCGCCGCTTCCGCGCTGGCCGCCTTCGCCGCCCTCGCCGTGAGCAACACGCAGAACAACCTCACCGCATCGAACATCGTCGGCATGATCGTCATGTGCCTATGCCCGTTGTCACTGGGGCTCGGTCTCAACCTGCTGCTCGCCCGACGACAGGCGACCGCGGCGCTCAGACAACGGCTTGATCGAGAACGCACGGCACGACACCTGCACGACACCATCAGCAACGATCTCGCCTACATGATCCTGCGCATCGACCAGGCAAGCCATGACGACCTGACTGGCGACCGGAGCCAATATCAACGACAACTCGACGATCTACGCACCATCGCCGAAACCGCGCTCGACCATACCCACCAAGTGATACGGCAACTCGAACATGCCGACGAATCGGACGGCATCGCCCATGTCGGCCAGACAAACGAAGACATGGCCGGCAGGAAAGCCGAACAGCAACGGGAACAACTCGAAGACATCATCCAGACACAGCAGCGACGACTCAAAAGCCTCGGTTTCCAAGGCGACGGCATCCTAGGGACATTCGATCATCCCCTGGAGGATGACATCCTCGACCTCCTCGAGGGGCTGATCAACGAACTCTACGCGAACATCGCCAAGCACGCCGACCCCGACGCCTGGTACGCCGTCACGATCTCCTTCGATCAACGGCACGTCATCATCTCGGCAAGCGACGCGAGAAAAAACAACGAGACTCAGATCGGGCTAGGCAGCGGTCTCGATCGATACCGAACCGTCATCGAATCCATGTCCGGAACATTCGACGTAACCACTGATGATGGCAGCTGGAACGTGGATATCGTCATGCCACCGTTATCTTCGAATGACAAATAAGGCGCTTGTGTTGTTTTCGTGGGTGTGGGTTCGTCGTTGAGCCGTTGAGGGAGTAAGAGAAGAGCGCTTCCTGGGTAGGATGTTTTCGACCAAGATAAACAAGCAACCAGCAAGCGCCTGATGAACA